>NZ_JABWDV010000455.1 GCF_013362995.1 Streptomyces sp. TRM64462 | reverse complement strand
GACAACGGGGCGACCACCCACAAGCCGCGCCAGGTCATCGAGGCCGTGGCCGGCTTCTACGGGACGGCCAACTCCAACATCCACCGCGGCGCGCACACCATGGCCCGGGAGGCCACGGAGGCGTACGAGGCGGGCCGGGCGGCCGTGGCACGGTTCCTCAACGCCCCGTCCCCGGACAGCGTCGTGTTCGTGCGCGGCACCACCGAGGCCGTCAACCTGGTCGCCCAGAGCTGGGGCCGCGGGCTGATCGGGCCGGGCGACGACATCCTCGTACCGGTGCTGGAGCACCACTCCAACATCGTGCCGTGGCAGCTGCTCGCCAAGGAGAGCCGGGCGCGGGTCGTTCCCGTCCCGCTCCTGGAGGACGGCACCATCGACCAGGACGCCTACGCCGACCTGCTGTCCATGCGCACCCGGCTCGTCGTGATCAGCCATGCCTCCAACGTGCTGGGGACGATCCCGCCCGTGCGCGAGATGACCGCCCTCGCCCACCGGTACGGCGCGAAGGTCCTGGTGGACGGGGCGCAGGCGGTGGCGCACCTGCCGGTGGACGTGCAGGCGATCGACGCCGACTTCTACGCGTTCTCCGGGCACAAGCTGTTCGCGCCCACCGGGATCGGCGCCCTGTACGCCAAGCCGGAGGTCCTTGAGACCATGGCACCCTGGCAGGGCGGCGGCAACATGATCGAGTCCGTCCGCTTCGACCGCACCACGTACGCTCCCGTCCCGCACCGCCTGGAGGCCGGCACCGGGCACATCTCCGGCGTCGTCGGGCTGCTGGCCGCCCTGAACTGGCTGACGTCCTTCGGTCAGGAGGCCGTCGCCGCGTACGAGACGTCGCTGCTGGCCTACGCCCGCGAGGCCATGGCGACAGTTCCGGGGCTCGACATCCTGGGCGACGCGCCGGAGCGGGTCGCCGTGCTGACGTTCACCCTGGCCGGGCACGACCCGGGCGCGATCGCCGCGTGGCTCGACCGCGACGGCATCGCCGTGCGCGCCGGGCACCACTGCGCCCAGCCGGCCCTCGCCCACTACGGTCTGACCAGCGCGGCGCGCGCCTCGCTCGCGCTGTACAACACACGGGAGGAGGTGGACCGCCTGGTGGCCTCCCTGCAGGCCCTCCAGCAGACCGCGCCCGGCACCTGAGTCCCCGGCGCCTGAGCCCAGGCGCCTGAGCCACCGGCGCGGCGCCCGTGACGGGCGCCGCGCCGCCCTCGCGCCGGACGTCTGCGCCGCCGCCCTTCAGCTCCGGCCGCGGCCGGTGAGCATGTCCCGCAGGCGGTCCACCATGCCGGCCCCCGGGGCGAGGAGCTTGTTGGCGGGCGGTGTGTCAGGGGCCGCCGGGTGGGGGCGGGTCGGGGCGGTCTTCTTGGCGGAGCGCACCTTGTCGCCCAGCTTGTCCAGTGTCTCGGCGGGGCAGGAGTCGGCGAGGAGGGGGAACAGCCGGTTCTCCTCGTCGTCGACGTGCGCGGTGACGGCCGTCTTGAGCTCGGAGATGAGGCGGTCGAACCGGCCGTCGCCCGGCTCGGACGCCTCCAGCTCCTTGAGCATGCGCTCCACTTCGCTGTGGTCGGCGATCTCCTTGTCGGCGATGTCGTCCCCGTCGTCGACATGCCGGCGCACCGCCGGGTACAGGTACTCCTCCTCGGCGACCGAGTGCCGCACCAGCTCCATGGTGAGCTGATCCGCCAGCTGCCGCTTCCGGTCCCCGCCGGGCGCCGACTGGATCTGCTCGAACAGACGGTCCACCTCGCGGTGGTCCGTGGTGAGTTCCTGGATGACGTTTCCGCCGTTGGCCATGATCAGCGTGCTCCTCGTCGTGTCACGGGGTGGACTCGGCTGTCCGGCAGCCTTGGTCATCGGTTCCACGCCGCCTTCCCCGCGGAACGAGCCCCTGTGCCCCTCCACCCGAGTGGCGGCGCTGTTCAGGAGGCGGGTGCGGGGAGACGGAGGGTCCCGTCGTCGTAGTCGACGGTGATGGAGCCGAAATCGCTCAGCACGTCGGAGCCGAGGAGGCCCTCGATCCCGCCTCCGCCGCGCGGGGGATCGAGGTCGATGACCGTGACGTCGCCCGGGTCAAGCGGCACGTCGCCGACCTTCCACTCGGTCACCTCCGCGACCGGGACCCGCCCCATGCCGAGCACGCCGCTCACCGCGCGCCGTTCACCGGTCAGCCGCAGCCCCGCCTCGTCGGCGACGTCGTCGTCCACCACGCTGGAGGAGGCGCCGGTGTCCAGGGCGAACATGAAGGGCCCCTTGCCGCCGACGGTCACCGGAACGAAAGCGAGCGTGCGGCCGCCCTGCTCCACGACCCGCAGCGGCACCTCGCGGACCGCCCCCGGAGAGGGCGCCGGCCCCTCGTCGTCGCGCTGCTCGTACAGGACACACCCGCCGATGAGCAGCGCCGCCAGGGGAACGGACGCCAGCCGGCGCAGCCCGCGGCGGCCACCGGTGCGTCTGCGATCGCGGTCTTCCATGCGGCTCGGGGTTCCCTGCGGGCCGGGACCCAAACGGGCCGGCCGCCGTGCCGCCGGCCGTGTGGCCGGTCCCGGCCTGGAAACCCGTACGGCATCGAGCACGGCCCGGAGCCGTGCGGCAGGCGGGAGGTGGACGGCGGGTGAAGGCGACGTTCTCGCTGGGGAGGCTCGGCGGGGTCCGTGTCGGGGTGCACTGGAGCGTCCTGGTGATCGTGGCCGTAGTGGCGGTGGCCCTGGCCGGGAGGCTGCCGGACGCCCACCCCGGCCGTCCCACGTGGGCCTACCTGCTGACGGGGCTGGGCGCCGCCGTGGTGTTCCTGCTGTGTCTGCTGGCCCACGAACTGAGCCACGCCGTCGTGGCCCGGCGCCACGGCGTGGCCGTCGAGGACATCACGCTGTGGCTGCTCGGCGGTGTGGCCCGGCTGCGGAGCGAGGCCAGGTCCCCGGGCGCCGAGGTGCGGATCGCCGCCGTGGGACCGCTCGTCAGCCTGGTGCTGGGGCTCGTCTTCGGGCTCGCGGCCGTGGCGGCCGCGGCCACCGCCGGGGCGGGCCTGCTGGTCGAGGCCCTCGTGTGGCTGGCCGTGATCAACGGTGTCCTGGCCGTGTTCAACGCGCTTCCGGCGGCGCCGCTGGACGGCGGCAGGCTGCTGCGCGCCCTGGTGTGGCACCGGACGGGCGACCCGCTGCGGGCCACGGCCGTGGCCACCCGGGCCGGCCGGGCCCTGGGGTGGGTCCTGATCGGCACCGGTCTGTTCCTGATCGTCGTGGGCGCCCTCTTCAGCGGCTTCTGGCTGGTCGTGATCGGCTGGTTCCTCGTCGCCATGGCGACCGGCGAGGGTGCCCGTGCGCGGGCGCGTGAGCTGCTCGGCGGTATCCCCGTAGGCCAGGTGATGAGCGTCGAGCCGACCGTGGTGCCGGACTCGATGACCGTCGGCGCGTTCCTCGCCGATCCCGGCTACCGGTTCCACCACTCCGCCTTCCCCGTCGTGGACCGCGACCGGCGGCCGGTGGGCCTGGTGGAGGTCAAGGCCGCGAGCCGTGTGCCCGAGGAGGACCGGGACGCGCCCGTCACCTCGGCCATGCTCCCGGTGGAGGACGTGCCCACGGCGCGGCCGGACGACTCCCTGGTGGGTCTGCTGGAGGACCTGGAGAGCAGCACCGCGCATCGCGCGCTGGTACTGGAGGACGGGCGGCTCGTCGGAATGGTCACGAGCTCCGACATCAGCCGGGTGACGTCGTGGCTGGCGTCGTCCTCCTCCTGGCGCGGCAGGGCCTTCTGATCCACCGCCTCCCGGCTGACGCCCCGGCACGGAGTTGCGGGCGCGGCCGGGCGGGTACCCGGCGGCCATGCGATGGCAACAGCTCGAAGAAGGGCGCTCCGGCGCCGCGTACGCGCTCGTCCTCGACCCGGGCGAGGACCCCCTCGTCTGCCTGGACGGCTTCGCGCGCGACCGGGACGTGGGAGCCGCCCAGATCACCGCCGTGGGGGCGTTCGAGACGGCCGTGGTGGGATGGTTCGACCGGGGCGCGAAGGACTACCGCCGGATCCCGGTCGACGAGCAGTGCGAGGTACTGTCCCTGGTCGGCGACATCGCCGAGGACGCGGAAGGACCGGCGGCCCATGTGCACACGGTGCTGGGGCTGTCCGACGGCACGACCCGCGGCGGTCACCTGCTGGAGGCACGCGTGTGGCCGACGCTGGAGATCGTCGTGCGCACCAGTCCGGCGGACCTCCGCAAGACGTACCGGCCCGAGATCGGCCTTGCGCTCATCTCACCGTCCGAGGGCGGTCCGACGCAGGCCGGCGCGCCACGACGTCAGCGGTAGTGGGGATACGGCGGGTACACATAGCCCGCGCCCCAGAACGGTGCCATGCCGAAGTACCGGAAGACGTCCTCGTAGTACCGCGTCTCGTCGGCGAGTTCCGGGTCGTACGGCGGGGCGTCGGCCATCCGCACGCGAGACTGGCTGGTGACCACCTGCTCGGCCCGAACGTCGACGACGGCGTCCACCGGGACGAACGTCTTCCTCTCGCCCAGCCCGAGGAAGCCGCCGTGCTCCACGAGGAGGAAGCGCACCCTGCCCTCCTCCTCGTCGATGAGCAGGTCCTCGACCTTCCCGAGCTCGTCGCCCTCGGTGCTGACCACCTTCCGTCCGCGGACGTCCTCCTCCGGGGAGGCCACCGCCCGGCTCGAATCGCTGATCTTCCTCAGGACGGGCACGCCGTTCTTCGCCATCGGGTCATTCCTCGTTCGTCTCGTCCGGCTCAACCGCGCCGCAGCACCTCGCCGGTCCGGGCGTCCACCACGTGCGTCTTTGTCTCCTCCCCCTGGAGACCGGCCACGTCCACGGCCCAGACGACGGTGTCGCCCTGCTGGTCGAGGCGGATCGCCGTCACGGGCCCGTCCGTGGAACCGCGGGCCTCGCGGGCCGCCTCGTCGGGCAGGACGGTCGCCTCGTCCAGGCGCGCGGTCAGCTCGGCCGCGGTGAGGCCGTCCGTGCCCGTACCGGCCGTACTCGTGCCCAGCACGTCACCGAGGACGGCGTCCACCCGTACGGTGTGCACCTCGCCCTGCTGTGTGGCGACCCGGCTCACCCACACCGGATCGGCCGACTCGGGCCGGGTGAGCTCCAGCGACACCAGCTCACTCCCGGTGACCTCCGCCGTCGAGGCCCGGATCGCCCGCGCGTAGTCCACCTCCACGTTCGCGAAGGCCTCGTGCGGTTCGTTGACGGAGTCGTCCTTCCCGCATCCGGCGAGGACCACGACGAGGAGCATCAGCACGGCGGCGAACACCGCCGGCAGCGGCCGGCGGCCTCTTCCCGGAACGATGAATTCCATAAGGACCGATTGACCCGCCGAAAGCGAATGAAACGGATCAAATCACTCGCGGCGAGGTGGGCGGGGTGGGCGAGGAGGCCGCGGGCCGGCGACCGGCCGGCGGCTCACGCTTCCGGCGAGGGCGGTGTGAGCCCGGGTGTGCGGGTGGCCTCCTCGTACGTGGGCAGCTGGGCGTGCATCTGGAGCGCCACCTCGCCCGCCCGTTCGAAGCGGAGGGTCACCCAGGCGTAGTCCCCGCCCCGCAGCTGTTCCTTGAGTCCCCGCAGCACCAGGTGCGGTCTGCCCTCCTCCAGCTCCACCAGGGTCCCGGGAGGTACCGGGAGCGGTCCGCGGGCGGAGCCGTCGGCGGAGACGACGTCCACGGACCGCGCGATCGTGGTCTCCGCGCCGATCAGCCGGTCACCGGTACGCGCCTCGTTGTACAGCCACACGTAGACCGGCGCGTCGGCACCGGCTTCCCAGGCGCCGTCCGGGGGCTCGGCGATATGGGCGTAGCGGATGAGCATGGAGTCGACGCGCGCGTTCGCACCCGGCGGGTTGAACTCGCCCTGGGTGGCGCCGCAGCCCGACAGCACACCTGCCATCAGACAGCCTGCGACGAGTCCGTACGCGACCCTGCGCAGGCGGTGGCTGACATTGCGGTGTCCGTTCATGGGGGTCCTCGCGCCGAGTCGTCGTGGTGCCGGTCGCTCACAGGTGTGCCCTCCGGGAGGCGTGGACGGTCGCCGGATTGCGCCGGACGGCCGAAGGAACCGTCACCGCGGGTGACCCACCCCCCGCGGCGGGTCCGGCGGCGGTCCGGTCAGGTGAGGGGCGCGTAGAGCACTCCCAGCTTGTCGATCTCGTCGCCGGAGCGGCCCGTGAAGCCGACGATCCGCAGGCCGGCGGGTGCCGTGAACGTCACGGTGTCCGAAGTGGCCCTACCGGCGCTCAGCGTGCGGCCCCTGTCGGTGCCGAACGCCGCCGAGAAGACGCGCGTACGCCCGTCCTTCCTGCCCCGGGTGAGCGTCACGGAGGTGAGGTTCTCCCCCGGGGCCAGGGTGAGCGAGACGGCGGTGCCGCCCGTGCCGCCGTGGGCCAGGACCGTACCGCCGTCGTGGGCGAGGGACACCGCGTCCAGGCGGGAACCGCCGCGCAGGGTCAGGACGCGCGGGGAGAGGGCCGCGGGCAGGTCGTCGGCGTCGTTGAAGGCCGTGCCGTGGGGGCCGCCGAAGAAGTCGCTCGCCCGCAGGTCCGCCGGGAGGGACCAGGAGAAGCCGACCCTGTGCGGGTAGTGGTCGGACAGGTGCCTGCCGGACGGGTCGAGGAAGGCCTTCCACTCGTTGCTGTAGGCGGTGGCGGTGAGGTTCACCAGCCTGCTGCCCCGGTAGAGGACCTTGTCGACGACCTCGCAGTCGTTCGTGGGCGCGGCGGAGTCGCAGACCAGCGCGTCGCTGCCGGCCGCGGGGGCCGAGCCGCCGCGTACCAGCCGTACCCAGGCGTCGGTGAGGCCGTTGTCGTGCACGAGCGTGCGGATGTTGTCGCCGGTGCGGGTGTAGCGGGTGTTGGTGTCGCCCATCACGATCACCGCGTTGCCGGACGAGTTGGCCCGGATGAAGGCCGACAGCTGCTCGATGTTGGCGCGGCGGGCCGCCAGGGCGGCGTCCGTGACGTCGGCGTTGGTGTGCACGTTGTAGAGGTCCACGAACACGCCCTCCGCCAGCCGGACCCGGGCGAGCGTGAAGCCCTTCGGGGTGAGGCAGTCGGCGTTCGTACAGGCGCTCCAGCGCACCCGCTGGAAGTCCTCGAACGGGTACGAGGAGAGGGTGTTGAGGCCGTCACCGAAGCCCGCGCCGCCGCTGGTGGCCGTGCGGTGCGGGTGGGCGTCGTTCGCGTACAGCGACGCGTGGTAGTTGAAGTCCTCCTGGACGTTCACGATGTCGTACGGCCCGAGCCGCTGCCCGATCAGCGGGGTGTTGGTCTCCGGGTCGCTGTCGCCCAGGCCGAGTGGCAGGCCCGCGATGTTGTACGTCAGCACGTCGAACGCGCCGGAGGCGACGGCCCCGGATCTCTGGGCGGCGGCCCCGGCCGTGGCCCCGGAGGCGGCGGTCTTCGAGGTGCCGGTCGTGGCGCCTGCGCCGGTGCTGAGCCCGGCCAGGGCGAAAGCGCTTGCTGCGAGGGTGGCGAGAAGTCTGCCCAGGGGGCGCATGAGGGGTGCTCCAGGGAACGTGGGGGACGGTCGTCACATGGTGATGAGGAACACGCCGTCACGCAAGGGCAGTTGGGATCTCGTGTGCGGCGGCCGAGCAGTCGGACGGGCCCTTCCCGCAGGCCGTGCCCTGTGGCGGCCGGGCACCGGCCGGTTCAGGCTGGGCTCAGAGCGGCCGGACGAGGAGAGACGGTGAGTGGCTTGATCGTGGTGGGAGTGGACGGGTCGGAGTCGAGCCTCACCGCCGTGGAGGCCGCGGCGCAGGAGGCTCGGTGGCACGGGGTCGGCCTGCACGTGGTGCACGCGTTCATGTGGCCGGCGATGCACCCTCCTCCGGGCCCGGCGCCGCTGGGACCGCCGGGAGGCGGGCTGCGCGACGTGGTGGAGCGGCTGGTCACCGAGGCCGTGGAGCGCGCCAGGGCCGTGGCACCGGAGGTGGACGTCACCCAGGCCGTGGTGACCGGCGGGCCGCTGCCGGTGCTGGAGGAGCTGTCCCGCACCGCGGAGCTGGTGGTGGTCGGTTCACGCGGCACGGGAGGCTTCGTCGGGCTGCTGGCGGGGTCGACGGCGGTGCACCTGGCGGCCCACGGCCGGTGTCCCGTCATGGTGGTGCGGGAACCGCCGGATCCCGCGGGGCCCGTCGTGCTGGGCGTCGACGGCTCACCGGCCGGCCGGAAGGCCGTCGACTTCGCCTTCGCCGAGGCGGCGCTGCGCGAGGCCGTGCTCGTCGCCGTCCACGCGTACACACCCTGGAACGCGCCGCTGCCTCCGCCGCAGGACCCCTCCCTGCCGTACGCGAACGCGCCGGGCGCGCTCGCCGAGAGCGAGGAGGACCTGCTGGCCCAGGTGCTCGCCGGGCACAGGGAGCGGTATCCGGACGTCCGGGTCGAGCAGCGCGTCGTGCGCGGCGGCACGCGGGAGGCCTTGATCGAGGCGAGCGGGAGTGCCCAGTTGCTGATCGTCGGCGCCAGGGGGCGCGGCGGTTTCACCGGGCTGCTGCTGGGGTCCGTCAGCCAGGCCGTGCTGCACCACGCTCACTGCCCGGTCACCGTCGTACGCGGCGAACCGTGACCCTCGGGGGGGCAGGCCACGCGGTGATCACCGGGCCGAGCCGTCCTGGTCCGCGGGCGCCGGGCGACGCGCGTTCCGGGCGCGGGTGGCCATCAGCGACCAGACGATGGAGACGGTGATGGTCACGGCGATGAAGGTGAGCGTCAGCCAGATGGGGAGCTTGCCGACCGGCGTCTCGGACAGGATGAGCTTGACGCCCGCGAAGGCGAGCAGGACCGCCAGCCCGTAGTGCAGATAGGTGAAGCGGCGCAGCAGCCCGGCGAGGCAGAAGTACAGGCTGCGCAGGCCCAGGATGGCGAACGCGTTGGCGCTCCACACCAGGAAGGTGTGGGTGGTGATCGCGAGGACGGCGGCCACGGAGTCGACGGCGAAGAGAAGGTCGCTCGCCTCGATCGCGACGAGCGCCACGAACAGCAGCGTCGCCACACGCCGCCCGCCGACGCGCGCGAAGAACCTGGTGCCGTGGAACCGCGCGTCGGTGGGAACGGCCTTCCGGACCAGGCGGACGACCGGGTTGCGGTCCGGATCGACCTTCTTGTCCTTGGTCACGGCCATCTTCCAGCCGGTCCAGATCAGGAACGCGCCGAACGCGTACGCGGTCCAGAAGAACAGCTCCAGCAGTTCGGCGCCGACGAAGATGAACACGAACCTGGCCACGAGGGCTCCGATGACGCCCAGGAACAGCACTTTGTGCTGGTAGGCGTCGGGGACGCCGAAGAAGGAGAACACCAGTGCGAAGACGAAGACGTTGTCGATCGACAGCGCCTTCTCGATCAGATACCCGGCGTAGTAGGTGGAGGCGACCTCGCCGTCCTGCCAGGCCAGCAGGATCAGGCCGAAGGACAGACCGGCCACGATCCAGCCCACGCTCCACCAGGTGGCTTCGCGGAGACCGATCACGTGGTGGTCGCGGTGGGCCACGAGATCGATGACGAGCATCACGCCGATGGCGGCGGTGAGCGCGGCCCACACCCACAGAGGGACCGGGAACGACACGTCATTCACACCGGCCGGGTTCCTCGCGGGGCCAGAGGCAAGCGGCCTGCTCCGTCTGCGCGCCCGGTTTGCGGACGGCTCCGCACCGGCGTCCCGTGGGGGGTGAGGGCGCCGCCCGGCTTCCCTCCGGCAGACCGCCGCACAGGAAGCAGGAAGGCAGAGAGATGAGTCCGTTGCGCCGCGTGCCGTTCGTCCTGGCAGGCATGTTCCTGCTCGTCGCCGTCGCCGCCGGATGCGGCGGGGACGGCGGCGGGGACACCGGCGAACAGCCGCGGGCCACCGGGTCACCGCAGGGGCCCGCCACCGTCGCCGTGCGCTCCACCGGAATCGGGGACATCCTGGTGGACGCCGACGGCCGCACGCTGTACCTGTTCGCATCCGACCGCGAGGGGGAGTCCACCTGCTACGACGCGTGTGCGGTGGCGTGGCCCCCACTGCTCACGCAGGGTGACCCCGAAGCGGGTGAAGGGGCCCGGGAGCCGCTGCTCGGCACCATGGTGCGCGAGGACGGACAGACGGCCGTCACCTACGACGGTCAGCCCCTGTACCACTACCAGGGCGACGACGAGCCGGGAGACCTCGAAGGGCAGGGCATCCAGCAGTTCGGGGCCCGCTGGTACGTCGTCGGCCCGGACGGCGAGAGGATCACGGCCACGCCGCAGGACAGGGAGACGCCCGGCGGCTACTGACCGCGAGGGAGACCACGTGATCTGCGGCCAATCGGCTTGCCCCGCCGCGTGGTGACGGGCCGTGCCCCGGCCGTGCGCCCATGATGGTGCGCGGCTCCGGTCCGCCCGCGTGCAAGCCCCCAGGGGCGAGGAGGGGAGAACGACGCGTTGCTGTACCTCCTGGCCGCACACGCGGGCGTCGCGCTGGTCCTCGCGCGGTGGGGCCGGCGGCTCGGGCGTCACGTCTGGTTCGCGGCCGCCCTCGTACCGCTCGCGACCGTCGCGTGGGCGGCCGCCGAGGCGCCCGGAGTCCTCGGCGGCGTACCCGTGGCGGAGTCGGTGCGGTGGGCCCCGTCCCTCGGGCTGACGATCGATCTGCGGCTCGACGGCCTGGCGTCGCTGATGCTGTGGATCGTCGGGGGAGTCGGCGCGCTCGTCCTTCTCTACTCGCGCCACTACGTCGACGAGGACAGGCCCCGCGAGGCGGCGCTCCTGCTGGCCTTCGCCGGGGCGATGAGCGGACTCGTCGTGGCGGACAACCTGTTCGTGCTGTACGTCTTCTGGGAACTGACGACGGTCGTGTCGTTCCTGCTCATCGCGGGACGCGGCACGGAGCAGCCGCGCAGGAAGGCGGCCCGGCAGGCCCTCCTGGTGACGGCGGCCGGCGGTCTGGTGATGCTGCTGGGCTTCGTCCTCCTCGGCGAGACGGCCGGCACGTACACGGTCTCAGCGCTGCTCGCGCGGCCGCCGCGCGGCACGACCGTGGCCGTCGCCGCCGTCCTCATCCTCGTCGGGGCCTTCACCAAGTCGGCTCAGATGCCGCTCCACGGCTGGCTGCCCGCGGCGATGGTCGCGCCGACGCCCGTCAGCGCCTACCTCCACGCCGCCGCGATGGTCAAGGCCGGCGTGTACCTCGTCGCCCGGCTCGCCCCGGCACTGGCCGAGGTCGCGCCGTGGCGCCCCATGGCCCTGACCGTCGGACTCGTCACGATGGTCCTCGCGGCGTGGCGCGCCCTCACCGAGACGGACCTCAAGCGCCTTCTGGCCTACGGCACCGTGAGCGAACTGGGCATGCTCATCGCCCTGTTCGGCGCCGGCACCCGTACGGCCGCCCTGGCCGGGACGGTGATGCTGGCCGCCCACGCCGCGTTCAAGGCCGCGCTCTTCCTGACCGTGGGCATCATCGAACACCGGACCGGGACACGGGACATACGGGAACTGTCCGGGCTCGGCCGGCGCGAACCGGTCCTCTGGGCGGTCGCCGTCCTCGCGGCGGCGTCCATGGCGGGCCTGCCGCCGCTCGTCGGATACGTGGGCAAGGAAGCGTCGTACGCGGCGTTCCTGCACCCCGCGCCGCCGGGCGGCGGCGACGCCTGGCTCCTGTCCGGACTCGTCGTGGGCTCCGCGCTGACGGTGGCGTACGCGGCGCACTTCATGACCGGCGCGTTCGGCGGTGACCGGCAGACCGGCGACGTACGCCTCACCGGGCGGCCCGCGCCGGGCTTCGTCGCCCCGGCGGCCGTGCTGTCGGCCGCGGGCCTCCTCATGGGGATCGGCTATCCGGCCATGGACGCCGTGGCCCGCTCGTACGCCGACAGCTACCCGGCAGGCCCCGACGCCCCGTACGCGCTCGCGCTCTGGCACGGACCGACACCCGAACTCGGCCTGTCCGCCCTGACCGTCACCGCGGGCGCACTCCTCTACGCGGGCTCGCGCCGCCACCTCGGCGACGCCATGGGACGGATCCTCGCGCTGCCCGGCCGATTCCGCGCCGACGACGGCTTCGAGAGGGCACGCGGGGCCCTCGACGCCGCCGCCCACCGGCTGACGGGCCGTACGCAACCGGGTTCCCTCCCGCTGTACCTCACCGTCATCCTGCTGACCGTCAGCGTCGTGCCCGGCGCCGCGCTGGCCGCCATGGCCCCGTCCGTGGGCGTGCCCCGGCTGTCCAGCTCGCTGATCGAGGTTCCCGTCGCGCTGGGCGTGCTCGCGGCCGCGTCCGCGGTGCTCCGGACACGGCACCGGCTGACCGGTGTCCTCCTGGCGGGCGCCGTGGGGTACGGGGTGGCGGTGCTCTTCCTCCTCCAGGGCGCCCCCGACCTGGCACTGACCCAGTTCCTCATCGAGACCATGACGCTGGTCCTGATCGTGCTGGTGCTGCGCCGGATGCCCGCACGCTTCACACCGGGCCGCACCGCGGCACGCGTGCGCCTGGTCCGTGCCACGGCGGCCGCCTTCGTGGGGGCGTTCTTCGCGGCGCTGGCCCTGGTCACCACCTCCGTGGAGCACGGACCCGCCGCGTCGGCCGAGCAGTTGCGCCGCCTCCCCGAGACGGGCGCCCACAACGCGGTGAACGCGATCATCGTCGACTTCCGTGCCCTGGACACCATGGGCGAGATCGCCGTGCTGTTCGTGACGGCCGTCGGAGTGGTCAGCCTGATCCGTGTCTGGCGCGACGGCAGACCGCGCGACGACAGGACGCGGGAGGAGAGCCGGAAGCTGTCACCGGCCGCCCACTGGGACGAGCCGCAGGAGAAGTGGCTGCCGGGAGCGGACGAACGGCCGGGCGAGGAACGGTCCGTACTGCTGGAGGTGGTGACCCGGCTGCTGTTCCCTTCGGCGCTGGTCCTCTCCCTCTTCCTCCTGTTCTCCGGTCATGACCGGCCCGGCGGCGGATTCTCCGGCGGACTCGTGGCCGGCCAGGCCCTCATCCTCCGGTACCTCGTGGGCGGGCGTGCCGATCTCGGGGCGGCCATCCCGGTCGCGCCGGGCACCGTCGCCGGTGCCGGGTTCGCCCTCGCCGCCGGAACGGGGCTCGTACCCGTCTGCTTCAGCCGGGAGCCCTTCACCGCGGTGACGGTCACGACGCACGTGCCGGTGCTCGGCGACGTGGACTTCGTCACGAGCATCGTCTTCGACATCGGTGTCTACGTGCTCGTCATCGGGATCACGCTGAAGCTGCTCTCGGCGGTGGGGGTCTCGCTCGGCCACGGCGGAGAGGACGGAGAGGACGGAGAAGGCGGAGAAGGCGGAGAAGGCGGAGCGGACGAACCGGCCGCCGAGGGACGGAGGGAAGCCCGGTGACCACCCTCGACCTCACCATGGCCGCGGTCGTCGGCGCGCTCTTCGCGATCGGCTTCTACCTGATGCTGCAACGCTCCCTGATGCGTATCGTGCTCGGCTTCCTCCTGCTCGGACACGGGACCAACCTGCTGCTGCTCGTGGCCGGAGGCCCGCCGGGAGAGCCGCCGCTCGTCCCGGGGGACGCGGGCCCGACGGCCGACGTCGCCGACCCGCTGCCCCAGGCGATGGCCCTGACCTCGATCGTCATCACCTTCGGCCTCACGGCGTTCCTGGTGGCGCTCGCCTACCGGTCCTGGCTGCTGTCCGGCCACGACGAGGTCCGCGACGACGTGGAGGACCGGCGCATCGGCGGCTTCGGCGACCGCGAGGAGGAGCGACCGTGAGCGCGCTCACCGCCGTCGTCGTCCTGCTCCCCTTCCTCGCCGCCGGAGCCTCCGTGTTCCCACTGCCGCCGTGGGCGGTACGGAGCGTCAGCACCACCACGCTGACCGTTCTCGTCGGGGCGGGCGTCGCCCTCCTCACGCTGGCGCACACCAGAGGCCCCCTCGCGGTCCACGTGGGGGGCTGGCCGGCACCCGCCGGCATCACCCTGGTCGCCGACCGGCTCTCCGCGCTGCTCCTGACCGTCTCGCTCCTGGTGGCCCTGGCCGTCCTGCTCTTCGCGATCGGACAGGGCACCGCGGAGGAGCGGCCCCAGGCGGCCGTCGTGCTGCACCCCGCCTACCTCGTCCTCGTCGGAGGCGTCAGCCTCGCCTATCTGTCGGGCGACCTGTTCAACCTGTTCGTCGCGTTCGAGGTGACACTCGGCGCCTCGTACGTACTGATCACCCTGGAGGCCCGCGAGGCCCGCACGCGCGCCGCCATGACGTACACGATCGTGAGCCTCACGTCGTCGCTGCTCTTCCTCTCGGTCGTGGCGTTCACGTACGCCGCCACCGGCACGGTGACGCTCGCTCAGCTCGCCGGACGCGTCGCCGTGCTCCCGGACGGACTGGCGGAGGTCCTCGGCCTGCTCCTGCTCACCGTCTTCGGCATCAAGTCGGCGCTCGTCCCGCTCCACTTCTGGCTGCCCGACAGCTATCCCACCGCTCCCGCCCCCATCACCGCCGTGTTCGCCGCGCTCCTGACGAAGGTGGCCTTCTACGCGATCCTGCGCACACAGACGCTCATCTTCCCCCGCGACGAGGCGTGGGTCCTGCTCGCGGTCGTCGCCGTGGCCACCATGCTGGTCGGCATCCTCGGCGCGATCGCCCAGGACGACATCAACCGGCTGCTCTCGTTCACCCTGGTCAGCCACATCGGGTTCATGCTGTTCGGACTCGCCCTGTTCGACACGGCCGGGCTCACCGGGACGATCCTCTACATGGTCCATCACATCGTCGTGCAGGGCGCGCTCTTCCTCACCGCCGGCCTGGTCGCACGGCGGACCGGGACGTCGGCGCTCCACCGTATGAAAGGCCGGCTCGCCCTCCCCACGGGGATCGCCGTCCTGTTCGCCCTTCCCGCGCTCAGCATCGCCGGCGTCCCGCCCTTCTCCGGGTTCATCGCGAAGATCACCCTGCTGCGCGCCGGGGCGTCCGAGGCGGGGCCGACCGGGTACGCGCTGGCCTCGGCGGCCGTCCTCACGAGCGTGCTCACGCTCTACGCCATGGCGAGGGTGTGGAGTGCCGTGTTCTGGGGTGCGCCCGACGACCTCCGCGGCAGTGCGGTGGTGTACAAGGGCGACGGGGGGCACCAGGCGAGGGGGACCGGCAGGGGCGGGCTGCTGATGTTCGCCGCCACCGCCGCCCTGGTGGTGACCGGTCTGCTGCTCGCCGCGTTCGCGGCACCGCTGGCCGGTGTCGCGGCGGGCGCCGCCGACGACCTGGTCCACCCCGGCTCGTACCGGTCCGAGGTGCTCACTGAGGAGGAACCATGAGGAGACCCGGCCGGCGGATCGCGGCGGGGCACCTGCCCACGGTGGGCTGGCTGTGGCTGCTGTGGGTCATGCTGTGGGGTTCGTACAGCGTCCCCGTCGTCGTGAGCGGCCTCGCGGTGGCGGCGGGTGTGGTCGTCCTCTTCCCGCTGCCCCCTCTGACGTCCCGTGTGAAGTGGCGGCCCCTGCGAGTGCTGCTGATCATCGGCCACACCGTCGTCGACGTCCTGGCCTCCGCGGTCGCCGTCGGCTGGGAGGCCGTGCGCCACGGCCCCAAGACCTCCGCGGCGCTCATCCGGGTCCCGCTGCGCGCCGACACGGACCTCACGGTGACCGCGGTGGCGAACCTCACGACGCTGACGCCGGGAACGCTCGTGCTGGAGATCGACCGCCGCGAGCGCCTGCTGTACGTCCACGCCCTGCCGGTGCGCGACGACCAGGGGGTCGAGCACCGCCGACGGGAGGTACGGGCCGCCGACGGCCGTGTCGTCGCCGCCCTCGGCCGCGGCTCCGCCACCGAGGGCGACACCCGGCACGGGAGAGGCCGGCACGGGGGAGGCCCGAACGGGAGAGGCCGGCACGGGGGAGAGGACGACGACCGATGACCGGCGTACTGCTCGTCAGCCTCGCCATGATCGCGGCCGCCGCCGTGCTGACGCTGCTGCGCCTGCTGCGGGGCCCGGCGGCCCTGGATCGTATCGTCGCCCTGGACGTCCTCGTCACCATGGTCGTCGCCGCCGTGGCCGTGCACATGACGGTCCGGGGCGACCCCACTCCGCTCCCCGTGCTCATCGTGCTGGCGCTGCTCGCGTTCATCGGTTCGGTGACCGCGGCGCACCTCATCGAGCGGCGGGAGGGCATGCGGTGAGGGGCGACACCGTACGGGACGGCGTGGCGGCGGTCCTGGTGCTGTGCGGCAGCGGCTTCTGCCTGCTCGCCGCGCTGGGACTGCTGCGCTTCCCGGACACGGTGACCCGGCTGCACGCCGCGGCCAAGGCCCAGTCGGCGGGGCTGCTGCTCGTACTCCTGGGCGCCGCCGTCCGGATGCCGGCGCGCGTCGCCCCGGCGCTGCTGGTGATCGCCCTGTTCCAGCTGGTCACCGCGCCGGTCACCGCCCAGATCGTCGGACGCGTCGCCTACCGCACGCGTTCCGTCGACCGGCGGACGCTGGTGCGCGACGAACTGGAGGAGCGGCTGTTCCCGGACGACACGTCCGACGCCGGCACGCCGCCGCCGGACCCCGACGACGAGACGTCCTAGACGACGAGACGTCCTAGACGACGAGACGTCCTAGCCGACAGCGAGGACCAGCTTCCCGCGCACCCGGCCCTCCCGGCTGATCCGCTGTGCCTCCGCGGCCTTCTCCAGGGGCAGGACCTCCTGGATCTCGACGTGTACGGCGCCGGAGTCGATCAGGGCGCCGATCCGGCGGAGCGCCCCGCCGTCGGGGGCGACGATGACGCGGCGGGCCGTGATCCCGGGCAGGCGATGTGCCTCGTCCACGGGTTCCGGCAGCGTGATGAGGGTGCCGCCGGGGCGCAGCAGCCGCCACGACGCGTGCTGCACGGGGCCGCCGACGATGTCCAGGACGACGTCGAACGGTTCCCCGGCGGCCAGGTCCGCCGCCGCCCGGTCCACCGGCTCGTCGACACCGAGCCCGCGCAGGAACTCCATGTTGCGGGCCGAGGCGGTGGCGGTGACGTGCGCCCCGAGGTGCCGGGCGAACTGCACGGCGAAGTGGCCGACGCCGCCCGCGCCCGCGTGCACCAGGACACGCAGGCCCTCCGTCACCCCCGCCGCCTCCAGCGCCTGCCAGGCCGTCAGCGCGGCCAGCGGCACACCTGCGGCCTCCGCGTAGGAGAGGCGGTCCGGCTTGGGCGCAACGGCGGAGGCGGGCAGAACGCACAGCTCCTGGTACGCGCCGCCGTACGGCAGCGGAAGCATTCCGTACACGGCCTCGCCGACCGCCGGGCCGCCCGGCACCGACCTCCGCACCACACCCGCGACGTCCCAGCCCATCCCCAGCGGGAACGACCGGTCGCTGCGCACGGCCCCTTCGCGATGCTTCCAGTCGACCGGGTTCACCCCGGCCGCCATGACCTCCACCAGCACCTCTCCGTCCGCCGGAGCCGGTGCCGGCTGCCGCTCCGTGTATTCCAGAACGCTCTCGTCGCCGTACCGGGAGAAGACCACCGCGCGCATCGAAGCCGCTCCTGTCGTGTCGCAAGTCATGAGCCGCCCGGCGCCGTGCAGGGGCCGGGGGCGTGGTGCGGGTCGCACCTCCCTCACCCTCGCGGCGCCGCCGAAGCGGAGCCATTACCCCGCCGGTACCAGGCACGAGGCGGGAGGCGGACCGGCAGGTCCGGCCAAGGGGGTACCGGCAGGGACAGGCGGCGGGATGCCGTTCCCGCGCATACTGGCGCGCATGAAAGCAGCCAACGAACTCGGCTCCTTCCTGAGGTCGCGGCGCTCCCGGGTGAGCCCGGCCGAGGCCCGGATCCCCGTCCTGGGCCGCCGCCGGGTCACGGGGCTGCGCCGCGAGGAGGTGGCCGACCTCGCGGGCGTGAGCCTCGTCTACTACACGCGCCTCGAACAGGGCCGCGCCCACAACCCGTCCGAGGCCGTGCTGGACGCCCTGGCACGCGTGCTGCGTCTGGACACCACGGAGCGCGCGCACCTGTACGACCTGGCGCACCGGGCAGGCCACCGGAACGCCGCTGTGCCACCGGGGGGCCTCCGGGACGAGCACCGGGACTCCGCGGACGCCGAGAGCGAGCTTCCTCACATGGCCGTGCGGGAGGAGTTGCACCGCCTCCTCGCCGTCGTGGGGGCCGTCCCGGCGTACGTCCTGACACCGGCGATGGACGTCCTCGCCGCCAACGACCTGGCCCGTGCCCTCGTGGGCGGCCTCGGCGGAGCCCCGGCGGGACGGCTGAACCTCGCACGTCACGTCTTCCTCGACCCCACCGCCCAGGACCTGTACCCGAGGTGGGAGGACGTGGCCCGGCAGACCGTCGGGTTCCTGCGGTTCTCCGCGGGCCGTCGGCCCGCCGACGCGCGGCTCGCCGGGGTCGTGGCGGAACTGAGCCGCCGCAGCCCGCGGTTCCGGGGATGGTGGGCGGCCCAGGAGGTGCGGGAGAAGACGCACGGGACGAAGAGCTTCCGCCATCCGCTCGTCGGCGGGTTCGACCTGGCGTACGAGACACTCCTGCTGCCCGGGGACGAGGGCAGGTCGCTGGTCGTCTTCACCGCCCCTGACGCGGCCGCGGAGGCGGCGCTGCGGCTGCTGGGGAGCTGGACGGCGCCGACCGCACCGCATGCGCCGACCGCACCGCATGCGCCGGGCACGCCGGTCGCGCCGGACACGCCGGTCGCGCCGGGCACATCGGCCACCGGGCCGCTGACCGCTGCCCCCCGCTCCTGAACCGGTCCCGGCGAGGGGCGGGTTGCGCCCTGTGGTAGCTTGCGCAGGCCAGTCGCACTCCGTGCACGCGTACCCGCGTGTACGTGGGTCAGGGAATCCGGTGGGAATCCGGAACTGACGCGCAGCGGTGAGGGTGACGGGCGTGGCCTGAGAAGCCACTGGGCCGGAGAACCGGTCCGGGAAGGCGCCACGTCCGAGTGATCCCGAGTCCGAAGACCTGCTGGCGGTATCCGTACGAACGGGCCCCGCGCATGGGCCCTCGACGCTGAGGACAACGACGTGACCGCCACGCGCCCGACCGCTTCCTTCGCCATGCTCCTGTGCGGAGCACTGCTCCTCACCGGATGCGGAACCTCCGCCCCTTCGCCCTCCTCGTCGCCGTCGGCCCCGGCGGCGGCACGCGTGCTCGACAACTGCGGGCAGAAGGTGAAGATCGCGGGAGACGGCCCCCAGCGGGCCGTCTCGCTGAACCAGGGCACCACAGAGATCATGCTGTCGCTCGGTCTCGCCGACCGCATGGCCGGGACGGCGACCTGGACCGACCCGGTCATGAAGGGACTGGAGAAGGCCAACGCCGGTGTGCCGCGGCTCGCCGAGAACCGGCCGTCCTTCGAGAAGGTCCTGGAGGCCGAACCCGACTTCGTCGCGGCCTCCTTCGCCTCCACCCTCGGCAAGGGCGGTGTGGCCACGCGGGAGCAGTTCGAGAAGCTCGGCGTGCCCACGTACCTCTCCCCCTCCGACTGCGTCGGCAAGGACAACAGCGGCGACGGCGACGGCGTCCGCACCACGCCCCTCACGATGGACACCGTCCACGGTGAAGTGCGGGACATCGCCCGTGTCTTCGGCGTCCAGGAACGCGGCGACGAGCTGATCGCGCGGCTCACCGCCCGTGTCACCAAGGCGACCGCGGGGCTCGACGCCTCGGACGTCACCCTCCTGTACTGGTTCTCCGACGCCAAGTCCCCGTACATGGCGGGCTGCTGCGGCGCCCCCGGCATCATCACCAAGGAGATCGGGGCCAGGAACGTCTTCGACGACACGACCGAGGAATGGCCGCAGATCAACTGGGAGACCGTCGCCGACCGCGACCCCGACGTGCTGGTCATCGGTGACCTCACCCGCAGGTCGCAGACCGCGGAGAGCGCCGCGAAGAAGATCGAGTTCCTGGAGTCGAACCCGGTCACCAAGAACATGGACGCCGTACGCAACAAGCGGTACGTCCTCCTCAGCGGCCAGGCGATGAACCCCACCATCCGTACGGTGGAGGGCATCGAACAGGTCGCCGCCGCGCTCCGCGACTTCGGCCTCGCGAAGTGACCGCGGCCCTGCTGCGCACGGCGGCGGGGCTCGTCGCACTCGCCGTCTCCATTGCCCTGGCCATCACCATCGGCCCGGCGGACATCGGCGTCACCGACGTCTGGTCCGTCGTCGCCTCCCACCTCGGCGGGCAGGAGTCCGGGCTCACCCCGATCCGCGACGGCATCGTGTGGAACCTCCGGCTTCCGCGCACCCTGCTGGCCGCCGTGTGCGGAGCCGGACTCGCCCTGTGCGGCGCGGTCATGCAGTCCCTGCTGCGCAACCCGCTCGCCGACCCGTTCGTCCTCGGGGTGTCCTCCGGGGCCTCCACCGGGGCGGTCGTCGTGGTCGTCCTCGGCGCCGGCGGCGGAATCCTGTCGGTCTCCGGAGGAGCCTTCGCGGGCGCCGTGTGCTCGTTCGCCGCGATGCTCCTGCTGAGCCACACCCTCGGCGGGACCACCGACCGGGTCGTGCTCTCCGGCGTCGCCGCGATGCAGCTTTTCTCCGCACTCACCTCCTTCGTCGTCGTCACGTCCGCCGACGCCGAGACCACTCGCGGCGTGCTGTTCTGGCTGCTCGGCTCCCTCAGCGGCGCGGGCTGGGCCGACGTATGGCTGTGCCTCGGCGCCCTGGTGCTCGCGGTCGCCGTCTGCCTCGGACACGCGAGGACCCTGGACGCGTTCGCCTTCGGACAGGACGCGGCGGCGACGCTGGGCGTCGACGTCGCCCGCGCGCGACTCGTCCTGCTCTGCGTCACCGCCCTGCTCACCGCCGCACTCGTCAGCGCCGCCGGCGCCATCGGCTTCGTCGGCCTCGTGCTGCCGCACGCCGCCCGCGCACTCGTCGGCCCGTCGCACGGACGGCTGCTGCCCGTCGCGGCGCTGGGCGGGGCGGTCTTCCTCGTGTGGATCGACACCGTCGCCCGCACCGTCATCGACCCGCAGGAGGTCCCCGTCGGCGTCATGACCTCACTGGTCGGTGTCCCCGCCTTCGTCCTCGTCCTGTACCGCACCCGGAGGAGCCGCCGATGACCCTCAGCGCCGACCGCGTCTCCCGCACCGCCGACGGACGGCTGATCCTCGACGGGGTCAGCATCACCCCGCCGCCCGGGGCCCTGACAGGCCTCCTCGGCCCCAACGGCTCGGGGAAGTCCACCCTGCTGCGCATCCTGTGCGGCGTCCTGGCCCCCGCCTCCGGAGTGGTCACGCTGGACGGCCACCCCCTGGACGGCCTGCGCCGCCGGGACATCGCCCGGCGCGTCGCCGTCGTCGAGCAGCAGGCGGACACCCTCGTCGAACTGACCGCCGCCGACGTCGTACGCCTCGGCCGCACCCCCCACCGGCGCGCCTGGGCGCCGCCGTCGCCGGACGACGAGCGTGTCGTCGGCGACGCCCTGGAGCGCACCGGTCTGACCGACCGGGCGGACCGGCCCTGGCACACCCTGTCCGGCGGCGAACGCCAGCGCGTGCAGATCGCCCGGGCCCTCGCCCAGGAGCCGCGCGAGCTGCTCCTCGACGAACCGACCAACCACCTCGACATCCAGCACCAGCACGAACTGCTGCACCTCGTCCGCACCCTCGCGGTCACCGGCGTCGTCGCCCTGCACGACCTCAACCTCGCCGCGCTGTACTGCCACCACGTGGTGGTCCTCCGGGAGGGACGCGTCGTCACCGCCGGCACACCCCGGGACGTGCTGACCGAAAGGCTGATCGCCGACGTCTACGGCGTCCGCGTCGCCGTCACCGATCCGGAGGGGGACGGCCGCCCGCACATACGGGTGCTCGGCACCGCGGCGCAGCACCGCCGGACCGCCGCCGCCGAGCGGTGAGCGGTCACCTGACCGGGAGCGGGACCGCCCGCTCGGCCGCCGGGCGGGGGCCGAAGATCCGGCGGTCCTCCTCGGCGATGCGGACGTCGTCGATGCTCGCCTCCCGGCGGCGCATCAGCCCGTCCTCGGCGAACTCCCACAGCTCGTTGCCGTAGGCGCGCCACCACCGGCCGGCCGTGTCGTGGTACTCGTACTGGAACCGCACGGCGATCCGGTCGCCACCGAAGCTCCACAGCTCCTTGCGCAGGGCGTAGCCGAGTTCGCGGGCCCACTTCTCGCGCAGGAAGGCCACGATCTCGTCCCGGCCGGTGACGAAGCGGTCCCGGTTCCGCCAGACCGAGTCCTCGGTGTAGGCGAGCGCGACGGCTTCGGGATCGCGGGTGTTCCACGCGTCCTCGGCGGCCTGGACCTTACGGAGCGCGGTCTCCTCGTCGAACGGCGGGAACGGCGGGCGCGGTGCCATGGCGGGCTCCTTCTGTCGTGAGCGACACGCACCTGGAGAACGGTCGTTCTCCAGGTGTCGGCTACTCTAGAGAACGATCGTTCTCGACGCCAGTGGGAGATGCCGTGGATCCCGACGAAGCCCGCTCCAGGCTGCTCGACACCGCCGAGCGGCTGTTCTACGAACGCGGGGTCCAGGCCGTCGGCATGGACGAACTCCGCACCGCCTCCGGGGTGTCGCTGAAGCGGCTCTACCAGTGCTTCCCCTCCAAGTCCGATCTGGTGGAGGGGTACCTGAGGCGCCGCGACGAGCGGTGGCGCACCGCTCTGGCCCGCCATGTCGCCCAGCACGGCACCACGCCGCGCGACCGGCTGCTCGCGGTGTTCGACTGGCTGCACGCGTGGTGCGACGATCCCGGGTTCAGAGGCTGCGCCTTCATCAACGCGTTCGGCGAGCTGGGCGCCACATCGGACGCGGTGGCCGGCGCCGCCCGCGACCACAAGCGCGCCCTCCAGGAGTACGTGACCGGTCTCGCCCGCGAACTGCCCGTCGACGACCCGGTGGCGCTGGGCGGGCAACTGCTGTTGCTGATCGACGGCGCCATCACCACCGCCGCGATCAGTGGCGATCCTGCCGCCGCCCGGCAGGCACGCGTGGCGGCCGAGACCCTCATCACGGCCGCGACCGG
>NZ_JABWDV010000454.1 GCF_013362995.1 Streptomyces sp. TRM64462 | reverse complement strand
CGGGCTGAAAATCAGCCCCTCCGGCGCTTGAGGAGCGGGGGTTCGGGGGCAGAGCCCCCGATTAGCGGTTGCTCGCCGCCACCCAGCGGTCCAGGGTTGCCCGGGCCGCGCCCGAGTCGATGGAGTCCGCCGCCCGGGCGATGCCCGCGCGGATCTGGTCCGGCAGCGGTGCATCCGAAGGCTCCAGCGCCATCAGCGCCGCCGCCGAGTTCAGCAGCACCGCGTCCCGTACGGGCCCGGTCTCCCCCGCCAGCAGCCGGCGGGCGACGTCCGCGTTGTACGAGGCGTCCGCGCCTCGCAGGGCCTCCACCGGGACCAGGTCGATGCCGACGTCCCGCGGGTCGAAGCCCTCCTCGCGTACCGCGCCGTCCCGGACCACCCACACCCGCGACGTCGCCGTCGTCGTCAGCTCGTCCAGCCCGTCGTCGCCGCGGAACACCAGCGCCGACGAGCCGCGCTCCGCGAGGACGCCCGCCAGGATGGGGGCCATCCGGGCGTCGGCCACACCGGTGGCCTGGGCGCGTACCCGGGCCGGGTTGGTCAGCGGGCCCAGGAAGTTGAACGTCGTGCGGATGCCGAGCTCCTTGCGGGCCGCGGCGACATGGCGGAGCGCCGGGTGGAACTTCACCGCGAAGCAGAACGTGATCCCGGCCTCCTCGGCGACCTCGGCCACCCGCTCGGGGGTGAGCTCCAGGTTGACGCCGAGCTTCTCCAGGACGTCGGAGGCGCCGGACGCGGAGGACGCGGCCCGGTTGCCGTGCTTGACGACCTTCGCGCCCGTGCCGGCGACGACGATCGCGGACATGGTGGAGATGTTGACGGTCTTGGCGCCGTCGCCACCGGTGCCGACGATGTCGACGGACGGTCCGGGCACGTCGATGGTCCGGGCGTGCGCGTACATGGTCCGTACGAGGCCGGTGATCTCTTCGACCGTCTCGCCCTTGGCGCGCAGCGCGACGGCGAACCCGGCGATCTGCGCGTCGGTGGCCTCGCCCCGCAGGATCCGGTCCATCGCCCAGGCGGTCGCGTCGGCGCTCTGGTCCCGCCCGTAGAGGAGGGCGTCGAGGACCTCGGGCCAGGAGCGGCCCGCCGTGGTCGGTCCTCCAGCGGGGGTCACAGCGCTCATGGTCGCTCCTGGGTCCGTACGGATGAGACGGTCCCAGCCTATCGATCCCCGGGGACGGCAAAGAGCCCCGTCCGATGATTGGACGGGGCTCTCGCCGTGGCGACCTTCAGGTCAGGTGATCAGTGGTGACCGTGGCCGCTGCTGATCTCCCGGTGCTCCTCGACCGTGGCCTTCGGGATCTGGTTGCCGTCCCCGAAGTAGCCCTTGCTGAGCTTCGCGCGGAGCTTCTCCGTGCGGGTCGGCTTCCGCTCGACGCCGTTCTCGTCGACCGTCGGGCCGATCTCGGCCGGCGTGTACTGCTCGTGCGCGGTGAGCGCGTGCATCTGCGCCTGGCTGAGGGGCTCGTGGACCTCGACGAACTCACCGTGCGGAAGCCGCTTGATGATGCCGGTCTCGCGGCCGTGCAGCACCTTGTCGCGGTCGCGGCGCTGGAGACCCAGGCAGATCCGCTTGGTGAGGATGAACGCGAGGACCGGTCCGACGAAGTAGAAGATCCGGACGAACCAGGTGATCGCGTTGATCGACAGGTTGAAGTGGGTGGCGAAGATGTCGTTGCCACCACCGACCAGCATGATCATGTAGGCCGTGACCCAGGCGACGCCGAGCGCGGTACGCGTCGGGGCGTTGCGCGGGCGGTCCAGGATGTGGTGCTCGCGCTTGTCGCCGGTGATCCAGGACTCGATGAACGGGTAGACGGCGATCGCGGCCAGGACCACGCCGAACAGCATCAGCGGGATGAACACGCCCAGGACCAGCGTGTGGCCCCAGATGTTGATCTCCCAGCCCGGCATCACACGGATGAGACCCTCGGCGAAGCCCATGTACCAGTCGGGCTGGGCGCCGGTGGACACCATGTCGGGGCGGTACGGGCCGAGGGCCCACACCGGGTTGATGGTGAACAGGGCCGCGATGATCGCGATGACACCGAAGACCAGGAAGAAGAAGCCTCCGGCCTTGGCCATGTAGACCGGCAGCAGCGGCATGCCGACGACGTTCTTGTTGGTCCGGCCGGGACCCGCGAACTGCGTGTGCTTGTGGTAGAAGACCAGGATCAGGTGCGCCACCACGAGGCCGAGCATGATGCCCGGCAGCAGCAGGATGTGGATCGAGTAGAACCGGGCCACCATGTCGTGGCCGGGGAACTCGCCACCGAACAGGAACATCGAGATGTACGTGCCGACGATCGGCATGGACAGGATCGCGCCCTGCGTGAAGCGGACACCGGTGCCGGAGAGCAGGTCGTCCGGGAGCGAGTAGCCGGTGAAACCGGTGAACATGCCCAGGACGAACAGCAGGAAGCCGAACAGCCAGTTGATCTCACGCGGCTTGCGGAACGCGCCGGTGAAGAAGACGCGCATCATGTGCACGAACATGCCGGCGAGGAAGATCAGCGCCGCCCAGTGGTGGATCTGGCGGATCAGCAGACCACCGCGGACGTCGAAGCTGATGTCCAGCGTCGACGCGTAGGCCTCCGTCATCCGGATGCCCTGCATCGGCACGTACGAGCCGTGGTAGACGATCTCGTTCATGCTCGGGTGGAAGAACAGCGTCAGATACACACCCGTGAGGATGATGATGATGAAGCTGTAGAGGCAGATCTCACCGAGCATGAAGGACCAGTGGTCCGGGAAGATCTTCCGCATGTTGGCCTTGGCCAGGGAGTAGATCCCGAGCCGGCCGTCGGCCCAGTCGGCCACCCGCTCACCGGCGGGCGCCTTCCGGTTCGTGTCGCTTGCGGTCGTGGTGCTCATCCGCGCTCCCAGAATGCAGGACCGACCGGCTCGTCGAAGTCGCCGAGCGCTTCGAGGTTGCCCTTGTCATTGACGCCGATCCGCAGCTGCGGAAGGGCGTGACCGGCCGGGCCGAAGATGACACGGGCGCCGTCGGAGAGGTCGAAGGTGGACTGGTGGCACGGGCAGAGGACGTGGTGGGTCTGCTGCTCGTACAGGGAGATCGGGCAGCCCACGTGGGTGCAGATCTTCGAGAACGCCACGATGCCCTCGTGCGACCACTCGAGCTCGCGCCGGTCCTTGATGTCCTCCGGCTGGATCCGGACGATCATCAGGGCGTCCTTGGCGATCTTCGTGTTGAACTCGTGGTCGTCCTCCTCCAGGCCCTCGGGCTTGGCGAAGGTCAGCGAACCCACGGCGACGTCCTCGGGACGCAGCGGCTCGTTCGTGTTCATGTTGATGAGCTGCTTGCCGCGGGCCCACGAGGTCTTGCGGAGCTTGTCCTCGGGCAGCGGGCCGAGCTCGCGCAGGAGCACGACGCCGGACAGCGGCACCATCGCGAGCGCGCCGAACATGGTGTTGCGGATCAGCTTGCGCCGGCCGAGCGCGGACTCCGCCGCACCCTCCTGGAAGTCGGCCATGACCTTGGCCTTGACCTCCGGCGACGCCTCGATCGGGTGACGGTCGTCGGCGACCTCCACGTCCGACATCAGCGTGCGGGCCCAGTGGACCGCGCCCGCGCCGATGCAGAACAGGGAGATGCCCATCGTCAGACCCAGCATCACGTGCAGGATGCTCACGTGGCCCAGCGGCCAGATGTACACGATCTTGTCGACGTCGAACGCGACGAACGACGCGATGAAGCCGACCGTGGCCAGCATCGACACTGTGAAGAGCAGGGCGACCGTGCGCTCGGAGCGCTTGGCGGCCCGCTCGTCGATGTCCTGGACGCGGGGCTTGTGGGGCGGCAGCCCCGGGTCGGCGAACGGGTTCTCGGCTACCGCCGTGCCGTGCGCGGTGTCCTGCTCGCTCGGCAGGCTCTCTTCGGAAATCTCGTTGCTACTCATGACTTCTTGGCCTTAGCGGTGTGGGCTGCGACCCAGACGGCGACAGCGATCAGCGAACCCAGACCGAAGATCCAGCCGAACAGGCCCTCGCTGACCGGCCCGAGGCCGCCCAGACCGAAGCCGCCGGGGGACGGCGTCTCTTCACCGTTCACGGCCTTGACGTACGCGATGATGTCCTTCTTCTCCTTCTCCGGCATCGTGGTGTCGGGGAAGGACGGCATGTTCTGCGGGCCCGTCTGCATGGCCTCGTAGATGTGCTTCTCGCTGACGCCTTCGAGGCTCGGCGCGAACTTGCCCTTGGTCAGCGCGCCGCCCTCGCCGGTGAAGTTGTGGCACTGGGCGCAGTTGTTGCGGAACAGCTCGCCGCCCTTGGCGATGTCCGCGCCTTCGACGCTGTACTGCTTCTCGGTCGGCGTGACCGGGCCGGCGCCGAGCGACGCGATGTACGCCGCGAGCTGGTCGGTCTCGGCCTGCGAGTAGACCTTCGGCTTGCGCGGGACCTGGGCGCCCGGCTGCATCGCGGGCATACGGCCGGTGCCGACCTGGAAGTCGACGGCGGCGGAGCCGACGCCGACCAGGGACGGGCCGTCGGAGGTGCCCTGACCGCCGGTGCCGTGGCAGCTGGCGCAGCCGACGGTGTAGAGCTTCTTGCCCTCCTCGATGGCGAGGGACTGGGCGGTCTCATCGGCCTGTGCCTCGCCCGCGGGTGCGAACGCGGCGTACAGCCCCCCAGTGGCCGCCAGCGCGAGAAGTAGGACGACGACCGCCGCCAGCGGATGGCGTCGTCGTGCGGAGAGCTTTTTCACGGATTACCCCGGTGTCAGGATCTTCTGCGTCGATGCTTGCTGGATGTCTCGGGTGGTGACCCGATTACTTGATCATGTAGATCGTGGCGAAGAGGCCGATCCAGACGACATCGACGAAGTGCCAGTAGTAGGACACGACGATGGCGGCGGTTGCCTGCTCGTGGGTGAACCGCCTCGCGGCGTACGTCCGGCCGAGAACCAGCAGGAAGGCGATGAGGCCACCCGTCACGTGCAGGCCGTGGAAGCCGGTGGTCAGGTAGAACACGGAGCCGTACGGGCCGGAGGCGAGGGACATGCCCGCGTCCTTGACCAGCTCGGTGTACTCCAGGACCTGGCCGCCGATGAAGATCGCGCCCATGATGAACGTCACGATGAACCAGGCGCGGAGCTTCTTCACGTCACCGCGCTCGGCGGCGAAGACGCCGAGCTGGCAGGTGAGTGAGGAGAGCACCAGGATCGTGGTGTTCGTCGCCGAGAACGGGAAGTTCAGGTGGCCCGCCTGCTCGGACCAGTATTCGGCACCCGTTACCGAACGCAGGGTGAAGTACATCGCGAAGAGGGCCGCGAAGAACATCAGCTCGGAACTCAGCCAGATGATGGTTCCGACGCTGGTGAGGTTCGGTCGATTGACCGACGGGTGCGCGTGCCCGGTATCTACTGTCGTTGCTGTCGCCACGACCGACATTATGTCGGTCGCTTATCCCGCCCTCACTCCGGGGGGTGCCGTTCGGAGTGTCCCCCGCTCGGACGGGTCCCGGGATCCTGCCCGAACGGCTCATCGATGGGGCGTCCGAACCGGTGCGTGACCGGTGTTGACAGGCTGTGGGACGGAGTAGCATCCGCGGCATCGGTTACCGAGCACTCCCCGTACGCACTCGGAGGAACCATGCAGTCCAGCGCCACCGTACTGGTCTACAGCGACGACGCGAACACCCGCGCGCAGGTGCGGCTGGCGGCGGGGCGCAGGCCCGCGTCCGACGTTCCCCCGGTCGAGTACGTCGAATGCGCGACGTTGCCGGCCGTGCTGGAGCGGCTGGAGCGGGGCGGGATCGACGTGTGCGTCCTGGACGGCGAGGCCGTCCCCGCGGGCGGGATGGGCGTGTGCCGGCAGATCAAGGACGAGGTGTTCCGCTGCCCGCCGGTGCTGGTGCTGATCGGGCGGCCCCAGGACGCGTGGCTGGCGACCTGGAGCCGGGCGGACGCCGCGGTGACGCTGCCGGTGGACCCGGTGGAGCTGGCGGAGGCGCTGGCGGGGCTGCTGCGCAGCCACCTGTCCGTGGAGGCGTGAGGGCCGCCCGGGCGCGCCGTGCGGGCGCGCCCGGGGCCTGCTGCTCGGCTTCTACAGTGCGCGCGGCCGCAGTCGGGCGGGGTCGGCGGGGGTGGTGCCCTCGCGGGTGCCGGCCAGGACGGCGCTGCCGCCCCGCCACTTGTCCCAGGGCAGGTTCCAGTCCCCGTAGCCGTTGCCGAACGGCGCCATGTCCTCGCCGATGCTGTTGACGACCTTCACGATGTCGCCGCGCTGGATGTTCTCGTAGAACCAGGCGGCGTTGCCGGTGGACATGCCCACGCAGCCGTGGCTGACGTTGGCGTATCCGTGTGAGCCGACCGACCAGGGCGCGGCGTGGACGTACTCGCCGCTCCAGGTGACGCGCGTGTTGTAGTAGACGGGCAGGTCGTACGACTCGCTGCCGCCGATGCCCACGGTGGCGCTGCGCATCCGGACGAAGTACTGCTTCTCCAGGACCACTTTCGTGCCGTTCCGGGTGGAGAAGCCCGGTTTGCCGGTGGTCACCGGAATGGTATTGATCACTTCGCCGTTCCGCTTGAACGTCATGTAGTGCCCGGCGGCGTTGGTGATGGCCTCGACGCGGTCGCCGATGGTGAGGGTGAGCGGGTCGGTGTGGGTGCCGTAGAGGTCGCCGCCCACGCTGACGCCCGAGAGGTTGCTGCTGAGGGTGACGGTGGCGCCGGCCGGCCAGTACTCCTTGGGCCGGTAGTGCAGTTCCTTGTCGTCGACCCAGTGCCAGGCGCCCGTGACGACGGGGGTGGAACGGACCTTCAGGGAGCGCTCGACGGCGGCGCGGCCGGCGGTCGTGGTGACGGGGGCGCTGAGCTTGGCCGTGAGGGGCTGTCCGACGCCGTACTCGCCCGCCTCCGGTCCGAACTCCACCTTCAGGCGCTTCTTGGCGGGTGCGGTCTCGAAGGTCAGCGTGCGGGCGCCGGGGGCGCCGTCGCCGTTCTCCGTGGCGACGCTGACGGTGTAGCGAGCGCCGGCCGCCAGGGGCGCGGTGGAGCGCCAGCGGCTGCCGTCGGCGGACAGTTCGCCCGCCAGGTAGTGGCCCCCCTCGTCGACGGCGGTGACGTCCGTGATGCGGCTGTCCTGGCCCGTGGCGGTGACTTCGAGGGGCCGGTCGAGAGCCGCCTTGCGGTTCTTGCCCGGCCCGTTGAAGGCGATCTGCTGTGCCGCGTCGTAGGGGCGTGCGGCGAGCGGGTGTTCGTCCGGCCCGCCGCAGGAGACCGTGCCGGCGCCTGCGACGACGACCAGCAGGGCACAGCTGAGGGCGGTGCGGACGCTCGGCGTGTGGCTCATAAAGCACACGGTAGGAAGAGCCGCCGAACGTGGCACGCGGGATGACTGCAAAAGGATGACGGCGCGACAGCGGCACCACGGGAGCGCCAGGGAAGCACCACGGAACCGCCACGGAAACGGCGAGGGGCCCGGCGGCCTCCTTGCGGAGGTCGCCGGGCCCCTGCACCGCGGGGGTGCTACCGCCTACTGGTTCTGGTTCTCGCCCCGGTAGTACTCGAAGACCCAGCCCCAGATACCGATGAGGATGAGGGGCAGCGAGAAGTACAGCAGCCACCAGCCGATGGCGACGCCCAGGAAGGCGAACGCGCCACCGGCGGCCAGGGAGAGCGGCTGCCAGCTGTGCGGCGAGAAGAAGCCGAGCTCACCGGCCTCGTCCGCGACGTCGGCCTGCTTGTCGTCCTGCGCCATGGCGTCGACCCGCCGGGCCGTGAAGGCCAGGTAGTAGCCGACCATGATCGCCAGGCCGAAGGCCATGAACAGCGCCGTGGTGCCGACCGGCTCCTTCGACCACAGGCCATACAGGATGGCCATGGCCAGGATGAAGAAGCTCAGCCAGATGAACATCTTGCCCTGGATCTTCACTTGCCGGCCTCCTTGCCGCCGACGAGCGCGGTGTCCGTACGGCCCTGGTTCTCGAGCTGGTCGATCGCGGCGATCTCAGGGTGGTGCAGGTCGAACGCCGGCGATTCGGAACGGATGCGCGGCAGCGTGAGGAAGTTGTGCCGCGGCGGCGGGCAGGACGTCGCCCACTCCAGGGAGCGGCCGTAGCCCCACGGGTCGTCGACCTCGATCTTCTGGCCGTACTTCGCGGTCTTCCAGACGTTGTAGAAGAACGGGAGCAGCGACATGCCGAGCAGGAACGAGGCGATCGTGGAGACCGTGTTCAGCGCGGTGAAGCCGTCGGCCGCCAGGTAGTCCGCGTACCGGCGCGGCATGCCCTCGGCACCCAGCCAGTGCTGGACGAGGAACGTGCCGTGGAAGCCGATGAACAGCGTCCAGAAGGTGATCTTGCCGAGCCGCTCGTCCAGCATCTTTCCGGTGAACTTCGGCCACCAGAAGTGGAATCCGGCGAACATCGCGAACACCACGGTGCCGAAGACGACGTAGTGGAAGTGCGCGACGACGAAGTACGAGTCGGAGACGTGGAAGTCCATCGGCGGCGACGCCAGGATGACACCGGTCAGACCACCGAAGGTGAAGGTGACCAGGAAGCCGATGGTCCAGAGCATCGGGGTCTCGAAGGACAGCGAGCCCTTCCACATGGTGCCGATCCAGTTGAAGAACTTCACACCGGTCGGGACCGCGATGAGGAACGTCATGAAGGAGAAGAACGGCAGCAGCACACCGCCGGTGACGTACATGTGGTGCGCCCACACCGTCACCGAGAGACCGGCGATCGCGATGGTGGCCGCGATCAGACCGATGTAACCGAACATCGGCTTACGGCTGAAGACCGGGACGATCTCCGAGACGATGCCGAAGAACGGCAGGGCGATGATGTACACCTCGGGGTGGCCGAAGAACCAGAAGAGGTGCTGCCACAGCAGGGCACCGCCGTTGGCCGGGTCGAAGATGTGCGCGCCGAACTTGCGGTCGGCCTCCAGCGCGAAGAGCGCGGCGGCGAGGACCGGGAAGGCGAGCAGGACCAGGACACCGGTCAGCAGCACGTTCCACGTGAAGATCGGCATGCGGAACATCGTCATGCCGGGAGCGCGCATGCAGATGATCGTGGTGATGAAGTTGACCGAGCCGAGGATCGTACCGAAGCCGGAGAAGGCCAGGCCCATGATCCACAGGTCGCCGCCGACACCCGGGGAGTGGACCGCGTCCGAGAGCGGGGCATAGGCGAACCAGCCGAAGTCGGCCGCACCCTGCGGGGTGAGGAAGCCGGCCACGGCGATGATCGAGCCGAAGAGGTACAGCCAGTAGGCGAACATGTTCAGCCGCGGGAACGCCACGTCGGGCGCGCCGATCTGCAGCGGCATGATCCAGTTCGCGAATCCGGCGAACAGCGGCGTCGCGAACATCAGCAGCATGATCGTGCCGTGCATCGTGAACGCCTGGTTGAACTGCTCGTTCGACATCAGCTGCGTGCCCGGACGGGCCAGCTCGGCGCGCATGAAGAGCGCCATCACGCCGCCGACGCAGAAGAAGACGAACGACGTGATCAGGTACAGCGTACCGATCGTCTTGTGGTCGGTGGTGGTGAGCCACTTGACGACGACGTTGCCGGGCTGCTTGCGCCGTACGGGCAGCTCGTTCGCGTACGGCTCCTTCGAGCCGTCAGCTGCCTCGGCGGCACCCTGAGGTTCGTTGAGGATGCTCACAGTTGGTTCTTCTCCGCATTCCTGGCCGGGTCCGTCTGCTCAATGCCCGACGGGATGAAGCCGGTCTGCCCCTTCTCGGCCAGCTCCTTCAGGTGCTGCTGGTAGCGCTCCGGGGAGACGACCTTGACGTTGAAGAGCATCCGGGAGTGGTCGACGCCGCAGAGCTCGGCGCACTTGCCCAGGAAGGTGCCCTCCTGGGTGGGCGTCACCTCGAAGACGTTGGTGTGGCCCGGGATGACGTCCTGCTTCATCAGGAACGGCACCACCCAGAAGGAGTGGATGACGTCACGCGAGGTCAGGACGAACCGGACCTTCTCGCCCTTCGGCAGCCACAGCGTCGGGCCGGGGTTACCGGTCTGCGGGTTCCGCGTTCCCGGGATACCGGCGTCGTAGACGCCCTCGGCACCCGCGGGGAACTCCTTCTGGAACTTGTCCGGAATGGCGCCGAGCTCCTTGGGCACCTCGGTGCCCGTGGTGGCGTCGCCGTCCACGTTCTCGATGTAGTTGAAGCCCCAGCTCCACTGGTAGCCGACCACGTTGACGGTGTGGGCCGGCTTGTCGGAGAGAGCGAGGAGCTTGGACTCGTCACGCGCGGTGAAGTAGAAGAGCACCGAGACGATGATGAGCGGGGTCACCGTGTACAGCGCCTCGATCGGCATGTTGTACCGGGTCTGCGGAGGAACCTCGACCTTGGTGCGGCTGCGCCGGTGGAAGACGACGCTCCACAGGATCAGGCCCCACACGAGCACGCCCGTGACGAGCGCAGCCGCCCACGAGCCCTGCCAGAGGGAGAGGATCCGCGGGGCCTCTTCCGTCACCGGGGTGGGCATACCGAGGCGGGGGAAGTCCTCCCAGTTGTACGAACAACCGGAGGCGGTAGCCAGGATCAGGCCCGCAGTCAGCACCTGCGGCAGCTTCCGCCGCATCGGGCGCCGCGACGAGCGGTCGGAGCCGTTGGGACTCACGTAGCGCCTTCCCGAGAGTCTCGCCCGCGGGTCGGCTGCGGCCGTCTCGCTGGTCGGTCGCCGGCCCTGACGCGGGCAGGGGTTTGGATGTTTATGCGGACCAAACCCTACTGGACGCTATTTGGCGTCGCGCGGGGAGGGTGCCCAACGCGCCGCCCGACCCCTCTTTCGGGTTGACTGCGCAGGTCGGAGCACTGATCGCATGCCCGTTCGGGGCGTCTCGGGCGGGTGATGCCGACGGGGGCACGCACCGCCGGGCGCCACGGCGCCGGCGGCGGAGTTAGCGTGGGCGGGTGGTCTACTTCGACGTCGCCTCCTCCGCTCCCCTGCACCCGGTCGCCCGGCAGGCGCTGCTCGCGTCCCTGGACGAAGGGTGGGCCGATCCCGCCCGGTTGTACCGGGAGGGGCGGCGGGCGCGGATGCTGCTGGACGCCGCGCGGGAGGCGGCCGCCGACGCGGTGGGGTGCCGGCCGGACGAGCTGACGTTCACTCCATCGGGGACGCGGGCGGTGCACACGGGGATGGCCGGGGCGCTCGCGGGGCGGTGGCGGACGGGGCGGCACCTGGTGGTGTCGGCGGTGGAGCACTCCTCGGTGCTGCACGCGGCGGCCGCGCACGAGGCGGACGGCGGGGCGGTGACCGAGGTGGCCGTGCGGCGGTCCGGGGCGGTGGACCCGGAGGCGTACGCGGCCGCGCTGCGCGACGACACGGCGCTGGCGTGTCTGCAGTCGGCCAACCACGAGGTGGGCACGGTGCAGCCGGTGGCCGAGGTGGCGGAGGCGTGCCGGGCGGCGGGGGTGCCGCTGCTGGTGGACGCGGCGCAGTCGCTCGGGTGGGGGCGGGTGGACGGTGACTGGTCGCTGCTGACGGGCAGCGCGCACAAGTGGGGCGGACCGGCGGGGGTCGGGCTGCTCGTGGTGCGCAAGGGGGTGCGGTTCGCCGGTCAGGGGCCCGCGGACGAGCGGGAGTCGGGGCGGGCGCCGGGCTTCGAGAACATTCCGGCCGTCGTGGCGGCGGCCGCCTCGCTGCGCGCCGTACGGGACGAGGCGGCGGCCGAGGCGGCGCGGCTGCGGGCGCTGGTGGACCGCATCCGGGCGCGGGTGGCCGAGTCGGTGCCGGACGCGGAGGTCGTGGGCGATCCGGTGCGGCGGCTGCCGCACCTGGTCACGTTCTCGTGTCTGTATGTCGACGGGGAGGCGTTGCTGCACGCCCTGGACGGGGCGGGTTTTTCTGTTTCGTCCGGTTCGTCGTGTACGAGTTCGACGCTGACGCCCAGCCATGTCCTGCGTGCCATGGGCGTGCTGTCGGAGGGGAACGTACGGGTGTCGCTGCCGCTGGGGGTGCCCGATGCGGAGGTGGAGCGGTTCCTGGAGGTGCTGCCGGGGGCGGTGGCGGGAGTCCGGGAGCAGCTCGGGGCGCCGGCGTCGGGCCAGGCGGCGGCCGCCGAGTCCACCGGGGACGGGGCGCTGGTGGTGGACGCGCTGGGGAAGCGGTGCCCGGTGCCGGTGATCGAGCTGGCGAAGGTGATCGGCGACGTGCCGGTCGGCGGCACGGTGCGGGTGCTCGCGGACGACTCGGCGGCGCGGCTCGACATTCCGGCGTGGTGCGAGATGCGGGGGCAGGAGTACGTGGGCGAGGAGCCCGCCGGGCGCGGAGCGGCGTACGTGGTGCGACGGCGGGCGTGACGCCCGGCGGCGGGGTGGGCCGGGGCCTGGGGGGACCGGGCGGCTGCCGGACGGGGTTTGTCCCCCGGCGCGGAGCGGCGGGGCGGGGGTGAAGGGGTACGGAGTACCCCTTCACCTGAGGGGCGGGCGGGTGGGAGAGCGGGTCAGGGCAGGTACGCCTGGACCTCGGCGGCTGCCTCGTCGCCGTAGGTCTTGGTGAAGCGCTCCATGAAGTGGGTGCGGCGGAGCGTGTACTCCTGGGTGCCGAGCGTCTCGATGACCAGCGTGGCGAGCATGCAGCCCACCTGCGCGGCGCGCTCGTGGCCGACGCCCCACGACAGGCCGGAGAGGAAGCCCGCGCGGAACGCGTCGCCGACGCCGGTCGGGTCGACCTTGGCCGACTCCTCCGGGCAGCCCACCTCGATGGCGGATTCGCCCACGCGCTCGATGCGGACGCCGCGCGAGCCGAGCGTGGTGACGCGGTGGCCGACGCGGCCGAGGATCTCCTCGTCGGTCCAGCCGGTCTTGCTCTCGATGAGGCCCTTCTCGTACTCGTTCGAGAAGAGATACGTCGCGCCGTCGAGGAGGGTGCGGATCTCGTCGCCGTTCATGCGGGCGATCTGCTGCGAGAAGTCCGCGGCGAACGGGATGCCGCGGGTCTTGCACTCCTCGGTGTGGCGGAGCATCGCCTCGGGGTCGTCGGCGCCGATCAGGACGAGGTCGAGGCCGCCCACGCGGTCGGCGACGGCCTTGAGCTCGATGAGGCGGGCCTCGCTCATGGCACCGGTGTAGAAGGAGCCGATCTGGTTGTGGTCGGCGTCGGTGGTGCAGACGAAGCGCGCGGTGTGCAGGACCTCGGAGATCCGTACGGAGCCGGTGTCCACGCCGTTGCGGTCGAGCCAGGCGCGGTACTCGTCGAAGTCGGAACCGGCGGCGCCGACGAGGATCGGGCGGGTGCCGAGCTGGCCCATGCCGAAGCAGATGTTGGCGCCGACCCCTCCCCTGCGGACGTCGAGGTTGTCGACGAGGAAGGAGAGGGAGACCGTGTGCAGCTGATCGGCGACGAACTGGTCGGCGAATCGGCCGGGGAAGGTCATGAGGTGGTCGGTGGCGATGGAGCCGGTGACTGCGATACGCACGGCGGGTTGCTCCTGCGGGGAGACAGCGTTGACATCTCACGCTACCCGGTCGTGGGGCGGCTGCGAACAGGGGAAACTACCCGATAGTAGGTCTTTCTCGCTCCGCTTCCGCGTGCGTACGGTGCCGGTATGCCGAACACCATCGCGTCGTACGAGCGGCAGGACTCCGAGCCGACCCTGGCCCAGCTGCGCGGGGACTCCGCGCGGATGGCGCCGCACTGGGTGGTTCCGGCGGCCGCCGCGCCCGCTCCCGTGCCGCCGTCGCTGATCCACGGCGTGGTCGTGCCCACCGCCTCGGCGCGGCTGATCGACGCCACGCCGGAGTACGGGGCCTGACCACCGGGAGGGGTACGAGGGCTACGCGCCTGCGGAACCGCTCGCCCGTCCGCTCCGTCCCACCGGTGTCTCCCGTCAAAAGGAGATACGACAGGGGATAGGACCGACGAAGGAGCGTTGCGGTGAGCGAGACCGAGCCCACAGGCGCCGAGCCCACAGACGTCGAGCGCACGGACGCCGGCCCCGGTCGGCGGCGTTCGCCGCTCGCCGTGTCCCTGGTGGCCGCGGCGGTCCTGGCCGCGGGCGGCGGCACGTATCTGGCGGTGGCCGCGGCCGGCGGCGAGCGGGGCGGGACGGAGAACGCGGCCGTCGCCGACGGGCGCGGCGGGGGTCCGGGGCTCTCGCCCGCGCCGTCGCCGTCGCCGTCCGGAGGTGAGACGGCCCCGGGCATCGCCCCCGGCGAGCCGGACCCGAGCGGCGGGATGTACCGCGTGGCGGGGCCCCTGCCGAAGGGGCCGGAGAAGGCGCACGCCTACCGGCCACAGGGCGCCGCCGACCTGGACGACGTGCAGCGCCTCGCGCGGCTGCTCGGCGTGCCGGGCACCCCGCAGCGCGACGACGCCGGCTGGCGGATCGGACCGCAGAAGGACGGTACGGGCCCGATCCTGCGCGTGAACAGGGAGGCGCCCGCGACCTGGTCGTACGACGCGGGCGGCCCGGTGACGGACAACTGCCCGAAGGGGGCGAAGAAGTGCCCGCCGGGCTCCCCCACGGGCAAGCCGGTGGGCGAGGAGGCCGCGAAGAAGGCCGCGGCGCCGGTGCTGACGGCCCTGGGCCTGGACGACGCCCGGCTGGACGCGTCGCAGGTGATGGACGCGGTGCGGGTCGTGAACGCCGACCCGGTGGTGGCCGGGTTCCCGACGTTCGACTGGGCGACCGGCATCCGCGTGGGCCCCGGTGGCGAGGTGGTCGGCGGGAGCGGGCGGCTGCTGGAGCCGGTGAAGGGACCCTCGTACCCGGTGATGAGCGCGGAGCAGGCGGTGCGTGAGCTGAACGAGTCGGTCGCGCACCGGGGCCGTATCGGCGGCTGCGCCACTCCGGTGCCGCACGACGGCCCGGGCCGCGCCATGGGCGGCGACGGCACGGCCGACAGTCCGACGGGTACGGACCCGGGCGGGCGGTGCGAGCCGAGCGCCGGGTCCGCGACGCCGCCGGCGACCGTGACGATCCACGGGGCGGTCTTCGGGCTGGCCGGCCAGCTGGAGAAGGGCAGGCAGGCCCTCGTACCGTCCTGGCTGTTCGACGCGCAGCGGGCGGACGGCGAGCGGTACCGGTTCGCGTTCCCGGCGGTGCCGGTGGAGAAGCTGGCACCGGAGCCCGGGGAGCCGGGCGCCACGCATACGCGGGTCGACCGGTACGCGGCGACGGACCGGACGCTGACGGTGTGGTTCACGGGCGGGGTGTGCAGCCGGTACACCGTACGGGCCGAGGAGACGCCGACCGAGGTGCGGGTGCGTGTGTACGAGACGCCCATCGAGCTGGACCGGATCTGCATCGCGATCGCCGTGGATCTGAGCGACACGGTGACGCTGCGGGAGCCGCTGGGCGACCGGAAGGTCGTGGACGCGGTGAGCGGCGAGGCGGTGCCGCGCAGGTAGCGGACAGTACGGTCCGTACGGGTCCGTACGGAAAAGGCGGCGGCCCCTGGACCAGTGGTCCGGGGGCCGCCGCCTTCGTCAGGTGCTTCGCGCGCCGCTGTGCGGGCCGCTCGTCAGCTGAAGGAGTCGCCGCAGGCGCAGGAGCCGGTGGCGTTCGGGTTGTCGATCGTGAAGCCCTGCTTCTCGATCGTGTCGACGAAGTCGATGGAGGCGCCGCCCAGGTACGGGGCGCTCATGCGGTCGGTGACGACCTTGACGCCGCCGAAGTCCTTGACGACGTCCCCGTCGAGCGAGCGCTCGTCGAAGAAGAGCTGGTAACGCAGGCCGGAGCAGCCGCCCGGCTGAACGGCGACGCGCAGGGCCAGGTCGTCGCGGCCTTCCTGGTCGAGCAGGGCCTTGACCTTGGCCGCAGCGGCGTCCGACAGAAGGATGCCGTCGCTGACAGTGGTCTTCTCGTCCGATACGGACATCTGCTTCTCTCCCGGGTTGTACGGAGACTGCTTGCCGACGGTCGGTGCAACCGGCGGGGCCGCGGATTCATTCCGAGCCGAGCGCTTGTCTTTCCCGCTCGCCTGTCTCTTCATGCTCGCACACCCCGGACGACGCAAGCACCGGCCTGTGGAGAGCGAATTCGTCACATCGACACTATGGACATCGTCAAAGTGACGTGAACCGGTTATGATAGATAGCGTCATTTAGACGAAAAGGCTCCGTAGAAGCTCAGTAGAAAGGGTGCGTGACGTGACCACCGCCCAGCCCCTGGATGTCCAGCCGACGCCGCTCGCCCTGCTGCTGCTCGGCCGCGAGGCCGACGCCAAGAGCGAGCGGGGCGTGGACTGCCCCGGCGACCTCCCCTCGCCGTCCGACCCGGACCTGGTGGAGCGCGCCCGCGCGGCCAAGGAGAAGCTCGGGGACAAGGTCTTCGTCCTCGGCCACCACTACCAGCGCGACGAGGTCATCCAGTTCGCGGACGTCACCGGCGACTCCTTCAAGCTCGCCCGCGACGCGGCGGCCCGGCCCGAGGCCGAGTACATCGTCTTCTGCGGGGTGCACTTCATGGCCGAGTCGGCGGACATCCTGACCGGCGACGACCAGAAGGTCGTCCTGCCGGACCTGGCCGCCGGCTGCTCGATGGCCGACATGGCCACCGCCGAGCAGGTCGCGGAGTGCTGGGACGTCCTGACGGACGCGGGCGTCGCGGACCTCACCGTCCCCGTCTCGTACATGAACTCCTCCGCCGACATCAAGGCCTTCACCGGCAAGCACGGCGGCACGATCTGTACGTCGTCCAACGCCAGGCGCGCGCTGGACTGGGCGTTCGAGCAGGGTGAGAAGGTCCTCTTCCTGCCGGACCAGCACCTGGGCCGGAACACCGCCGTCCGCGACATGGGCATGTCCCTGGACGACTGCGTGGTCTACAACCCGCACAAGCCGAACGGCGGGCTCACGGCGGAGGAGCTGCGCGCCGCGAAGATGATCCTGTGGCGCGGACACTGCTCGGTGCACGGACGGTTCTCGCTGGACTCGGTCCAGGAGGTGCGGGAGCGCATCCCCGGCGTGAACGTGCTCGTCCACCCGGAGTGCAAGCACGAGGTCGTCGCCGCGGCGGACTACGTGGGCTCGACGGAGTACATCATCAAGACGCTGGAGGCGGCGCCGGCCGGCTCCAAGTGGGCGATCGGTACGGAGCTGAACCTGGTCCGGCGACTGGCGAATCGTTTCGCGGACGAGGGCAAGGAGATCGTGTTCCTCGACCGGACGGTGTGCTTCTGCTCGACGATGAACCGGATCGACCTGCCGCATCTGGTGTGGGCGCTGGAGTCGCTGGCGGAGGGCAAGCTCGTGAACCGGATCGTGGTGGACCGGGAGACCGAGAGCTTCGCGAAGCTCGCGCTGGAGCGGATGCTGGCGCTGCCGTAGCGCGCTCGCGGCACGCAGGCTTTCGAGGGGCGCCCCTGGCGGGGCGCCCCTCAGCCCGTCCTCGGACGTACCAGGCCCGACTCGTAGGCGATCACGACGAGTTGGGCGCGGTCGCGGGCGGTGAGTTTGGCCATGGTGCGGTTGACGTGGGTCTTCACCGTGAGCGGGCTGACTTCCAGGCGTTCGGCGATCTCGTCGTTGGAGAGGCCGGCCGCGACATGGACGAGGACCTCGCGCTCGCGCCCGGTGAGGGCGGAGAGGCGTTCCGCGCGGGTGCCTTCGCCGGCGGCGCCGCTTCCCGGGTCGGCGCCGTTGCCGCCCTGGGCGAGGAAGCGGGCGATGAGGCCCTTGGTGGCGGCGGGCGACAAGAGGGCCTCGCCGCCGGCGGCGACGCGGATGGCGTTCAGCAGCTCGTCGGGTTCGGCGCCCTTGCCGAGGAACCCGCAGGCGCCGGCGCGCAGCGACTGCACGACGTACTCGTCGACCTCGAAGGTGGTCAGCATGACGACGTGGACCCCGTCCAGCGCCGGGTCGGCGGTGATCAGTCGGGTCGCGGCGAGGCCGTCGGTGCCCGGCATGCGGATGTCCATGAGGACGACGTCCGGAGCGGTGGTGCGGGCCAGGGCGACGGCCTCGGCGCCGTCGGACGCCTCCCCCACGACGCGCATGTCCGGTTCGGAGTCGACCAGCACCTTGAACGCGCTGCGCAGCAGGGCCTGGTCGTCGGCGAGCAGCACCTTGATCGGCTCGGGCGTCGTCATAGCGGAAGTATCGCCTGGACGCGGAAGCCGCCTCCGTAGCGGGGGCCGGTGGTGAGGGCGCCGCCGAGTGCCGTGACGCGCTCGCGCATGCCGAGGAGCCCGTGGCCGCCGGTGGCGGGCGCGGCGGTGGCGGTGGCGGTGGCGGGCGGCGGGGCGGTGGCGAGGGGCGTCTCGTCGCCTGCGGCGGGACCGCTCCGGGCGTCGGCCGGGGTGCCGTCGTCGAGGACGGTGACCTCGATGGTGCGGCCCACGTGCAGCACGCTCACCTCCGCGGTGGCGCCGGGGCCCGCGTGCTTGCGGACGTTCGTGAGGGCCTCCTGGACGATGCGGTACGCCGCGAGGTCGACGGCCGCGGGCACGTGGACGCCCTGGTCGGTGCGGGCCAGCTTCACGGGAAGGCCCGCGTGGCGGAACGTGTCGAGCAGGTCGTCCAGGACGGCCAGGCCGGGCGCGGGCTCCGTGGGCGCCTCCGGGTCGCCGGACTGGCGGAGCAGGCCGACGGTCGCGCGCAGCTCGTCCAGGGCGGAACGGCTCGCCTCGCGGACGTGCGCGAGTGCCTCCTTCGCCTGGTCCGGGCGTTTGTCCATGATGTGCGCGGCGACGCCCGCCTGAACGTTGACCAGGGCGATGTGGTGCGCGACGACGTCGTGCAGGTCGCGGGCGATGCGCAGGCGCTCCTCGGCGACGCGGCGGCGGGCCTCCTCCTCGCGGGTGCGTTCGGCGCGTTCGGCGCGCTCCCGTATGGCGTCCACGAAGGCGCGGCGGCTGCGGACCGCGTCGCCCGCGGCGGCCGCCATGCCGGTCCACGCGAAGAGGCCGAGGTTCTGCTGGGTGTACCAGGGGGCGGAGCCGAAGGACATCGCGGCGGCCGTGAGGACGGTCATCGTGGCGAGTCCGACGCGCCAGGTGGTGGGGCGGTCGGTGCGGGACGCGACGGTGTAGAGCGCGACGACGGCGCTCATCGCGACGGGGGCCTGCGGGTCGCCCGCGACGAGTTCCGCGACGGTCACGGCGCTGGTGAAGGCGAGGACGGGGAGAGGGGCACGGCGCCGCAGGACGAGGGCGGAGGCGCCCAGGACCATGAGCGCGACGCTGCCGGGGCCAGGGGTGCGGGTGCCGAAGGTGGGGCCGGTGCGGGAGCCGTGGGGGTCGGCGAAGGAGCCCAGGACCATGGCGGCGAGCACCGCGAGGGCGAGGGCGGCGTCCAGCGCCAGGGGGTGGGCCCGTAGCCAGTCGCGGGCGCGCGGCAGCGCGTTTCGGAGGGTCCTCACGAGAAGCGAGGGTACGGCCCGGGGCGCGGGGCCGGCGCACCTGGCGGATGACGGGCGCGGGGCGGGAGCGGGAGCGGCCCCTGGGGGGCCGGTTTCGCTGTGCCCACCCTCCCCCAAGCTCTCGACTTCGCTCGAGCAGGGGGGACCCCCATCGCCCTGCGGAACGCATGCCCACAGCAGAACCGGCAGCAGGTCAGGCCGGGGGGATCAGGCCTGTGTCGGAGAGGAGGGAGCGGACCTCGTCCAGGGTGGCGTCGGGGGACGGGAGGATGAGTTCGGACGGCTCCAGGGAGTCGTCGGGGAGCGGCTCGCCCAGTTCGCGGACCTTGTGCAGGAGCGCGTGCAGGGTGCGGCGGAAACCGGCCTCGTCGCCGGTCTCCATCTCCGCGAGCAGCTCGTCGTCGAGCGTGTCCAGTTCGGCGAAGTGGCTGTCGGCCAGCTTCACCTGGCCCTCCCCCATGATCCTTACGATCATGACGCGCCGTCCTTACTGCTTGTCGAACCTCGGCTGGGACTGCTGCTGGTTCTGGCCCTGCTGCGTGCCGTCGCCGCCCTCGATGGCCTGCTGCGGCGTCGTCCCGCCGGCCAGCTCGGCCTTCATGCGCTGAAGCTCCAGCTCGACGTCCGTGCCGCCCGACAGGCGGTCCAGCTCGGCCTGGATGTCGTCCTTCGCGAGGCCCGACTGGTCGTCGAGGGCGCCGGATGCGAGGAGCTCGTCGATGGCGCCCGCCCGCGCCTGGAGCTGGGCGGTCTTGTCCTCGGCGCGCTGGATGGCGACGCCGACGTCGCTCATCTCCTCCGAGATGCCGGAGAACGACTCGGCGATCCGGGTCTGTGCCTGCGCCGCCGTGTACGTGGCCTTGATCGTCTCCTTCCGCGTACGGAAGGCGTCCACCTTGGCCTGGAGCCGCTGGGCGGCGAGCGTCAGCTTCTCCTCCTCGCCCTGGAGGGTCTGGTGCTGCGTCTCCAGGTCCGTGACCTGCTGCTGGAGGGCCGCGCGCCGGGACAGCGCCTCGCGCGCCAGGTCCTCACGGCCCAGCGCCAGCGCCTTGCGGCCCTGGTCCTCCAGCTTGGACGACTGGCCCTGCAGCTGGTTGAGCTGGAGCTCGAGGCGCTTGCGCGAGGTCGCCACGTCGGCGACGCCGCGCCGCACCTTCTGGAGCAGTTCCAGCTGTTTCTGGTACGAGTAATCGAGGGTCTCGCGCGGGTCCTCGGCCCGGTCCAGGGCCTTGTTCGCCTTCGCGCGGAAGATCATCCCCATACGCTTCATCACACCGCTCATGGGCTTCGCGCGCCCCCTTCTGACCGACTTCGGCTGCAGCACTCCGACAGAACCCACAGTACGGGCCCTGCCTCCATTACCGCACTGTTCGAGGCCCGATGCGCTCCTCCCCAAGAACGACTGCCGTCGTTCCCTCTCAGGCCCAGGGAGTAGATGGCGCTCAGGGACCCCGTTGTTCTCCAGGGACGCGGGCCGTTGCCGGATCGTTCCCCACCGGGCTGGGGTCCATGCCCGGTACCCCGTACCCTTGGGCTTTGTGTTCCGTAGCCGTTCGAAGGATGAGAAGGCCCCCACCGGCAAGGTGACGGCGGACCTCTCCAAGCAGCCCCGTGACCCGCAGGCCCCGAAGGGCCGGCCCACTCCCAAGCGGAGTGAGGCCCAGACCCAGCGCCGGAGGGCGGTGACGCCTGCGCTGGACCGCAAGGAGGCCATGCGCCGCCAGCGGGAGGCGCGCCGTGCCGACCTGGCTCGCCAGCGCGAGGCGCTCGCGAGCGGGGACGAGCGGTTCCTGCCCGCCCGTGACCGGGGTCCGGTGCGCCGTTTCGTCCGTGACTTCGTGGACTCGCGGTTCTTCGTCGCCGAGCTGTTCCTGCCGCTGGCCGTGGTCATCCTGATCCTGTCCGTGGTCGGGCGGAGCGGTCAGATGCAGACCATCGCCACGCTGCTGTGGCTGGGTGTCATCGTGATGATCGTGGTCGACTCGATCGGTCTGACGATCCGGCTGAAGAAGCAGCTCAATCAGCGCTTCCCGAACGAGCCGAAGCGCGGCGCGGTGGCGTACGGCCTGATGCGTACGCTCCAGATGCGCCGGCTGCGCCTGCCGAAGCCGCAGGTCAAACGGGGAGAGCGGCCCTGAGCACGGAGGTCTCCGGTTTCGGGGGCGCATCGGCCGACTGGCTGGACGGGCTGGGTGGACTGCGCAACACCGTCCGCCAGGAGCTCGTCGCGCGCCAGCTCGACGAGCAGATAGCGGCCCGCTACCCGGTGGGGCAGCGGCTGCGGATCCTCGACGTGGGCATGGGGCAGGGCACCCAGGCGCTGCGGCTGGCCCGGGCGGGCCACACCGTGACGGGCCTGGAGTCCGACCCCGACATGCTGAAGGCCGCGCGTGAGGCGCTGGCGAGCGAGCCGGCGGGGATCCGTGAGCGGTTCCGGCTGATCGAGGGCGACGGCCGCGAGACGGGTGTGCACTTCCTGCCGGGCAGCTTCGACGTGGTGCTGTGCCACGGGGTGCTCATGTACGTCGAGGACCCCGACGCGCTGCTGGCGGGTCTCGCCCGGATGCTGGCGCCCGGCGGGCTCCTGTCCCTGGTGGTACGGAACGCGGACGCCCTGGCCATGCGGCCGGGGCTGGCCGGGGACTGGTCGGGCGCCCTGGCGGCGTACGAGTCGGACCGCTGCACGAGCCGGCTCGGGCTGCCGGTGCGGGCGGACCGGCTGGACACGCTGACGGCGACGCTCGCCGGAATCGCGGCGCCGCTCCAGGCCTGGTACGGCGTACGGGTCTTCACGGACAACGTGCCCAGCGACGTGGGGCTGCCCCCGGCCGAGGAGCTGGACCGGCTGCTGGCCGCGGAGGACCGGGCGGGGCGGACCGATCCGTACCGCCGGGTGGCGGCGCTGCTGCACCTGTGCGGCGTACGCGGCTGAGATCCCGCGCGTCTCACGGCGGGCCCCCTGTTCGGATGCGCTGCACAGGCCACCCCAGGTGGGCGAAAGGGATACTCCGGACATGGATGCCCTTTCCCCGCGTGTGCGTGCGCTGCTGTTGCCCGTAGCCGCCGGTGTGACCGCGGCCGCCCTGCTGGGCGGCTGCTCGGCCGTGCCGCCCACCGGGCCCGCCGGGCCGGCCGCCGCGGAGTCGCGGGCCACGGGGCCCCGGGCGGCGAGCGAGGCGGCGGAGGCGCCGCGGGCCCGGCGGCAGGCGGACGACCTGCAGGCCGACTACCAGAACGTGATCAAGAACGTGCTGCCGTCGGTGGTCACCATCGAGGCCGGGCAGAGCCTCGGCTCCGGGATCGTGTACGACGACCAGGGTCACATCGTGACGAACGCCCACGTCGTGGGCGACTCCCAGAACTTCCGGGTCACGGTCGTCACCCGCGAACAGCCGCTCACGGCGCGGCTGGTGTTCAGCTACCCGGAGCAGGACCTCGCCGTCATCAAGCTGGAGGGCACCCCTCCCGAAGGCGTGCGCCCGGCGAAGTTCGGCGACTCGTCGGAGGTGGAGGTCGGGCAGATCGTCCTGGCCATGGGCTCGCCGCTCGGCCTGTCCGGCAGCGTCACGCAGGGCATCGTCTCGGCCATCGGACGGACCGTCAGCGCGAGCCGTACGGGCAGCGGTACGGGCGCGACGATCGGCAACATGGTGCAGACGTCCGCGCCCATCAACCCCGGCAACAGCGGTGGCGCGCTCGTCAACCTCGACAGCGAGGTCATCGGCATCCCCACGCTCGCCGCCGTCGACCCCGAGCTGGGCGGGGGCGCGGCGTCCGGGATCGGCTTCGCCATCCCGGTGTCCATGGTGCGGACGGTCGCCGACCAGATCGTGAAGTTCGGGGAGGTACGGGACTCGGGGCGGGCCGCGCTGGGCATCTCCGGGCGCACGGTCCTGGACGACGAGTACCGGCCGGCGGGGGTGGCCGTGGAGCGGGTCCTGCCGGACGGGGCGGCGGCGGCCGCGGGGCTGCGGGCCGGGGACATCATCACCCGCCTGGGCGACGCGCCGATCACCACCATCACCTCGCTCCTGGAGGCCCTCGCGTCCCACCAGCCGGGCGACAAGGTGACGGTCCGGTTCGTCCGCGCGGGCAAGGCGCGGTCGGTGACGGTCACGCTGGGCGAGATGTAGCCGCTCCGCGCGCGTAGCGGCCGTAGGCACGCGCGCAGGCAGCCGTGAGCCCCCTGGGCACGGGGCCGCGAGGGGGCTCAGGCCGGGGCCGGATGTCCGCGCTCGTCAGGACTCCGCGTTCAGGGGCATCGGGCCGTAGATCCTGGTGTCGTCCTCGAAGAGCGTCGCCTGGTCGGCGCCGCCCTCCAGGAGGTCCCGCCATGTCTCGCCGATCCAGGACTCCGCGTCGCCCTGCGTGGTGAACTCCTCGGGCGTGACCGCCGGCTCCACCTCCGTGCCGTCGGACTTCTCGAACCGCCACGTCCATGCCATGTGCGCCTCCCGCGTCCCACCAGCGTGCTGTTTCCTGCCCGCAGCGTAGCCGGGCGCGCACCGCGCCGTGGCTCGCGGGAGGATCGGGTACGTGGAACTGACTCTGCTCGGCACCGGTGCGTCCACCGGGCTCCCCCGACCCGGCTGCCCCTGCGCCGTGTGCGCCCTCGCGCGGGGCGCGTCCGCGCGGGCGGCGACCTCGCTGCTCGTGGACGGCGCCCTGCTCCTCGACCTCACCCCCGGGGCCGCCCTCGCCGCCGCCCGCGCCGGGCACACGCTGTCCGGTGTACGGCAGGTCCTGCTGACCCACCCGCACGACGGGCCCGCCGTGGAGCTCCCGGCGGGGCTCCCGGCGGCGGGCCGGGTCCCGGACGGGCGGGAGCTGACGCTGATCAGCGGGCACCGGGTGCGGGCCGTGCCCATGGACGCGCCCGGCACCGGGTACGAGGTGACGTCCCTGGAGGGCGGTCGGCTGCTGTACCTGCCGCGCGGCGGGGCGCCCGCCGGGCTCGTGCCGTCGGCCCGTCCGTACGACGCGGTCGTCGCGGACGTCGTGGGGCGGCCCGACGGGCTGGCCCGGCTGCGCGGTGCGGGCGCCGTCGGCCCGGACACGGACGTGCTGGCCGTGCACCTGGACCACGACGTGCCGCAGGGCGCGGAACTGGACCGGCGGCTCGCGGCGGCCGGGGCGCGTGCCGTGCCGGACGGGACGTCGCTGGCGGTGGGCGGGTACCGGGAGACGCCGGCCGTGCCGCGGCGCACGCTGGTCACGGGCGGAGCCCGGTCGGGGAAGTCCCTGGAGGCCGAGCGGCGCCTGGAGTCGTTCCCCGACGTCACGTACGTGGCGACCAGCGGCAGCCGCGAGGGCGATCCGGAGTGGGCCGCGCGCGTGGGGCTGCACCGGGACCGGCGGCCCGGGTCGTGGCGTACCGAGGAGACCTGCGAGCTGGTGCCGCTGCTCACGGCCGGCGGGCCGCCGCTGCTGATCGACTGTCTGTCGCTGTGGCTCACGGACGCCATGGACCGGGTGGGCGCCTGGGACGACGACACCTGGGCGCACGGCGGCGAGAAGGCGCTGCGGGAGCGGGTGGGCGAGCTGGTCGCGGCGGTGCGCGGCACGTCCCGTACGGTCGTCGCGGTCACCAACGAGGTGGGCAGCGGAGTGGTGCCCGCGACGGCGGCCGGGCGGCGGTTCCGCGACGAGCTGGGGCGGCTCAACGCGGCCGTCGCGGACGAGTGCGAGCAGGTGCTCTGCGTCGTCTCCGGGCAGGTTCTCGTCCTGCGCGGCTGACGTTCGCCCGCGCCCGGTACTGTTCCGCGAATGAGCAGGCTGAATCTCGACGACTTCTCCAACCTGATCGAACGCCCCGACGGCGGTGTCCGCCGGGACGCCGAGGAACGCCGGGAGCGGCTGGCCGTACCGGCCGGCGCGCTGGGCCGTCTCGACGAGCTGGGCGAGTGGCTGGCCGCGGCTCAGGGGGCCGTGCCCGTACGGGCCGTGGAGAGACCGCGGGTCGTGCTGTTCGCCGCCGACCACGGGATCGCGAAGCTGGACGTCTCGGGGCGCCCCGCGGGGACGGCGCACCGGCTCGTACGGGACGTGCTGGACGGGGCGAGTCCGCTGGCCGTGCTGGCGCGGCGGATGGACGTGCCGGTGCGCGTCGTGGACGCGGGCCTGGACTGCGAGCCGGAGCTGCTGCCCGAGGACGTCGTACGGCACCGGGTGCGGCGCGGCAGCGGCCGTATCGACATCGAGGACGCGCTCACGGCGGAGGAGGCCGAGCAGGCCGTACGGCTCGGCATGGCCGTCGCCGACGAGGAGGCCGACTCGGGGACGGACCTGGTGGTGCTGGGCGACCTGAGTGTCGGCGGGACCACGGTCGCGGCGACGCTGATCGCGGCGCTGTGCGGTACGGACGCCTCGGTGGTGACCGGGCGGGGCGGTGCGGGCATCGACGACCTGGCGTGGATGCGCAAGTGCGCGGCGATCCGGGACGCGCTGCGGCGGGCCCGGCCGGTGCTGGGCGACCAGCTGGAGCTGCTGGCGGCGGTCGGCGGAGCGGACATCGCGGCGACGACCGGGTTCCTGCTGCAGGCCGCGGTGCGGCGGATGCCGGTGATCCTGGACGGTGTCGTGTCGGCGGCGTGCGCGCTGGTGGGGCAGCGGGCGGCGTTCCGGGCGCCGGACTGGTGGCTGGCGGGCCAGGTGAGCGGGGAGCCGGCGCAGGCGAAGGCGCTGGACCGGATGGCGCTCAACCCGCTGCTCGATCACGGCGTCACTGTGGGGGAAGGAACCGGGGCACTGCTCGCCCTCCCCCTCGTCCAGGCCGCCGCGGCCCTCGCCGCGGAGCTGCCGGAACGGCCCGGCCGGCCGGACCCGGAGGACGCGCGCGCGGAGGGCGGCTCGGACTGACGTCTCCGCCATGGCGCGCGATGCTCCGGCCTTCCTCGACATCGTCGCGTTTCATGGAAAGGTCCGGTGCATGGTGAGCCCTGCCGTGAGGGAGTTCGCGCGCCGCGAGTGGGGACCGCTGTTCGGGACCGTACGGGCGGCGCTGGCCGCGCGGGGGTGGAGGGCGGTCGCGCTGACGCTGGGCGCGGTGTCGCTGACGGCGCTGTTCCAGGTGGTGCAGAACCAGGCGTGGGGCTACCAGCCGGTGCAGAACATCGGCTCGGTGCGCGCCGAGGACCCCGTGTGGCTCGCGCTGCTGCGGACGCCGCTGTCGCTGTTCGTTCCGGCGCTCGACCTGCCGGTGTGGGGGGCGCTGGCGCAGATCCTGCTGGTGTTCGGCATCTCGGAGATCTGCCTCGGCCGGAAGCGGACGCTCGTCATCGCGTACGTGGCGACGCTGGCCGGGACGATGTACGCGCGCGTGGGCATCGCGCTGGGCCCGGACAGCCCGCTGGGGCTGCCCGCGTCGGACGCGCGCGTCATCGACACCGGGCCTTCGGCGGCGGTCGTCGGGCTCGCCGTGTTCGTGTGCTGGCGGTACCGGGCGTGGCTGACGGGGTGGCTGGTCGTCGTCGCCATGGTCGTCGAGGTGATCGTCAAGACGAACCTGGCCGGCAAGGAGCACCTGGCGGCCATCGCGGCGATCGTCGTCGTGTACGGGGTCGTGGCGCGGCGTCAGCGCC
>NZ_JABWDV010000453.1:13804-16255 GCF_013362995.1 Streptomyces sp. TRM64462 | reverse complement strand
GAAGCTGGTGGAGCTGGGGGCGAAGGTAGAGCTCCCGCGCGGCGGCACGACGGTCTGACGCCCCGTAAGGCGGCGTCGGCACCCCCGTAAGGCGTACCGGCGCCCCTGGAAGGGGGCGTGCGCGGGCGGACGGAAGGGCGGTCACCCNAAGAGGGTGACCGCCCTTTCTGCGTGCCTAGAGGGGCTTACTTGCCCTTGGCGGCTTCCTTGAGCTTCGAGCCCGCGGAGACCTTCACGCTGTAACCGGCCGGAATGTTGATCGGCTCACCGGTCTGCGGGTTGCGAGCGGTGCGAGCGGCACGGTGGGTGCGCTCGAAGGTCAGGAAGCCGGGGATGGTGACCTTCTCGTCGCCCTTGGCGACGACCTCACCGACGGTCTCGGCGAGCGCGGCCAGCACGGCGTCGGCGTCCTTGCGGGTCACCTCGGCGCGGTCGGCCACGGCGGCCACCAGCTCACTGCGGTTCATGTTCTTACTCCCGTGTTCTTCTTGCCTGTGAGGCGTGCCACGCGGCGGAGCCGCATATCGGGCACAGCGAAGCCGATGCTGCCAGGGCCCTACGACAGTGCTCGGACCCGGGTCTGCTGTTCAGACCCTCGCGCCCGAATACGCATCCTGCCTCCACCTGCGGCGGGAAAGCCAATCCGGCACCCTCCGGGGTCACACGAAAAGCGCCACTGCTTCGTCCTGGTGACACCGGGTCGGCTGCGCAGGCAGATCCTCCCACCCTACGCCGGGCGCCCGGCAGGCACCTCACGACGCGCCCGTACGGGGCACACGAGGCGGCAGGGGCCGGGCGGGCGCCCGCGGAGGTCAGGGGGTCAGAGTGCCTCGGTATCGCCCGCCGCGGCCTTCGCGGCGTCGCGCACGGCACCGGCGACGGCGCCGGCGACCTTGTCGTTGAAAACGGACGGGATGATGTAGTTCGGGTTCAGTTCGTCGTCGGTGACGACGTCCGCGAGCGCGGTGGCGGCCGCGAGCATCATGTCCGTGTTGACGGTGCGGGACTGGGCGTCCAGGAGGCCCCGGAACACGCCGGGGAAGACCAGCACGTTGTTGATCTGGTTGGGGAAGTCGGACCGGCCGGTAGCCACAACTGCCGCCGTCTGGCGGGCGATTGCGGGGTCCACCTCGGGGTCCGGGTTCGCGAGCGCGAACACGATCGCGTCGTCCGCCATGGCCGCCACGTCGTCGCCGCCGAGCACGTTCGGGGCCGAGACGCCGATGAAGACGTCGGCGCCGACGACAGCCTGCTTGAGGGTGCCGGTGACGCCCTCGGGGTTGGTGTTGTCGGCGATCCAGCGCAGCGCGGACTCGGGAGCCGCGTCCACCAGGTCCTCGCGGCCCGCGTGGACGACGCCGTGGATGTCGGCGACGACCGCGTGCTTGACGCCGGCCGCGATGAGCAGCTTCAGGATCGCCGTACCGGCGGCGCCGGCGCCGGACATGACGACGCGGACGTCCCCGATGGCCTTGCCGACCACGCGCAGCGCGTTGGTGAGGGAGGCGAGGACGACGATGGCGGTGCCGTGCTGGTCGTCGTGGAAGACCGGGATGTCGAGGGCCTCGCGGAGCCGCGCCTCGATCTCGAAGCAGCGCGGGGCCGAGATGTCCTCGAGGTTGATGCCCGCGAAGCCCGGGGCGATCGCCTTGACGATCTCGACGATCGCGTCGGTGTCCTGCGTGTCCAGGCAGATGGGCCACGCGTCGATGCCGGCGAAGCGCTTGAAGAGGGCGGCCTTGCCCTCCATCACGGGCAGGGCGGCCTTCGGCCCGATGTTGCCCAGGCCCAGCACCGCCGACCCGTCCGTCACGACCGCGACGGAGTTGCGCTTGATGGTGAGGCGGCGGGCGTCCTCGGGGTTCTCGGCGATCGCCATGCAGACGCGGGCGACGCCGGGCGTGTAGACCATGGACAGGTCGTCGCGGTTGCGGATGGGGTGTTTGGACGCCATCTCGATCTTGCCGCCGAGGTGCATCAGGAACGTACGGTCGGAGACCTTGCCGAGGACGACGCCCTCGATGCCGCGCAGCTTGCCGACGATCTCGTCGGCGTGCGCGGTGGAGGACGCGGCGATGGTCACGTCGATCCGCAGCTTCTCGTGGCCGGACGCGGTCACGTCGAGGCCGGTGACCGAGCCGCCGGAGGACTCCACAACCGTGGTGAGCTGGGAGACCGCGGTTCCGCTCGCGGGCACCTCCAGCCGGACCGTCATCGAGTACGAGACGCTGGGCGCCGTTGCCATGGCCGAGTTCCTCTGCTTTCCCTAGCTTCGTTGCCGCTCCGGACACGGCGGTGGCCGTGCGGGAGCCCTCCGATGGTCGCACCTACCTGCCGGTAGCAGGTAATACGGTCTTTTTGTTTTCGGAAACTGTTTTCCACCATACGAGAAACGGTGGTGACGCACAACGAGCACGGGCGCGAACGGGCGCAACGAAAACGGGTCCGTAC
>NZ_JABWDV010000453.1:0-13779 GCF_013362995.1 Streptomyces sp. TRM64462 | reverse complement strand
TCCGTACGTTGACGACACCGGCCCGCCATGCTCGCCTCGCGGCAAGTGGTCGCTCGAAGCGACGAAGGTTGGGCCCGGGGGCTTGGATCGAGCCGGTGCCGTACCCAGGCTAACAAACCGGGCTCAGTCCCGGAGGAGGTCCGGGACACCCCGGGCGTCCGGCTCGTCGCGGCGGCCCGACACCACGGTGAGTTGCTGCGTCGCACGGGTCAGCGCCACGTACAGCACCCGCAGCCCGGCGGGTGACTCGTCGGCGATCTCGGCCGGGGACACGACGACGGTCGCGTCGTACTCCAGGCCCTTCGCCTCCAGGCTGCCGAGGGCGACGACACGGTCGCCGAGCTCCGCGAGCCAGCCGGCCGCCTGCTCGCGGCGGTTCATGGCGACGACGACGCCCACGGTGCCGTCCACGAGGTCCAGGAGGCGGCGCGCCTCGTCCCGTACGACCGCGGCGAGGTCCTGGTGGTCCACGCGGACGAAACGGGGCTCCACGCCCGTGGAGCGCACGGCGCGCGGGGACTCGGCGCCCGGCATGGCGAGGGCCAGGACCTTGCCGGCCAGTTCGGCGATCTCGGCGGGGTTGCGGTAGTTCACGGTGAGCGTGAAGCGGCGGCGGGGGCGGGTGCCGAGGGCCTCGTCGCGGGCCTCGGCGGCCTCGTCCGGGACGGACCAGGACGACTGGGCGGGGTCGCCGACGACGGTCCAGGTGGCGGTGCGGCCGCGGCGGCCGACCATGCGCCACTGCATGGGCGTGAGGTCCTGGGCCTCGTCGACGATGACGTGGGCGTACTCGGTGCGCTCCTGCGCCAGCCGCTCGGCGCGCTCGCGCTGCGACTCCTCCCGTACGGGCATCAGCTCCTCCAGGCCGGTGAGCTGGTCCAGCGGGTCGTACTCGCGCTTCCTGCGGGGGCGCGCGGGGGCGCCGAGGAGGGTCTGGAGCTCGTCGAGGAGGGCGACGTCGTGGACGGAGTACGTGTCGCGGCGCAGGGAGCGGGCGACACGGCGTACCTCGCCGGGGTTGAGGACGCGGCGGGCCCAGCGGCCGAGGCGCTTCTCGTCGGCCATGGCGGCGAGGACGCGGCGCGGCGTGAGCTCGGGCCACCAGGCGTCGAGGAACTCGGTGAAGGAGTCCTCGGACGTGATGTCGTCGTCGAAGGACGAGCGCAGTTCGGCGGCCAGCTCGGGGTCGGTCTGGCGGGCGGCGGCGCCGGTCTTCGCGTACAGGGCGTCGAGGACGAGCCGGCGGGCGCGGGGCCGCAGGAGGTTGACGGGGGCGGTGCCGCCGAGCGCGCTGTGCCGGATGCGCCGCAGCTCGTCGGCCTCCAGCTCGACGCGCCGCCCGAAGGCGACGACGCGGAGGCGGTCGGGCGCGTCGCCCAGCTCCAGGGCGCCGCGCGCGGCGTTGCGCAGCACCTTGAGCATCCGGGACGAGCCCTTGACGCGGGCGACGGCGGGCTCGTCGTACGCGGTGGCCTCGACACCGTCGACGAGGCTGCCGACGGCACGGATGGCGACCTGTCCCTCCTCGCCGAGCGAGGGCAGGACACCCTCGGTGTACGCGACGAGGAGCGGCGTCGGGGACACGATGAGGATCCCGCCGGAGTACCGCCGCCGGTCCTGGTAGAGCAGGTAGGCGGCGCGGTGCAGGGCGACGGCGGTCTTGCCGGTGCCGGGCCCGCCTTCGACGTACGTCACGGAGGCGGCGGGCGCCCGGATGACGAGGTCCTGCTCGGCCTGGATGGACGACACGATGTCCCGCATGGTGTGGCTGCGGGCGCGCCCGAGCGCGGCCATGAGGGCGCCGTCGCCGATGGCAGGGAGTTCGGCGCCGTCGAGGGTGGCGGTGAGCTCGGGGCGCATGAGGTCGTCCTCGACGCCGAGGACGCGGCGCCCCTTCGACCGGATGACCCTTCTCCGTACGACCCGGCCGGGGTCGACGGGCGTGGCCCGGTAGAAGGGCGCGGCGGCGGGGGCGCGCCAGTCGATGACGAGCGACGAGTAGTCGGAGTCGAGGACCCCGAGCCGCCCGATGTGCAGGGTCTCGGCGATCTCGGCGGTGTTGTCGGGGCGTACGGCGTCGTCGGCGGCCTCGACGGAGGTGTAGGCGCCGTCGGGGCCCTTCTTGCCGTCCTTCCCTCGGAGAAGATCGATCCGCCCGAACAGGAAGTCCTCGAACTCGGCGTTGAGCCGGTTCAGATGGACCCCGGCGCGGAACACCTGGGCGTCCCGCTCGGCGAGCGCGCCGGGGGTGCCGACCTGGCCGCGCTTGGCGGCGTCGTGCATGAGGAACTCGGCCTCGTGGATCTTCTCCTCGAGGCGGCGGTACACCTGGTCCAGGTGTTCCTGCTCGACACCGATCTCCCGGTCCCGGACCGAGTCGACGGCTTCCTGCGCGGCCACGAGGCCCCCTTCTGACGTGCACTGGGCAGCCGTCGAGGGTACGCCACGTTTCCGCCCCTGTCAGGCGCGGCGCCGGCACAGCACTAGCCGGCCGACCTGATCACCCGCGCGAGCGCGTCCCGCGTGTACTCCTCGTCGTAGTCCGCGCCCGTCAGCAGGACCTGCAGGCAGATCCCGTCGAGCAGGGCGACCAGGGTGCGGGCGGTGCGGGGGTCGGTGCGGTGGGCGAGGAGGGCCGTGACCTCCTCGCACCACTCGGCGGCGACGGGGCGCAGGGCCGGGCGGCGCAGGGCGGCGAGGTAGAGCTCGTACTCCAGTTCCGCGCCGGTGCGGTCGCCGTCGAGCCAGCCGCCGGTCAGCCGGGCCAGTTCGGCGGCGAGGTCGCGGTCGGGGTCGGCGAGGGCGCCGCCGTGTGCGCGTACGACCTTGGCGAAGCCCTCGTTGGCCTGGCGGAGGGCGGCCACGAGGAGGTCGTCGAGGGTCTTGAAGTGGTACGTGGTGGAGCCGAGCGGCACATCCGCCTCCGCCGCGACGGCGCGGTGGCTGAGCCCGGCGATGCCGGAGCGCCCCACCACCCGGATCGCGGCGTCGACGATCCGCTGCCGCCGCTCGGGGTCGTACCGCCGTGCCGCCGCCATCAGTGCGCCCCTCCGAGGTTGAGCAGCACGACACCGAGGATCACGAAGGCGATCCCCGCCAGCTTGGCGAGGCCGGCCGGCTCGCCGAGGAAGAGGATCCCGATCGCGGCGACGGCCGCGGTGCCCGCCCCGGCCCAGATCGCGTACGCGGTGCCGACCTGCATCGTCTTCAGGGTCTGGGCGAGCAGCGCGAAGGCGATGAGATACCCGGCGAGCGTGCCGAGCGAGGGCCACAGCCTGCTGAAGCCCTCGCTGTACTTCATGGCCGTCGTCCCGGCCACCTCCGCCGCGATGGCCGCGGCCAGCAGTCCGTATCCCATGTGTACGAGCGTACACATGGATATGTACGCCCGTACACAACGCTAGGCGCCCACCTTCACCAGGGGGGTGCCTTCGAACGTGCGGACCTCGAAGTGGTCGATGTCGTCGCGGGGCATCGCCGCGCCCCCGTGGACGTACAGGGGTTTCCGGGACATCTCGTCGGGGCTGTTCTCGATGCCGTAGCCCCACGCCGGGACCGCCCAGGACGTCACGACCTCCTCCTCGCCCGTCTTGGAGACCGCGATGAGGTTGCACTTCAAGGGGCCCTTGACGTTCTTGAGTTCCAGGACCATGTCGGTGCCCCAGGCCTTCTTCTCCAGGCCGACCGTCGCGCTCACCTTCGTCTTCGCGTCCGTCGCCCGCACCTTCTCGCCCATGTCCGCGAGGACCGCCGCCCCCGCCGGGCTCGTCGGCCGCGGGGGCGCCGCCTGGTTCGTGCGGTCGTCGCCCGACAGGGCGGCCACCGCGACGGCCGGGCCCGTGATGATCAGGGCGGCCGCCGCCGCCAGCAGGTAGCGGCCGCGCCGGCGGCGGCGGGCGCGATGGACGGTCACCTGGTCCACCAGGCGGTCCAGGAGCGGCGGGTCGGCGGCGAGCGACGGCGCCGCGGAGGGGGGCGGGGTCATGATCTTCACAGGGGGCCTGCCCTCCGCCAGCAGGGCCAGCATCGGCTCCATGCCCGACAGTTCGTCCAGCCGGGCCGCGCACAGCCCGCAGCCGGCGAGGTGGGCCTCGAAGGCGGTGGCGTCCGCGTCGTCGAGGACACCGAGCACGTACGCCCCGACGGCGTCGTGCGGCGTCGCCCCGTCGCCGGATCCGGGACCCGGACCCTGGCCAGGACCCGAACCCGAACCCGGACCCGGGCCCGGACCCGGGCCGGAGGCGCCTGGGCCGTAGCCGTAGTCGGGCGTCGTCATGCCGATACCCCCCTCTCCTCCAGAGCCAGCTTCATCGAGCGCAGTGCGTAGAACACACGGGACCGGACCGTCCCGCTGGGTATGCCGAGCGTTTGGGCGGCCTCGTTGACCGTACGCCCTTTGAAATACGTCTCGATCAGAACTTCCCGGTGGGCCGGGGTCAAATCGTCGAGGGCGTCGGACAACGTCATGAGCCACAGCGCCTTGTCGATCTCGTCCTCCGCGGGCATGACCTCCAGCGGCGACGGATCGACCTCCTGCGGCCGGGCCTGCCGGCTGCGGTGGGCGTCGATGACGATGCGGCGGGCGACCGTCACCAGCCAGGGTCTGACGGAGCCGGTGGCCCGGTTGAGCTGACCGGCGTTCTTCCAGGCACGGATGAGCGTCTCCTGTACGACGTCCTCGGCGCGCTGGCGGTCGCCGGCGACGAGGCGGAGCACGTAGGCGAGCAGCGGTCCGGCGTGCTCACGGTAGAGCGACCTCATCAACTCCTCGTCCGGGACAGGGCCGTTGACGTGCCGCGCCGCCGCGCGATGCCGGGCCCGATGCATCCCCCGACGGTCATCGGCCACGGCGGCATCCTTGCGCACCTGAACCTCCCCGGTCGAGTCCCCGTCCTGCTCCTTGCCCCCTTCACTACGGAGATCCGTTCCGGTTGTCTCAACGCGTCCGGGATTTTTCCCGGGACCCCGCGACACGGGCCCTGTGCCGCGCCACCCGTTCCCTGTTGCCGCACGTCGCGCTGGAGCACCAACGGCGCCGCCCGCCACGGGAGGTGTCCAGGTAGACGCGGTGGCAGTGGTCGCCCGCGCACTGCCGCAGCCGGGCCCGCGCCGCCGGGTCGGTCAGCAGGTCGACGGCGTCCCGCGCCAGCGCGGCGAGGAGCGCGGCGCACTCGGGCGGCGCCCCCAACTCCCGTACGAGACAGCCGTCGTCGGTCCGTACCGCCCGGGGAGCGGGCGGCGCGGCCTCGGCCGCCAGGGCGTTCAGGCGGTGCAGGGACGCGGCCAGGTCCCCTGCGGGCGGGGCGAGTTCGGCCCGTACGAGTACGTCGATGTGGACGCGGAGTTCCGCGAAGCGCTCCACCCAGCGGCAGTCGACCGCGGGCAGCGGCGTCCCGGCCGGCACCAGGCCGCAGGCGGTGAGCCAGCGGGCGAGCCGCTCCGGACGCACCGGGGGCTCCGCCATCAGGTCCAGGCAGCACCGCCCGGGGTCGAACCGCCGCTCGCCGCCCATGTGCGCGTCACCGCCTCGGGGTCACCACCGGCCTGGTGTGGCTGCGCCACCGCGTGTCGTGCTGTCTCTGCTGTGCCCCTCAGAGTGCACGCCCACGCCGGTCACCGGAACCCCGTCCGCCGCGGTGGCGGAATGTCGGACCCATCGGGACGCCGTGGGGCCCCCTACGCCGTGGGCCCCCTACGCCGTGGGCCCCCTACGCCGTGGGCCCCCTACGCCGTGGGATCCCTACGCCTCCGCCGCGTACGCCGGTTCCGCCGTCGGGTCCAGGGCCAGGCGGTAGCCGCGCTTGACGACCGTCTGGATCAGCTTGGGCGCGCCGAGGGCCGAGCGGAGGCGGGCCATCGCCGTCTCCACCGCGTGCTCGTCACGCCCGGCACCCGGCAGGGCGCGCAGCAGGTCGGCGCGCGAGACGACCCAGCCGGGCCGCCGCGCCAGGGTGTGCAGGAGCGACATCCCGGCCGGCGGTACGGGCCGCAGCTCGCCGTCCACCAGAACGGCGTGCCCCCGGATCTCGATGCGCCGCCCCGCGACCGGCAGGGTGCGGGCGCGGCCCGGGAGCTCCTGGCACAGCAGCTGCACCAGGGGCCCGAGCCGGAAGCGGCCCGGCTGCACGGTGTCGATGCCCCGGGACTGGAGCGGCACCGCGGTGACCGGGCCGACGCAGGCGGGCAGCACGTCGTGGCGCAGCGCGTCCAGCAGTTCGTCGCGCAGGCCCCGGTGCTCGGCGCGGGAGAGCAGCGACGCGGCGGCGGGCGCGCTGGTGAAGGTCACCGCGTCCAGGGAGCGGGCCACGGCCGCGTCGATGAGCCGGTCCAGCGGCGCCTGGTCCTCGGGCGGCATCCACCGGTAGACCGGTACGACGACCACGTCCGCCCCGGCGTCGTCCAGGGCCTCCACGAAGCCCGGGAGCGGTTCACCGTGGAGCTGGAGGGCGATACGGAGTCCGGCCACGCCCTGGCCGAGGAGCCGGTCCAGGACCTCGGCCATGGACTCGGTGGCGGGCGACCACTCCTCGGTGAGGCCCGCCGCGCGCACCGCGCCCTTCACCTTCGGGCCGCGGGCGAGCAGCCGCACCCCGCGCAGGACGGCGAGGAGCTCCTCGCCGTGGCCCCACCCGTCGGCGGCCTCCACCCAGCCGCGGAACCCGATCGCCGTGGTGGCGACGACGATGTCCGGCGGCCGGGTGACGAGGGCCTCGGTGGCGTCGAGGAGCTCCGCGTCGTCGGCGAGCGGCACGATGCGCAGCGCCGGGGCGTGGACGACCGCCGCGCCCCGGCGCTGGAGGAGCGCGCCCAGCTCGTCGGCGCGGCGGGCCGCCGTGACGCCGACCGTGAAGCCCGCGAGCGGGCCGTGCTCCGGCGCCTGCTCCCGGTGCCGCTCCGGCCGCTGCTCAGGCCGCCGCTCCTGCTGCTGATCCTGCTGCTCGTGCATGGCACCCGAGGGTGGCAAGGGTGCGTGACAGACCGGGTTCACGCGCGTTTCCCCGCCGTTACGTACCACGCCCGCTCACACCTCGGAGTAGCTGAGCTTCCGCTGGGCCGTGGGCGCTTCCACGGGCTCGACCGGGGCGGGGGCCGGGCGGCGAAGGTATACCGCCCAGGTCACGGCGATGCACGCCGCGTAGAAGAGGAGGAAGGCGACGAAGGCGGCGGTGCCGGTGCCCGCGGTCTGGAACGACTGCCGGAAGGCGAGGTTGATACCGAGGCCGCCGATGGCGCCGACCGCGCCGATCAGGCCCATCGAGGCGCCGGAGAGCCGCCGCCCGTACGCGTCGGCCGCCTCGCCCCTCAGCCCCGACGCGTACGCCTTCGCCTTGAAGATGGCCGGGATCATCTTGTACGTGGAGCCGTTGCCGAGCCCGGTCAGGATGAACAGGGCGATGAAGCCGACGAGGAAGACGGCCAGCGACGAGATGACCGAGGCGAAGACGACGACCCCGGTCGCGGCCGCCATGGCGACGAAGTTCCACAGGGTGATGCGGGCGCCGCCGTACTTGTCGGCGAGCGAACCGCCGACGGGCCGGATGAGCGAGCCGAGCAGCGGGCCGATGAAGGTGAGCGACGCCGCCTGGAGCGGGGTGCGCCCGAACTGGGTCGTGAGGACCAGGCCGAAGGCGAAGCTGTAGCCGATGAACGACCCGAACGTGCCGACGTACAGGAACGACATGATCCAGGTGTGTCCCTCGCGCACGGCGTCCTTGGCGGCGCCGGTGTCGTTCTTCACGGGCGCGAGGTTGTCCATGAACAGCGCGGCGCACACGGCGGCGGCGACGATCAGCGGGAGGTAGATGCCGAGGACGACGCGCGGGTGCGCGGCGCCCGCGGTGCCGATGACAGCGAGGCCGACGAGCTGGACGACCGGTACGCCGATGTTGCCGCCGCCCGCGTTGAGGCCGAGGGCCCAGCCCTTCCTGTGGAGCGGGAAGAAGGCGTTGATGTTCGTCATCGACGAGGCGAAGTTGCCGCCGCCGACTCCGGTGAGCGCCGCCACGATCATGAAGGTCGTGTACGACGTGCCGGGCTCCATCACCGCGAACGCGGCGCCCGTCGGCAGCAGCAGGAGCAGCGCGCTGAAGATCGTCCAGTTGCGGCCGCCGAACCGGGCCACGGCGAAGGTGTACGGCACGCGGATGACCGCGCCGACCAGCGTCGCGACGGCGATCAGGAAGAACTTCCCGGCCGGGTCGATGCCGTACTCCGGGCCCATGAAGAGGACCATCACCGACCACAGGGACCAGATGGAGAACCCGATGTGCTCGGAGATCACCGAGAAGAGCAGATTGCGGTTGGCGATCCGCTCACCCTTCTCCTTCCAGAAGGTCTCGTTCTCGGGATCCCATTGCTGGATCCACCGTCCGCCAATCGGTCCACCCATCGCGCACCTCCGGTGTGTGCTGCCGGTCAAGCCCTGAACCCGTCAGGTGCTGACGCTAGGGAGGGCGCGTTTCAGGCCGGTCATCCGAGGTGACCGGCCTGAAACCTTGCTCTCACAGCGGCGCGCGGTCCGTGTGTGAGCGTGTGGGCGTGTGGGCGTGTGGGCGTGTGAGCGCCGGAACGCCGGCGGCGGTCAGGCGGGGCCGCGCATCAGGGCCGCGTCGGGCTCCGGGAGCCAGGCGCCGTCCGGTACGGCCAGCCAGTTCTCGCGCGCGGCCAGCTCGGCGGCGGCGGTGCGCAGGGCGTCGAGCCCCGGATGCTTCAGCCCCTTGCGCCACACCAGCGCCAGCGGTGACAGCGGTACGGGGTCGACGAGGGGCCGCAGGACGGCACCGGGCATGGCCGGGAAGTCGACCACGGCGAGCACGGGGGTACGGGTCTTGGCCATGACCCGCCGGAACTCCTCCTTGCCGACCGCGAGCGGCGCGGGCGGCGCGACGCGGATGCCGCGCCCCGCGAACAGTTCGGCGGCGAGGCCGGTCCACTCCGGGGTACGCGGGTTCCCGGCGCCCGCGTACACGGCCTCGCCCGCGAGCGCGGCCAGCTCGACGGTGTCACGGCCCGCGAGCGGATGGTCGTCCGGGAGGACCACGGCCATCCGCTCGTACCGTACGGGCTGCCAGGCGAGCCGGGCGCGGACGGCGGGGTCGAGGCCGGCGACCCGGCCGAAGGAGGCGTCCAGGCGGCCGGCGAGGATCTCGGCGGCCGCTCCGGTCAGTCCGCTCTCGAAGCGGGCCATCAGTTCGCAGTCCGGCACCAGCTCGCGGGCCCGGTCGAGGACGCGGGCGGTGCACATGCCCGGCGAGTTGAGGTCCACGAGCAGCGGGCGGGGCCCGGCACCGGCGAAGGCGGCGGCCAGCTCGTCGTACGCGGCGAGCACGGTCTGCGCGTACGGGCGGAGCCGCTCGCCGTCCGGCGTGAGCGTCACCTGCCGTGTCGTGCGGACGAACAGCTCGGTGCCGAGCTCCCGCTCCAGGCGGCGGATGTCCCGGCTGAGCGCCTGCTGGGCGACGTACAGGCGGGCGGCGGCGCGCGTGAAGTGCAGCTCGTCGGCGACGGCGGCGAAGGCGCGCAGGAGGCGCGGGTCGAGGTCGTGGGGCACCCCCGGAACTTACAACAGAAGTGCGTCAATCACCTCTGATCAGGTGTTGGACCGCAGAGGGCACGCGCGGCGATCTTTGAGGCATGCCGCAGTCCACGACGACCCCCGCCCCTGCCCCTGCCCCTTCGCCTTCCCTCTCCCCTGCCCTGACCGCCGAGTCCCTGGTCCTGGCCCCCCGCTACGCCGAGCCCGGGCCATCGCTTCCGCGTCCCCTCCCCCGCAACCCGTACCTGCGGCTGTTCTCCCTGCCCGGCACGCGCGCCTTCACGGCAGGCAATCTGATCGCCCGGCTGCCGATGGGCATGTTCACCGTGAGCGCGATCATCATGATCGCCGGTTCGCGGGGTTCGTACGCGCTCGCCGGGGCCGTCACCGCGACGGGCCTGGCGGCCACCGCCGTGGTCGCGCCGTTCACGGCCCGGCTGATCGACCGGTACGGGCAGGCGCGCGTCGCGGTGCCCGCCACGGTCGTGGCCGTACTGGGCTCGCTGGCCCTGCTGCTGTGCGTCCACTACGGCGCACCGGACTGGACGCTGTTCGCCGCGTACGCCGCGACCGCGACGACGCCGAACACCGGCGGCATGTCCCGCGCCCGCTGGGCGCACCTGTACCGCGACGACCCGGCGGCCGTGCACACCGCGAACGCCTTCGAGCAGGCGGCGGACGAGCTGTGCTTCATGACCGGACCGGTGATCGCCGCGTTCCTGTGCGCCGCGCTGTTCCCGGAGGCGGGCACGCTCATCGGTGCCGTACTGCTGCTGACCGGCATGCTGCTGTTCGCCGCGCAGCGCGGCACGGAACCGCCCGTCGCGCCCCGGGCGGCCGGCGCCCCGCCGACGCGGTCACCGCTCCGTACGGCGGGTGTGCCGCCGCTGCTGGCGGTGTTCCTGGCGACGGGCGCGATCTTCGGCTCCATGGAGATCGTCACGCTGGCGTTCATCGACGGCCCGATGGCGGGCCCGGTGATGGCACTCCAGGCGCTGGGCTCGTTCCTGGCGGGCCTCGCGTACGGATCGGTGCGCCCGGCCCGGGACGTGCGGCGCCGACTGCCGGTGTGCCTGGCCGCGCTGGCCGTCCTGATGGCGCTGCCGCTCCTGGCCGCGGGCACCGGTTCGCTGCTCGCGCTGGCGGGCGCGCTGCTCCTGGCGGGCATGGCGACCGCCCCGACGATGGTCACGGGGATGACGCTGGTCCAGCGGCTGACGCCGCCCGGGCAGCTCAACGAGGGCATGACCCTGGCGGTGACCGCGCTGCTCGCCGGTGTCTCGACGGGCGCGGCGGCGGGCGGCTGGCTCGTGGAACGCGCGGGCCCGGCCACGGCGTACGCCCTCCCGGCGGCCGCAGCCGCGCTGGCCCTTTCCCTGGCTGTGATCGGCTTCCGTCAACCGACCCGCTGACGGAGGCACCCGCCAGTGGCCGCTCTCGTGTGGGGACTCCGGCGGCAGGATGTCACGCGTTCCAGACGATGTTGCAGATGTAGACGCATTCATGGCGGGGGACGGCAAGGAACTGGATGAAGCCGCGTCCGCCGAGGATCGGGAAGTTTCTCAAGCCACCCGGCTTCTCCTCCGGCCTGCTGCCCGCTGTCTCGGCGTCACGCCCGAGGGCGGCGAGTTCAGTGGCGATCCGCTCGACCTCGGCCACCACACCGACGGGAAGTCCGGCGATCAGGTATTCCTCGCTCGGGTTGTAGTCCCACTTCCAGTCGTTCACAGGCCCGCCTCGGCCTCCGCCTTGGCGTGGATCTTCCTGATCTCGGTGATGGCGTCCGTCGGGTCCTCCACGCCCATGCTGATCACCTCTTCCAAGTGGCTCAGCCGTGCGGCACGGGACGGGTATCGCTGGATCGCCACGAACACACCCCACGTGTGGACGAAGGTCCGCAGCGGTGCGAGTGACTGCGTCTGCTGGGCGTTGGTCGTCGCTTCGACAAGGTCCTGCACGAACGCCTGCACACGGGTCGGTGTCAGTCTCTCGACCGCGGTACGCAATGCCTCAGGCGTGAGGGGCGGCATGGGGATCAGCGGCTCGAACTCCGGTTCTGCGCTGTGGGCGGTCATGTGCGAGTCCTTCGGGTTGCAGGCTGGTCCGGCCAACGACGGTACCGATTCCACCGCCCGCCCGCGCCCCTCACAACCGATGTGCGCTGCGCAGTCCGCACCGCGACATGCGACAGGGCCCTGGCCCACGGCTTCCGCCGCAGGTCAGGGCCCTGTCCAGGGATGGTGGAGATGGCGGGAATCGAACCCGCGTCCAACGGTGCGGAACCAGGGCTTCTCCGTGTGCAGTCCGCTGCGCTTTTCTCGGCCCCGGAGATCACGCGGACAAGTCTCCGACGGGCTCAGTCACTGTTTGATTTCCTTCTGGGCCCCGTGACCGGGCTCAGAAGTTTAGTTCCCTAGCTGATGCCAGGATCCGGGTCGGGAACAGCCCCGGGCTGACACTTCGCGAGTCGCTACTTAGGCAGCGAGGGCGAAGGAATCGCGCTTGGTGTTGGCGATTATTGGTTGCGACATATGGTTTACGAGATCATTGCCGCTTCCTCGACACGCTTCCCCTGCTTCGACAGCCGCTGTCGAAACCGATCATCCCCATGTTGATTTTTCAAACCCCCGGAGGGGCAAGCCCCTGCCGTGCGGGGCAGGTGCCATCGTACGTGACCAACGCGGGACGGTGCCAGCTTATTTCCCGGGCCCCGTGACCCGCCTCACGCCCGCTGGCGTCGCTTCACCGCGGAGATCGCCCGCTCGGCCTCGCGGCGGTCCTGCTTCTCGCGCAGGGTCTGCCGCTTGTCGTACTCCTTCTTGCCCTTGGCCAGCGCGATCTCGACCTTGGCCCGGCCGTCCTTGAAGTACAGGGCGAGGGGCACGACCGTGTGACCCGTCTCCTGCGACTTCGACTCCAGCTTGTCGATCTCGGCCCGGTGCATCAGCAGCTTCCGCTTGCGCCGGGCTGAGTGGTTGGTCCAGGTGCCCTGGCTGTACTCCGGGACGTGCACGTTGTGCAGCCAGGCCTCGTGGCCGTCGATCTGCACGAAGCCGTCCACGAGCGAGGCCCGCCCCTGGCGCAGCGACTTCACCTCCGTGCCGGTCAGGACGAGGCCGCACTCGTAGGTGTCCAGAATGTGATAGTCGTGCCGCGCCTTCTTGTTCTGCGCGATCAGCTTGCGCCCTTTTTCCTTTGCCATAGTGCTGTCATTTTCGCACTACGCCCCGCCCCCGAGGCCACTCAATACCGTACGGGCCCGCTCCTCGGCGCGGTGCGCGGCCGGGACGTCGGGCGTGATGCCCCGGCCGTCGACGCGCAGGCCCGCCGGGGTGCGGTAGTGGCCGACGGTGAGCTCGGCGACGGAGCCGTCCGGGAGCCGGCTGGGCATCTGGACGGCGCCCTTGCCGAAGGTGCGGGAGCCGACGGTGACGGCCCGGCCACGGTCCTTGAGGGCGCCGGTGAGCAGCTCGGCGGCGCTCATGGTGCCGCCGTCGACGAGCGCGACGAGGGGTCTGCCGGTGTCGCCGCCCGGCTCCGCGTACAGGGCCTTCTCGTCGCCGTGGACGTCGTACGTGGCGACGAGCCCGCCGTCGAGGAACGCGGACGCCGCGTCGACGGCCTCGGTGACCAGGCCGCCGCCGTTGCCGCGCAGGTCGAGCAGGACGCCCGCGCCGTCCGGCGCGTCCCGTACCGCCTCCCGTACGAGGTCGCCGCTGCCGCGCGTGAACGCGGTGACGCGGATCAGTACGGCGTCGCCGCCCAGCCGGTGCACGGTGACCGCCTCGGTGGCGAGCGTGGCGCGGCGCAGGGTCAGCGTCCAGTCGCGGGCGCCGCGCCGGAGGCCGAGCACGACGGGCGTCCCGGCGGCCGCGTCCGCGCTGTCGCCGCCGGTGCCGGTGCCGGTGCCGTCGCCTTCGCCGCGCAGCAGGGCGGCCACCTCCGAGCCGGAGCGGCCGGCGACGGGGCGTCCGTCGACGGTGCGGAGGCGGTCGCCGGGGCGGATGCCGGCGCGGTCGGCGGGGCCGCCGGACTGGACGCGGGCCACCTCGATGTGCCCGTCGGCGGTACGCCGGGACCAGAGCCCGACGCCGGTGTACGCCCCGTCGAGGGCGCGCTGGAACTCCTCGTACTCGCCCCGGTCGTAGACCGCGCCCCAGCGGTCGCCGCTGCGGCTGACGACCTCCTCGGCGGCCTGCGCCCCGGACCTGCCGTCCGCCAGCGCCTCGGCCGCCGCCCGGACC
>NZ_JABWDV010000452.1 GCF_013362995.1 Streptomyces sp. TRM64462 | reverse complement strand
GAGCCCCCGATTCGGGAAGGGGCGGGGTGGGGAAAGACGGAGCGGCGTCCGGCTGGGGCGGGAGTAGTGGGCGTATGTCGTTGATCGGGACCCTCGCGCGGCTGGAGGCCATGGAGGACGGCCGGGCGCGGGCGCTGGCCACCGTGCGGCACCGGCACGTGGCGGACCGGCCGCTGGTGCTGGTGCCGTTGACGACGGCGGGTGAGGCGGGAGCACCGCTCGGCGCGCTGGTCGGGACGGATCCGGAGGAGCCCCGGCTGCTCGTCGTACCGCAGCCGCGCGACCGCGACCTGCGCTTCACGTTCATCGCCGAGCTGGCGGAGGCGGTGCTTCCGTACATCGACGCGTACGCGGACGTGGTCGAGCCCGCCGAGCGGTCCGAGACCGACCCGGAGACCGGCAAGAAGGTCAAGGTCGCCGTGGAGCTGTGCGCCGACGCGCCGCAGCTCGTCGTGCCGAGCCGCGCCGGCGTCGAGTACGTACGGCTGCTCGGGCGGTCGATGCGGTTCCGGCGGACGGCCGAGCAGGACCCGGAGACGCCGTTCCCCGCGCCGCCGCGCGTCCCGCTGCTCGGGCGGTGGCTGACGCACTACGGGGAGCGGGCCCGCGTCCCGGGCTCGTCGCTGCTGGTGGCGGCGACGGACCTGCTGAACCGGCACTGGGCGACGGGCCAGTCGTCGCTGGAGGACCAGCACCTGGGCGCGCTGCTCGCGTGGATCGACCCGCCGGACGAGGAGTCGGGCGCGGCCGCCGCGCTCCGCGCGGAGCTGGGGCGGGACCGGGACGGCCAGTTGCTGTGCCCGCCCGCCGGGCCCGCGACCGACCCGGCGTTCGACAACCGGCTGCTGGCCCCGGCCGTCGAGCGGTACGACCGGGCCCGGCAGGCGCTGGGCGCGGCGGAGGACGGCGAGGCGGCCGACGAGCGGCTCGGCGAACTGCACCGCGCCGAGCGGGAGATCCGGCGCCTCGTCGCGACCCAGCTGCGGCCCACGTGGGACGCCGTGTGGCGGGTGCTCGGCCTCGTACGGGAGTTGCCGCCCGGGCAGCGGGTCGCGGACCGGTGGACGCGTGACCGCTGGTCGTTCACCGGGCACCGGGACCGGGTGCGGGCGGGCGAGCCGCCGCAGCCGCGCCGGGACGACGCGGTGACGGCCGCCCGGAAGCTGGCCGCGCGGGAGGCCGCGCAGGCGCAGCTGGAGGCGCAGGAGGCGCTGGACGACCCGCTGGTGATGGCGGGGCGGCGGCTGGCGGGCGAGGCGTTCGCGGGTGAGGTGCTGGACGTGACCATGACGTGGACGGATTCCAAGCGCCCGTCCCCGCGCCCGCTGCTGACGGTCCGTACGGACGACACCCCGCACGTCGGTGAGCGCGTGAAGGTGTACCGGTCGCTGGACGGCCGCCCGCAGACGGCGGAGTTCGTACGGTACGAGGGAGACGAGGGCGTCGAGGGCGGCGACAGGACGCTGGTGCTGCGCGTGCTGGACCGGATGGGCCGTGCGAAGGAGCCCGCAGAGGGTTCGGTTCCGCAGAAGGGCGACCGGATCGTGTGGACGCTGTTCGAACATGACCCGCGGGTGGGCCCGCAGCTGCCCGACCCGGAGGAGACCCCGTGGACCCACGGCGGCCCGCCGCGCACGGACGTCGCGGAGGCCCCGGATCCCGTCACCCCGGAGGACGTGCTGTGAACGAGGTGTTCGACCCGTCGGCGGCGGCCGCGCGCGCCACGGCGGGCATCCTGGAGGACACGCTCCACGGCGCCGCCAGGGGCGTGGTCGTGGACTCGCCGCCGGGCGCCGGCAAGTCGACGCTCGTCGTACGGGCCGCCCTGGAGCTGGCGTCGGCCGGCCGCCCCCTGATGGTGGTGGCGCAGACGAACGCGCAGGTGGACGACCTGGTGCTGCGGCTCGCCGAGAAGGACCCGGACCTGGAGGTCGGCCGGCTGCACGCGAGCGACACGGACGCGTACGACAAGGCGCTGGACGCGCTCGACACCGTACGCACGTCGACGAAGGCCGCGGACCTCGCCGGCCTGCCGGTCGTCATCTCCACGGCGGCGAAGTGGGCGCATGTGAAGAACGTCGAGCCGTGGCGGCACGCCATCGTGGACGAGGCGTACCAGATGCGGTCGGACGCGCTGCTGGCGGTGGCGGGGCTGTTCGAACGGGCGCTGTTCGTGGGCGACCCGGGGCAGCTCGACCCGTTCTCGGTCGTCGGCGCGGAGCAGTGGGCGGGCCTGTCGTACGACCCGTCGGCGAGCGCGGTGTCGACGCTGCTCGCGCACAACCCGGAGCTGCCGCAGCACCGGCTGCCGGTGTCGTGGCGGCTGCCGGCGTCGGCGGCGCCGCTCGTGTCGGCGGCGTTCTACCCGTACACGCAGTTCCGCGCGGGCACGGGCGCGGGCGACCGGCGCCTGGCCTTCGGGGTGCGGGGCGACGGCTCGGCGCCCGACCGTGTCCTGGACGAGGCGGCCGCGTCGGGCTGGGGCCTCCTGGAGCTCCCGGCCCGCCGCACGCCGCGCACGGATCCCGAGGCGGTGCGTGCCTGCGCTGTACTGGTGCGCCGGCTCCTGGACCGGGGCGCGGCGACGTGGAGCGAGCGCTCCGAGGAGGCCGCCCCGCTCACGGCGGACCGCATCGCGGTCGGCACCGCCCACCGCGACCAGGCGGCCGCCGTCCGCGCGGCCCTGGCGGACCTGGGCGTGCCGGGCGTCACGGTGGACACGGCGAACCGCCTCCAGGGCCGCGAGTACGACGTGACCGTCGTCCTCCACCCGCTGTCGGGCCGCCCGGACGCGACGGCGTTCCACCTGGAGACGGGCCGCCTGTGCGTCCTGGCGTCCCGCCACCGCCACGCCTGCATCGTGGTGTGCCGCGCGGGCGTCACGGACCTCCTGGACGAACACCCGTCGACGGAACCGGTCCAGCTCGGCGTGACGGTGAAGTTCCCGGACGGCTGGGAGGCGAACCACGCGGTCCTGTCCCACCTGGCGGAACACCGGGTGGCGTGGCGCCCGTGAGCTGTTCCCCACCCCACCCCTTCCCGAACTGGGGCTCCGCCCCAGACCCCGTTCGCGCCTGTGGGGGTACCCCCTGCTCGAAGAGCTTGGGGGAGATTGAGGAGCGGGGGTTCGGGGGCGGAGCCCCCGGGGGGCCGGACGCGGTCTTGCGGGAGGCGGGACAATGGGCGGGGGTCGTGGGGAAACGGAACGGCGGCCCGGGCACCGGAAACGTGGGGAGTCATCAATGGCGGAAACCGAGCGGAGCGAGCAGCAGCGGCGGCTCCGGCCCGCGCCTCTGCTCTTCGAGCCTGCGGAGGCCGCCTCCGACCCGGAGCACTTCTTCGACCTGGAGTCCATCGAGGACCCCCGCGAGCTGCTCGCCCGTTCCACGGAGCTGACGCTGGCGTTCCGTGCGGCCGCCGACCGGGCCGTGGAGTACCAGGCGGTCGCGGCGGCGCAGCTGGCCGATCCGCGCCGGTTCGACCGGCTCACCACCGCAGACATCGCCGAGCGCGCGGAGTGGACCGAGGACTATGCCCGGAAGATGGTCGAGTTCGGCCGGGACCTGCTGAAGGGCGCCGACCGCAACGGCGAGCTCTGAGGCGTACACCACAAGCGGCATATGCCGTGGGCGAACGATACCGGGGCGAACCCTGGCGCGTCCGGGTTTTCGGGAACTCAGCGGATCGGGACCGTCACAGCCGGTAGACCTGACGTATGAGCACATGGCTGCGACCCGAGACACCCCTGAGCCCCGCCCACGGCGACGTCGACGAGCGCCGTGACGATCTGTTCCGCCGGCTGCGGGACAAGGACCGGGACCGGGCTCGCGCCGGCTGCCCGCAGCACACGGCGCAGATCACCGCCGACGGCGCCGACTGGCTCGTGTCGGCCTCGGCGTACCCGTCGTCCACGCTCGCGCTGTGGGAGGCGCGCCCCACCGCGCCCGCCGTGCTGCCGTGCGGCACGGTCTTCGACGTCGTGAACGTCCCGGCCATCTTCGGGCGCCGACTCCTGGACCGGCTGTGGGAGGAGGGCCCCGGCTCGGGTCCTGTCGCCACGCACCGGGGCCGGATGCTGCTGTTCACGGCCCCCGGCACCGGCCGGCGGCTGCCGTCGCTGCTCGCCTGGGAGGAGTGGGGCGGCGCCGTCCCACCGATGCTCTGCCACAGCGTGGGCGACGCGGTCACACTGCCGCCCCTGGCGCCGGGCAGCGCCGACGGGCCCCGCTGGGTGGTCGCCCCGGACACCCGCTCCCCCTGGCTTCCGGGGCCCGAGGTGCTGCTCTGGGCGTGCGTCCGCGTGGCGCGCGCCACATCCGCCGGGGACGTGCGGGTATCGATTTCACCTGACCCCGATACGGGTGCTAATGTCTACGACGTCAGCAGGCGCCGCTAGCTCAGTTGGTTAGAGCAGCTGACTCTTAATCAGCGGGTCCGGGGTTCGAGTCCCTGGCGGCGCACAGACGGAGGAAGCCCCTCGCGGAAGCGGGGGGCTTCTTCGTGTGCGGGCACATACCGGGGACCGACGCTACGGGGTGATCTTCACCGTCCACGTCCCCGTCGGCGTCCGGTCCGCGACCTCCACCCGCGCGCCCTCGCCGGGCACCGTGAACGACTCGCCCACGCCCAGCGGCGCGTCCGCCAGCGGCGGGTACACCGAGCGGTCACGGCACGCCTCCGTGAGCGGATGGGTGTCCACGACCTCCACGGGGCCCGTGCCGGACGCCGCCTCGCCCCGTACGCGGTAGATCAGCACGCCCTCGGTGCAGGTGTCCCGGTCGTTGCCGGTGGCGCCCCTGGCCTCGACCGCCAGGACGCTGTGCTCGCCGGTGCGGATCACCGCGAGCCGGGTGCCGGGCGCCGTCGCCCCGTCGGGCTGCGCCGCCGCCAGCGGGTCCAGGGACAGGAGCTGCGGCTCCCGTACGCAGCGGACCTGCCCGGCGTCCAGCCAGCCCAGCTTCCACTTGTGCCAGCCGAAGAGCTCCGGCGCGAGCGCGAACTGGCTGCCCATGACGTCCCAGTCCCCGACGTGCGTGTCCCAGTCGCCCTTGCCGTCCACGGGCCGGTGGTACAGGTCCGGCAGGTCGAAGACGTGGCCGGTCTCGTGGGCGAGGACGTTGCGGTCCGGCGGGTGCCGTTCGAAGAGCGTGACGAACCGGTCGATGGCACGGCCGTCGGCGCGCAGCGGTGTGTGCAGGTTCACGACCTTCGTCGCGTCCGAGTCCACGCCCGGCGCGTCCGGGTCCGCGACCAGGTACACGATGTCGTACCGCGAGAAGTCCACCACGGGGTCCGCGACGGCCAGCGCGTCCCTCAGGTAGGCGGCGCGCCGGTCGGGCGCCCAGTCGCGCTGTATGGCGTACGCGGTGGAGGGGCGCGGCATCGGCAGCCAGCCGTGGCGCGGGTGGGCCCGCAGCGAGAACCTGCCGTACGAGGCCCGCTCGAAGAACCGGCTGGTCTCCGGGAAGTAGTCGGCGGCGATCTCCTCCGTGCCGGTCAGCGGGGCCGCGTCCGGGAAGGACAGGAAGAGCATCACGGCGTCCAGCCGGCGCTCGGGGCGCGGGTACGCGGTGTTCCAGCTGTCCAGGCCCAGGGAGTGGTGCGCCCCGGTACGGGGCAGGGCGCACGGGTCCGCCGACGGCGCGGCGGCCGCCGGGCCCGCCGCGAGGCCGGTCGCGGCGATCGCGGCGAGGCAGAACAGGCCCGCGGCCGTCGCCCGCAGGCTGGGACAGTGCACTCCCTCGGGTGGCTGCGCGGGCGGCGGCTGACCCTCCACGACGACCTCCGGTGCGAGAGACGGGACGTCTCACCACCCTGTGCGGATTTGACCGGAAACGTCCTGTTCCGCTGCCCCACTCGGGTGAGCGGCGACACACCCGGCGCCTCATGCGCAACTTCACTGACAGTCACAACCGGTCAGAGCAGAACCGACCCCCGCCACACCTGTGCAGAAACGATCGGCCGGAAGGGTGACCGGACCGCCCCGCCGCGCGTGGTTGTCCACAGCCCGGCGAAGGCGCTGGAACGCCCGCCGCGCGTGCCTCTATGATCGGCACACTTTCCTTGGCTGACCTCCCCCGACCACATCTGTACGTCACAACTGCCCTGCGGGAGCGAGCGGTGAGCGGAACTCCAGAAGGACCGGGACACACGGCAGTCGCACAGCTCGGCACGGCCCGACTGGCGATCACAGAGCGTGATGATTCGGGGGTCGCAGCCGACCCTCGTACGGCACCGCGGCACGAGCGGTACGCATGGCCCGAACGGCCGCCGCGAACCGGCCTCGTGACCGCGACCACCGGCTTCGCGATGCCGCTCGCGGGCCTCGCGGCCACGGGCACGGCCGACGTCGTCCCGCTCGTCGCCGGCGCCGCGCCCGCCCCCTCCTCCGCCCTCGCCTCCCTCTCCCCCGCCCCGGCCCCGGCCCCCGCCTCCGCCCCCGCCTCTGCCTCTTCCGCGCAGGCGCGGTCCCGCCCCCGGACGCACCTCGCCGAGCTGCGGGACATCCACGCCGCCTTCAACGCCGCGCACCTCGCCATGGCGGTCGTCGACCCCGACGGGCTGATCGTCCACGCGAACGACACGCTCGCCACGCTCCTCGGCACCGACCCGGCGTCGCTGCGCGAGCAGGCCGCCGCCGACCTCGTCGACCTGGCCGCCGACCGCCGCACCTGGCACGCCTACCGCGAGGTGCTGCGCGGCCGCCGCTCCCGGTTCCGCTGCACGCGCCGCCTCAAGCACCCCGACGGGCGGGCCCTGTGGGCGGAGGTCACCGTCGCGCCCGTGCCCCGGAGCCGCAACGCGCTGCTGTCCATCGCGGACATCAGCGACCGCCGCGCGCTCCAGGCCCGGCTGCGCCACCTCCAGATGCACGACCCGGTGACGCGGCTGCCCAACCGCACCCTGTTCTTCGAGCGCCTCACGTCGGCACTGGAGAACTCCTCGTACGACGACGGGGGCACCGGCCGGATCGGGCTCTGCTACCTCGACCTCGACGGCTTCAAGGCCATCAACGACACGCTCGGCCACAGCGTCGGCGACCGGCTGCTCGCCGCCGTCGCCACCCGCCTCACCGAGTGCTCCGACGGCGACGCCCACGCGCGCGGAGGCGGCCATCTCGTGGCCCGGCTCGGCGGCGACGAGTTCGCGGTCCTCGTCGAGGACTCGACCGGTACGGACCAGCTCGCGGAGCTGGCCGGGGCCCTGCTCGCCGCCGTACAGCGGCCGTTCGACCTGGCGGGGCAGCGGCTCTCGATGTCCGCGTCCATCGGTGTCGTGGAGCGCGTCGCGGCCGGCACGACGGTCAACGGGCTGATGCAGGCCGCCGACACCACGCTGTACTGGGCCAAGGCGGACGGCAAGGCGCGCTGGACGCTGTTCGACCCCGAGCGCAACGCGCACCGGATGACCCGCCAGGCGCTCTCCTCCACGCTGCGGCCCGCCGTCGACCGCGGCGAGTTCACGCTGGAGTACCAGCCGCTGGTCGGGATGGCGGACGGGACGGTCCGGGGCGTCGAGGCGCTGGTGCGCTGGAACCATCCGCGGTTCGGGACGCTGGCGCCGAATCGGTTCATCGGAATTGCTGAAGAAGACGGCTCGATCGTGCCGTTGGGGCGATGGGTGCTGCGGACGGCCTGCCGGCAGGCGCGGCGGTGGCAGCAGGACCATCCGGACGAGCGGCCGCTGTTCGTGAGCGTCAACGTCGCCGTGCGTCAGGTCTGGGACTCGGACCTGGTGGCGGACGTGGCCGAGATCCTGGAGGAGACCGGCCTGCCGCCGCACCTGCTCCAGTTGGAGCTGACCGAGTCGGCCGTGATGGGCTCCGCCGGGCGGCCCCTGCAGGCCCTCCAGGCGCTGAGCGACATGGGCGTGCGCATCGCCATCGACGACTTCGGCACCGGCTACTCCAACCTCGCCTATCTGAGCCGGCTCCCGGTGTCGGCGCTGAAGCTGGACGGATCGTTCGTGCGCGGCTTCCAGGACGAGGCGCATCCGAACCCGGCCGACGAGGTCATCGTCGAGGCCATGGTGGACCTCGCGCACCGGCTGGGTCTCACGGTCACCGCCGAGTGCGTGGAGACCGCGGGTCAGGCGGACCGGCTGCGGCGGATCGGCTGCGACACCGGCCAGGGCTGGCTGTACTCCCGGGCCGTGCCACCGGAGCGCATCGCGGAACTGCTGCGGGGAGACGCGGCGTAAAGGCAAGGAATGGGGGACCGCCCCTGACCGGGAGGCCGCGGCTCTCCGGTCAGGGGCGGTGGTGTGGGGGGTGGCTCTCCACCGGTGGGGGTGGGTCAGCAGGCTCCGAGGTCCTGCCACACGCCCCACTCACCGGTCGTTCCGGGCTCCTCGCCCTTCGTCCACCACTTGGCCTTCCACAGCCGGCCGTTGTGGGAGAGCTGCGTACCGCCCGTGTACTCGGCGGTCGCGACCCACGCCGGGGCCGTGCAACCGGTCGGCTCCGTCGGCGTCGGGGTCGGCGTCGGCGTGGGCTCGGTCGGCGTCGGAGTCGGCGTCGGCGTCGGCGTCGGGGTCGGCGTCGGGGTCGGGGACTGCGGGGAGCCGCCGACCGCGTCCACGATGTGGCGGAACAGCGTCGCGTTCTCGTCCAGGCCCAGCAGCGAGTACATCATCGCGCCCGCCAGGCCCCGGCTGTGCGCGTAGTCGGCGCGCGCCTGGATGGCCCGCTTGTCCAGACCGGTGAAGAACTCGCCGTCCTTGTAGAAGTAGGCGGCCTTCGCGTCGTCGTCCCAGAACGTGGTCGCCGCGTTGTCGACGACGCCGCCGAGCTCCTTGTAGTGCGCGATGCCCGCCTGCCGGCTCACCGGCCGGGCGGCCGAGGCGCCGGTCGCCGGCTGGGCGAGGCCGTTCTTCGCCCCGGCCGGCACGCCCTTCCAGCCGCGGTAGTAGAACTCGTACCCGAGCGTCAGCTTGTCCGCCGGGAAGCCGCCCGCGATGCCGTAGGCGGGCTTGCCGTCGATCCACGCGTCGATGGCGTTGTCGATCGAGTACTTCTCGGTGCCCGGCGCGATCGGGTCGGTCGGGTCGTCCGCGCCCGAGTACAGCGGGGACTGGTGGTACGTCGGCCCGTCGCCGTCCCAGGCGCCGTGCATGTCGTACGTCATGATGTTCGCGTAGTCGAGATACGCGCCGATCTTGTCGGTCTCGATGTGCCTGATCTTGTCCTGGCCTGCCGGGAGCGCGGCGGTCAGCAGGTACTTCTTGCCGCCGTGCGCGGCGCCGTAGGCGTCGAGCTGCTTGCGGAACTCGGCGAGGAGCAGCGTGAAGTTCTGCTTGTCCTCGGGGCCGTAGTGGTTGCCGAGGTGGCCGCCGTCGGAGCCGGGGTACTCCCAGTCGATGTCGATGCCGTCGAAGACGCCGGCCGCGGTGCCGGGTCCGCCGTAGCCGCCTTCGACGGGCAGGTCGCCCTGGATGTACTGCTTGATGCAGGAGGAGACGAGCTTCTTGCGGCTCGCGTCCGTCTTGGCCGCGTCGTGGAAGTACTTGGAGTACGTCCAGCCGCCCAGCGAGATGTTGATCTTCAGATGGGGGTGCTTCGCCTTCAGTTCCTTGAACTGGTTGAAGACGCCCACGATCGGCTGGTCCCACTTGTCGGCGACGCCGTCCACGCTGTCGGCCGCGGAGAACGAGCGCTGGTAGTCGGCGTACGAGTCGCCCGCGCCGTCACCGGCGTTGGGGTTGTTGTCGTCGCCCGCCGCCTTGTTCGCCATGAAGCAGGTGAGGTCGGTGGGGTGGATGTTGCCGAACGAGTAGTTGATGACGTCCAGCTCGGCCGCGATGCCCCGGGTGTCGAGGTGCTTGGGGTAGAACGCGTTGCCGTAGATGCTCCACTGGTCGTAGTAGGCGATCTTCACGCCGCCCGTGGAGGCCGCGGAGGGCGTGGTCTCCGCCGCGCGGGCGGTGTCGGGTCCGGCGACGGCGGCGAAGGCGCCGGTCGCGGCGAGCGCCATGCCGGTGAGCGCGGCGATCAGCGGTTTACGGGCGTGCACGAGCAGCCTCCGAGGGGGGTGAAGCGTAGGACGCGGGGCGGAAGTTGAAGAATTGATAGCCGCCGCGCGAACAGTGCGTCAATGGTCTGAACCAAAATGAGGACTAGACCAATCCGGGATCAAAAGCGCTCGTCAAAGCCCTGACGGCACAAAAGGAACCGCTCGCCACCGGCGGTGACGAGCGGTTTAAGGCTGCCTTAGGAATCTTGTGCGCCGCTTCCCGAGGACGAACCAGCCGGCGAACCGGTGTCCCCCATCCCGTACGCGTCAGCGATCAGTTCGTACGAGCGCAGCCGCGCCTCGTCGCTGTGCACATGGGCGGTGATCATCAGCTCGTCGGCGCCGGTGCGCTTGCGCAGCTCGTCCAGGCCGAGCCGCACCTCGTCCGAGGTGCCATGGACGACCCGCGCCATCCAGTCGTCCACGACGTCCTGCTCGACCGGCCCGTACGCGTACGACTCCGCCTCCTCCGGCGTGGGCAGCAGCCCCGGCCGCCCCATACGCAGCCGCACCATCGACAGCGCACCCGTCAGCGTCTGGCGGCGCGCCTCCCGCTCGTCGTCCGCGGCGAACGCGGAGACGCTGATCAGCGCGTACGGCTCCGAGAGCACCGCCGACGGGCGGAACGACGCCCGGTACAGGTCCAGGGCCTCCACGGTGTGCCGCCCCGAGAAGTGGTGGGCGAACGCGAACGGCAGCCCGAGCGCCCCGGCCAGCCGGGCGCTGAAGCCGGAGGACCCGAGCAGCCACACCGGCGGCCGCCCGCCGGGCCCCGCCGCCCCCTGCACCGGGCCCGGCACGGCGTGGATACGCGAGTACGGGTGCCCGTCCGGGAAGTCGCCGTCCAGGAAGCGGACCAACTCGGCGAGCTGCTGCGGGAATTCGTCCGCCCCCTCGTTGAGGTGGTCCGTGCGGCGCAGGGCGGCCGCGGTGGCGCCGTCGGTGCCGGGCGCGCGGCCGAGGCCCAGATCGATACGGCCCGGTGCCATGGCCTCCAGGGTGCCGAACTGCTCCGCGATGACGAGCGGGGCGTGGTTGGGCAGCATCACGCCGCCCGAGCCGAGCCGGATGCGGCGGGTGTGCGCGGCGAGGTGCGCGAGGATCACGGCCGGGGACGTCGAGGCGACGCCGGGCATGGAGTGGTGCTCGGCGACCCACAGCCGGTGGTAGCCGCGCCGCTCGGCCGCCCGCGCCGTCCGCGCGGCGGCGGCCAGCGCGCGGGTCGCGGTGCTGCCGCTGCCGACGGTGACCAGGTCCAGTACGGACAGGGGGACGGACGCGGTTCCGCTCGCCGCACCTCGTATCGCATCGCTCACCGGTGGCCCCTCCTGACGACGACGTCGGTACGCACGGCGCAACAGGAGGGACCATCCGCTTATTCCCCTACCCCGCCCCTTCCCGAAACTGGGGGCTCCGCCCCCAGACCCCCGTTCGCGCCTGTGGGGGTACCCCCTGCTCGAAGAGC
>NZ_JABWDV010000451.1 GCF_013362995.1 Streptomyces sp. TRM64462 | reverse complement strand
GGCCGCCAACCGCAAGCGCCTCGGCAGCCGGGGCGGCCGCCCGCCAGCCTTCGACCCCGAGGCCTACAAGCAGCGGAACACCGTCGAGCGGTGCATCAACAAACTCAAGCAGTGGCGCGGTCTGGCCACTCGATACGACAAGACCGCCACCATCTACCTCGCCGGACTCCACATCGCCGCCATCTTCATCTGGTCGGCAAGATGATCCGAAAGAAACGGCCTAGCCGCGCAAGTCGCTGACCACATGGGCATGCGAGCGCCCCGTGCAAGGCCATGACCTGCTGATTTGCGAGGTGGCTAAGCCTTGAAGGGGGCGCGTAACACTGTCACAGGCAAGCTGCGCAAGAGGGCTTTGGCCCCTTAGAGCGGGCCCTTCCGCCCGCCGCCCTCAGGCGGGGCAGCGGGCTCTCGGAGAGCAGCAGAGATGAGTTCGTTGGCGTGGGTTTCGCGGCCGCGGAGGATCTTGGCGTAGACGTGGTACAGGACGGCCAGGCTGTGGCCTGCTCGGCGGGCGACCTCGGGTGGCTCGATGCCGGCCAGGATCAGCAGGGAGATGCCGGCGTGGCGGTTCGCGTAGGGCGTTTCGGCCAGCGGTGACTCGAACTCATGTGGTGTGAGGGCTTCTTCGCGGGCCGCCTTCCACAGGTCGCAGTACTCCGTTGAGCGGACCCTGCCGCCGCTGGCGGCGCGGAAGAGGCGGCCGTCGGGGGCTGTGCCGTACCGCTTGATGTGGTCGCGCAGGAGCCGTACCAGGACCGGAGGGATGGGGACCGAGCGGGTTGCCGTGCGGGCGCGGCGCTTCAGGCCGCGCTTCTCGTACGGTGTGCCCTCGTCCGTCCAGCCCCTGGCGACCTCCGGTCGGCTCTCCGAGAGGCGGAGCTCTCCCCACTCGTCGTCGTCCTCGGGCAGTGTGCAGTCGGACTTCCGGGGGGCGTGGTCGTGGACGTGTCCTTGGTCGTTGACCTGCGCGTTTCGGCGCAGTGAGCTCGAAGAGGATTTGAGTGACTTCTGAGGCGGAATTATGGCCTCCGTCACAGCCTGGCGTTCTCGCTCTTGATGGGGTTGGTCACGACCGAGTGGGCACCTCGGCGTTCTGCCTGACCAGCAGGCGTCACCGTGTCCATCTGCAAGACCCAAGGGGGAACACCATGTACACGGGGAACCTTTCCCGTACCGCTCTGCGCCGTACGACCATGGCTGTGGCGACCGTCGCCGCTGCCGCCGTCTTCACCACCACCGCGGCCCACGCGGCACCTGCTCGGAGTGGCGACGAGAAGCCGACGACCGCGGCCGCCCAGGCTGCCGCGGTGGTCGAGAAGGCCACGGGTACGGCCGACATCCTGCCCGCCGCGACCACGCCCGAGGGCTCGATGCGCGCGGTGGCGGCCACCGAAGACGGGGTGAGCACCGTCACCGCTCCTGCCACCACACAGGGCGTCGTGGAGGCCACCGCCGCGGACGGCAGCACCGTGGGGATCGGCTTGCCGGACGTAGCCAAGTCCTCCGCGACCGCGACCGACAACGGGACGATCGTCTACTCGGGTGCGGACTCGGCCACCGACGTCGCCGTCCAGCCGACCGTCAACGGCGTCCGTTCCCTGGTCGTCATCAACAACGCCTCCGCGGCCAAGGAGTACCGCTTCGACCTCCACCTGCCCGACGGTGCTGTTGCGGAGAAGCAGCAGGACGGAAGTGTCACCGTCAGCAAGGGCGACGAGGTGCTGGGCACCTTCGACGCCCCCTGGGCCAAGGACGCCCGCGGTGAGGCGGTGCCGACGTCCTACCGTGTCGAGGACGGGGCGCTCGTCCAGACCGTCGCCTTCGACAAGAACACCGCTTTCCCGGTCGTCGCCGACCCCAGCTGGTGGGACCAGACGAAGTTCGTGGCCAAGTGCGGCGCGGCCGTCGCCGGCGTCCTGCTCACCTTCCTCCCTGCAGGATCCAGCATCAAGGTCGTCCGCGCCGTGGCCCTCTTCAAGAAGTACGGCGCCAAGAAGACCGCCACCATTATCTGGCGCTTTGTCAACGGCAAGCGCGTCGGCTCCAAGGAGCGCGAGGCGGTCAAGGCCTTCATCGGCATCACCGCCATTTCCAACGCGTGCCAGAAGTGAGGTGACTTCCTTGAGTGTCATTGAGAAGGTGGCCGTCGTCGCTCTGGCGGTCGAGGTCGCGGTCATGGTGCTGGCGCGGGTCGGCACCGAACGGCGCCACTGGAACCACTACAAGAAGCGTGGGGCGGAACCGCACAGGCGGGATGACATCACCCACGTGTCCGGCATCCTGTACGGGATCGCCGCACTCGCTGTGGCCGCGGCCGCTTTCACGGTCCCGCTGCAGTTGACCCTGTCCACCATCGGGACGTTCGCGCTGTTCGGAGTGCTGCTCCCGGCACTGGCCGCCAACTCGGTCATGGTCCTGGCGACACGGGGCCGCCCCGACCAGGCTCCGCGCTGGTCGCAGGGACTGGCGTTCTTGGTTGCCGCAGGGGGCGGCGTTCTCTCGGTCGGCCTGGCCGCCTGACGGCGCCACGAGCCCGGCTACTTCTGCAACGCCCACACACGAAGGTCCGGGGCCCTCCACGGTCCCGGACCTTCGTGTCGTTTCCATGCTCGGCCGAACAGGCGGCACACAGGTGAGGACGCCTTCACCAGCGCACGGGAACCTTGTAGACGATCTCGCACAACGAAGCGAGAACCACGATGTCCGCCGTCTCAACCGCGCGTCAGTCGGCGCCGTAGTACGTCCGCCGGATCCGGGGCACCAAGGCGTCTCAGCGTCGAAGCCGGGCGGGCGGCCTCCGGCGCGGCCTCGCCGCAGACGGTGGCCCATCTGGTCGGCGGGCTGTGGGATAACGGCACGGATGCCGCGTCGACGGAGGTGCCCACGATCGCGCGGGATGAGTAACCGCGATCAGCAAGGACGACCGCAGGACGGGTTCTTGGCCTGCCGAGTCCTCTTCGCGGGACCCGGATTCCGGCCATGACGGCCTCGAAGGCCGGCGCGTCACCAGCCTGGCCCGCGGTGACATGGAGGGACAGAGGCCGCGCCCGGCTGTCACTAGCCGAGTGGACCTTCGTGCTCAAGCCGCCGCGGGAGCGTCCGAGGGCGTATTCCTCCGGCTCGGACCGGTCGGGCGCCCCCCTATTCCTTGCTTCGGCCGAATGCTGGTGACCCGGCAGACGGTGGAGTCCACCGAGATGGTCCAGCCCACGCCGTCGCCAGCATCCGCCCCTGTAAGGACAGCCGCGAGGATCCGTTCCCACGTGCCGTCCACGGCCCACCGTCGTCCACGGGCCGGATCGGGCGGCATCAGCGGCTCGATCCGGCCCCATATCGCATCAGTGATCACTAACCGGACAGACACATCCGATCAACTGACCCATCCATCAAGGAGACATGCTCTAGACCCGTACCGTGACGGCATTGCGCCACCGCTCGCCGGGACGGGCCTTCTGGTGTCGGCCCTACAGCTTGGTGTTGCCGCCTTTGTTGACGATGCTCGGCTTCTTGCAGTTGTTCCAGGTGAGCTTGAGGCCGGTGCGGCCGCCACCCTTTCCTCCCCACTTGATCAGCGGGAGCCGTTTCCCGGAGTATCCAGTTCCGTACTTGTTGTTCTTGAACGTGTTGCCGCGACCACAGGACTCGCCCTTCTCCAGCCGGCCCCACTCACTGAACATGGCGTACCAGCCGGACTTGGTGAAGGTGTTCCCGCTCACCGTATTGTTCCGGCTGCCGTCCCTGATCCGCACGGGGTCGCCGGTGATCGAGGAGAACTTGTTGCCCGTGATGCTGCTGCCCGAGGTCTGCACCAGGTAGACCCCGTGCATCTTCCCGCCGTTGCGCAGCCCGGAGAAGGTGTTCTTCCGGATCACGATGCCGGAGGAGTTCTTCACGTGGACGGCGGCGTAACCGGTGGAGCCACTGAGGTTCTTGAACGTGTTTCCGCTGACCGTGACGTTCGCAACGTTCCTCAACAAGATCGCGTTGGCGTGGCCGGAGAACGTCCTGCCGCTGATGGTGAAGCCGCCGGGGCCGCCATCGATGCACAGCTGGTAGTCGCCCTTGGGACACTTCACCTGCCCCGGGTACTTGGAGGCAGTCGCACCCCAGCTCGCCTCTGGCAGGCCGCCGAGCAGCAGCGCGGTGCCGAGGGCAGTGGTGAGGGCGGCCGTCGGTACGAGACGACGTGCACGTGGGCGGTGTGTGGGCATGGGGCGACTCCTGTCCGGTTGTCGGATGGGGTGGTGGGGCCTGGCGACTGGTCTCTCTCCCCCGCGGGGAGGTCGGTCGTCGCAACCGAGCCTGGGCCACCGGATCCTGTCCGGCCATGGCTTTCGGTGTCCGGGACAGTCGTACGGCTGTCCGGGCTGGTCAGCGGCCTGTCCGGGGCGCCGGGACAGGGGTCGTCGGCTGTGAGGACCACGATGACAATGACTGCCTGGCGATCACGGGAGAGCCGAACCCTGGGGGCGGCGGGTCCTCGGCCGAGTACGTCGCTCTGGGCGACATCCGACCGAAGGTCTGTGGAGGGCAGGGCTCCCGGGAACAGCCGGCCTTGTCCAAGGCGGAAACGATGTCCGTGTGCCTGAGTCCTGCCGGGAAGGTGCCCGTCCCTCCGACAACCGACGGGGGGAGTTCGACGACGTCACGCCAGGTCTGGACGCTGATGAGGGAGACCTTGCGGCAGCGGCAGACACTCAGTTCAAGGTCTCCGTAGGCAAAGAGCCTCGGCCACTTTCTGTTCCGGCTCATTGTTCCGATGTCCCACGGCTCGCCGAGTGCTGCGGTCACGTCGTTCCAGTCAGCTCCGCTGAACACCGGGCCCAGTCGGCCTGTCTTCGCCATGTTGGTGAGGACGTCGACTATCTCCACGAGGCGGGAGCCTGACAGGTGCCCTGACCAGCAGTCCAGCGGTTTCAGCCAGCTGCGGTCTGTTCGGTTCGGGCTCGGGTGCTGGTGAGGCGGTAGGAGTCGGTGCCACCGTGACCAGGTAGCCAGGACCAGGGGTCGTTCGCATGTCCGTGCACCGTGACTGCCTGGTGTTCCCCGTGATCCCCGTTCCATGGGAACGCGAGGGGGCCCGGCTACCGGCCGAGCACCTCCACGAGGTCCACGAACAGCGATATGCCGAGGATGACGACAGCACCGATCCCGAGCACCAACAGGACCACGGTCAAAGCGATTGCCATCGTGATCCGCGTGCGTCTCACAGCCGACTTGTAGTCGGTGTCGTCGTCCCAGCTCTGATCATGCATGGCAGCCCCCTTGGCAGGCACCGTACAAGGTTGGCGGGGAGGCTGCCCTGGGCGCAGGGCACGAGGTCGTCAGCGGCATCCGCGGCGGCTGCTTCTCCGCGCTTCTCCCGGCGGGCCCGGTTCACGGGGTGGGCCGTCGCGATCGTCGTTGGTGAAAACCGTTTCGGGCGCTCCGCGCGTCCTCCCCCTAGGACGACGGGCACCGGAGGGGGACGGGAACGTGGCGGATGCGATATGGCGCGGGATGCGGCAGCTGGGCAGGTTCGGGGTGGTGCAGTTGCGCTGCTGCGCCTTCGCCGTGGCGCTCGTCGGCGGGATCGGCGCGTCCACCCTGCTGCCCGATCTGCCCGTCGCCCGGTACGACCTGCTGTTCGTGTACGGCGTGCTGCTCGCCGTCCTCGCCCGGCGCGTCGGCTGGGACACCGCCCGCGACACCGGCGTGATCGCCGCCTGTCACGCCATCGGGCTGCTCTTCGAGCTGGTCAAGGTGCAGCTCGGGTCGTGGAGCTACCCGGAGGACGCCGTCCTGAAGGTCGCCGGCGTGCCCCTGTACGGAGGGTTCCTGTACGCGGCGGTCGGCAGCTACGTCTGCCGGGCCTGGCGGCTCTTCGGGCTCGGCCTCACCGGGTACCGCGCCACCGCGACCGGTGTCCTCGCGGTCGGCGTGTACGTCAACTTCTTCACCCACCACTGGCTGCCCGACGCCCGCTGGCTGCTCGCGGCGGCGCTGCTCGCCGCGACGGCGGGTACGTGGGTGTGGTTCACGGTGGGGGAGCACCGTTACCGGATGCCGCTCTGGCTCTCCTTCGTCCTGATCGGGTTCTTCCTGTGGGTGGCCGAGAACGCCGCCACGTACGTCGGTGCCTGGAGCTATCCGCACCAGCTGGACGGCTGGCAGCCGGTGGCCCTGTCGAAGTTCGGTGCCTGGGCGCTGCTGATCAGCGTGACGTTCGTGCTGGTGGAGCGCGGATGGCGGGAAGATTGGCGCAAAACTGCGCCGTAACGATTCTTCTCTTGGGGTGGCAGGCGTCTTGCGGGATTCCGGGTGATGAAGGTGGTTTATCGACTTGTCATCACGCTTCAGGGGGAATTGGTCTCTCCTGGCTGGTTCGCCGGGGATTCGGTGGGCAAGTCTTGAACCGCGACGTCGAGAAAACACCGAGGCGGTCGGCCAACTGCCTTGGTACCAGCCGTAGTTCAGTGCTTCCGCACTTCTGCATCCCGGTTCCTGGAGGAATCACATGGCAAGCATCCGTACCGCTCGCGTTCTCGCCGCTGTCGCCGCGCTTCCGCTGGCCGCCGCCCTCTTCGGGGGCGTCGCGCAGGCCGACAACGGTGGTTTCGCGAACGACGGATCCAACGCTTCCGTCGCCACGATCATCGGCAGCGGCGTGGGCGGCGAGAATTCCGGCAACTCGACCACCACCCAGCAGGTGGCCACCGGTTCCGGTGCCTCCAACCAGAACAACACCGCGAGCGTGAACGGCTCCGCCTGGACGGCGATCGACCAGGGGAACGCCACGGTGAATTTCACCCACCTGTGGTGAGCTACGGCCCGACGGGGGTCATGACGGAGGGGTGAGCGGCGACGGCCCGCACCACGGCACCACCACGGTGCCGGGTGCGGGCCGTCGCGCGTGTGCCTCCTCGTTTACGGGCCTCGTTCGTGCGCCTCCTCGTTTACGGGCCTCGTTCGTGCGCCTCGTTCGTGGGCCTCGTTCGGGCGTCCGCCCCCTAGGCGCCCGGCCCCCGCCCGTCCACCTTCAGGAGGTGGGGTCCGCGCCACCACTCCGACCTGAGGCGGACCCGGGTTCGGGACCTGGGGGCGATCCCCGCAGGGCGGCGCGCTCCTAGCGTGGATGCCATGACCGCGACCTATGGGCCCGTCTGCGCCGGTGCCTCCACACCCGCCACGACCGGCGCCACCGGATACCCGTCGTTCTCCTCGTACGTACGGGTCCGGGGACCCGTCCTGCTGCGTACCGCCCGGTCGCTGACCGCGAACCCGAGCGACGCCGAGGATCTGCTGCAGACCGCCCTCGCCAAGACGTTCGTCGCCTGGGAGCGCATCGAGGACCACCGCGCCCTCGACGGCTACGTACGACGTGCCCTCGTCAACACGCGCACGTCGCAGTGGCGCAAGCGCAAGGTCGACGAGTTCGCCTGCGACGAGCTGCCCGAGCCGCCCGGACAGCCGGACCAGCCCGACGCCGCCGAGCGGCAGGCGCTGCACGACGCGATGTGGCGTGCGGTGATGCGGCTGCCCGACCGGCAGCGTGCCATGGTCGTCCTGCGGTACTACGAGGACCTCAGCGAGGCCCAGACGGCCGCCGTGCTGGGGGTCTCCGTGGGTACGGTGAAGAGCGCCGTCTCGCGGGCGCTCGGCAAGCTCCGCGAGGATCCGGAGCTCGCACCGGTCCGGTAGGCGGTGGGCACGGCGGGCGCCGCAGGCACGGCAGGCGCGCACCAGGGCGTTCGTGGGTGCGAGGGAATCCGGCTACCCCTGGGTAGTGACATACCGCGTGGTATGGGCGCAGAATCTGCACACCCTTACTGCACTACCTGGCCCACTGCCGCGTAGCGAGCGCGCCCATCGGGAGGACGCCGTGCTGAGCACCATGCAGGACGTACCGCTGACCGTCACCCGCATCCTGCACCACGGGATGACGATCCACGGGAAGTCGCAGATCACCACCTGGACCGGCGATCCGGAGCAGCCGCACCGCCGCAGCTTCGCCGAGGCGGGCGCCCGTGCCACCCAGCTCGCGAACGCCCTGCGCGACGAGCTCGGCGTCACCGGCGACGACCGGGTCGCCACCCTCATGTGGAACAACGCCGAGCACGTGGAGGCGTACCTGGCGATCCCCTCCATGGGCGCCGTCCTGCACACCCTCAACCTGCGCCTTCCCCCCGAGCAGCTCGTCTGGATCGTCAACCACGCCGCCGACCGCGTCGTCCTGGTCAACGGCACCCTCCTCCCCCTCCTCGCCCCGCTGCTCCCGCACCTCCCGACGGTCGAGCACGTCGTCGTGTCGGGGCCCGGCGACCGCTCCGTCCTCGACGGCGCGGCCCCGCGCGTCCACGACTACGAGGAGCTGATCGCCGGGCGCCCGGCCTCGTACGACTGGCCCGAGCTCGACGAACGCCAGGCCGCCGCCATGTGCTACACCTCCGGCACGACCGGCGACCCGAAGGGCGTCGTCTACTCGCACCGCTCCGTCTACCTGCACTCGATGCAGGTCAACATGGCCGAGTCGATGGGTCTGACCGAGCGTGACACGACGCTCGTGGTCGTGCCGCAGTTCCATGTGAACGCCTGGGGTCTGCCGCACGCCACCTTCATGACCGGCGTGAACATGCTGATGCCGGACCGCTTCCTGCAGCCCGCCCCGCTCGCCGAGATGATCGAGAGGGAGCGGCCGACGCACGCCGCCGCCGTGCCGACCATCTGGCAGGGCCTGCTCGCCGAGGTCACCGCGAACCCCCGCGACATCTCGTCCATGGCGACCGTCACCATCGGCGGCGCCGCCTGCCCGCCGTCGCTGATGGAGGCGTACGACAAGCTGGGTGTCCGCCTCTGCCACGCCTGGGGGATGACGGAGACGTCCCCGCTCGGCAGCATCTCGAACCCGCCGGCCGGGCTGACCGCCGAGGAGGAGTGGCCGTACCGCGTCACGCAGGGCCGCTTCCCGGCCGGCGTCGAGGCGCGGCTGATCGGCCCCGGCGGTGACGTCCTGCCCTGGGACGGCGAGTCGGCCGGCGAACTGGAGGTCCGCGGCCCGTGGATCGCGGGCGCCTACTACGGCGGCGCGTCCGGCGAACCCCTCCGCCCCGAGGACAAGTTCAGTGCCGACGGCTGGCTCAAGACCGGCGACGTCGGCGTGATCACGCCGGACGGCTTCCTCACCCTCACCGACCGCGCCAAGGACGTCATCAAGTCCGGCGGCGAGTGGATCTCGTCCGTCGAGCTGGAGAACGCCCTGATGGGCCACCCGGACATCGGCGAGGCCGCGGTCGTCGCCGTCCCCGACGAGAAGTGGGGCGAACGCCCCCTCGCGACCGTCGTCCTCAGGGACGGCGCCGGCGCCGACTACGCCGCCCTCCGCGACTTCCTCGTGGGCGCCGGCATCGCCAAGTGGCAGCTCCCCGAGCGCTGGGCGATCGTCCCGGCGGTGCCGAAGACGAGCGTCGGCAAGTTCGACAAGAAGGTGATCAGGAAGCAGTACGCGGAGGGGGAGCTGGACGTCACGCGGCTGTAGGGCTGTAGGGCTGTAGGAGTGGTGAGGGGTGTCCCTGCGTCCGGCCGCGCAACGGCGGCGGACGCGGGGGCACCCCTCGTCGTTCAGTTGGTGCCGATCTTCGCCAGGAGGTCGACGATGCGGGACTGGACCTCGGCGCTGGTCGAGCGTTCCGCCAGGAACAGGACGGTCTCGCCCGACGCCAGTCCGGTCAGTTCGGCCTCGTCCAGGCCGGCCGAGGTGTAGACGACGAGCGGCGTGCGGTTCAGGTGGCCGTTCGCGCGGAGCCAGTCGATGATCCCCGCGCGCCGGCGGCGTACCTGCATCAGGTCCATGACCACCAGGTTCGGCCGGAGCTGGGTCGCCATCGCGACCGCGTCGCTGTCCGCCGCCGCACGCTGGACCTGCATCCCGCGCCGTTCCAGTGCCGTCGTCAGCGCGCCCGCGATCTCGTCGTGCTCCTCGATCAGGAGGACACGCGACGGGTGCTGCTCGCTGTCCCGCGGGGCCAGGGCCTTGAGGAGGACGGCGGGATCGGCGCCGTACGCGGCCTCCCGCGTCGCCTGCCCGAGCCCGGCCGCCAGCAGCACCGGCACCTCGGCGGCCACCGCGGCCTGCCGCAGCGCCTGCAGCGCCGTACGGGTGATGGGCCCGGTCAGCGGGTCCACGAACAGCGCGGCCGGGAACGCGGCGATCTGCGCGTCCACCTCCTCGCGCGAGTGCACGATCACCGGCCGGTAGCCGCGCTCGCTGAGCGCCTGCTGCGTGGCGACGTCCGGGGCCGGCCAGACCAGGAGCCGGCGCGGGTTGTCCAGGGGCTCGGGCGGCAGCTCGTCGTCGACGGGCTGCGGCTGCGGCTCGTTGGCGACCTCTACGGCGCCACCCGGGCCGTCCAGCGGCTCCGGGCCCTCGTCCGCGCCCTCGTCCGGTGCCCCTATCTCGTACGCGCGGCCCTCGCTGGGCGGCGTGGCCAGGAGCGGCTGTGGGTGTGGATGTGGGTGTGGGTGCGGGTGTGGCTGTGGTGGCGCGGGCCGTTGCGGCTGCGCCTGCGGGGCCGATGGGGCCGGTGGGGCCGGTGGGGTCTCGGTGGCGGGCGTTCCGCTCGCGGGGGTCGCCTGCGGTACGGGATGGGGGCCGGCGCCCGGCATCGGACGGGCAGGCGTCGCCGTGTCCGCCGCCTGCGGCCGGTCGCCCTCCGGGGGCGTGGCCAGCTTGCGGCGCCGCCCGGAGGGAGCCGGGGCTGCGCCCGTCTGCTGGGCGAACGGCACGCCCTGGCCCAGCGTACGGACGCTGAACGCCCGGCCCTGGGTGGAG
>NZ_JABWDV010000450.1:4143-9250 GCF_013362995.1 Streptomyces sp. TRM64462 | reverse complement strand
AGCACACGTCAGGAACCGGAGGTACGGGAGAAACTGCGGGAACTGGACACATGGAGCCATCCTGGGGCGGATCATCCCCACGCGGAAGCAACCCGGCCGGACGCTACCCCCACGGGACGAGCTCCAGCGCCTCCCCGTCCGGGCCCCGCCGCACCTCCAGCAGGGCCACCACCGCCGCGCGCTCCACCGGCCCGTACACATGCGGGAACACCGTGCCGCCGGGAGTCCCCTCCCACCGCACATCGGCGCTCAGCCGCTCCTCGTCCACGACCAGCGCCAGCAGCGGCCCCGGAACCCGCCGGTAGTGCGCGTCCGCGACCGCGAGCGCCGCCGCGCCGTCCGCCGAGCAGTGCACGAAACCCTCCGAAGCCAGGGACGGCGGCCGGTACGGGCCCTCGGGATCGGCGGCCCAGTCGGCCAGGGGTACGACGTGGAAGAGCATCCGCACAGTCTGCCGCACTAGGCTGAATCCGCAGGAGTCGCAGGCAGAGGAGCAGACGTGGCGGTACGAGCGGTCCGCGGGGCCGTCCAGCTGGAGCGGGACGACGCCGAGCACATGTACGAGCAGGTCGGCGCCCTGCTCACCGAGCTGCTCGAACGCAACAAGCTCACCGCGGACGACCTGATCAGCGTCTGGTTCACGGCCACACCCGACCTGCGCAGCGACTTCCCGGCCGTCGCCGCGCGCCGTACCGGCCTCGTGGACGTCCCGCTGATCTGCGCCCAGGAACTCGACATCGAAGGCGCCATGCCGCGTGTCGTACGCGTCCTCGCGCACATCGAGACCGACCTGCCCAAGACCGCCGTCGCCCACGTCTACCTCGGCGCCGCGGCGGCCCTCCGCAAGGACATCGCCCAGTGAGAACCGCGCTCGTCATCGGAACCGGGCTGATCGGCACGTCCGTCGCCCTCGCGCTCACCGACCGCGGGGTCACCGTCCACCTGGCCGACCACGACCCGGCCCGCGCCCGCACCGCCGCCGCACGGGGCGCCGGCAGCGACAGCCCGCCCGATGGCCGCGTCGACCTCGCGGTGATCGCCGTGCCCCCCGCCCACGTGGCCGCCACGCTCGCCGACGCCATGCGCGCCGGGCTGGCCCGCGGCTACCTGGACGTGGCCAGCGTCAAGGGCGGCCCCCAGCGGGAGCTGGAGGCCCTGGGCCTCGACCTCTCCCCGTACATCGGTACGCACCCCATGGCCGGCAAGGAGCAGTCCGGGCCGATGGCCGGCAGCGGCGACCTCTTCGAGGGCCGCCCCTGGGTGCTGACACCGACCCGGGACACCGACACCGAGGTCCTCAACCTCGCGCTGGAGCTGGTCTCCCTGTGCCGGGCGGTGCCCGTCGTCATGGACGCCGACGCCCACGACCGGGCGGTCGCGCTCGTCTCGCACACCCCGCAGCTGGTGTCCTCGATGGTCGCCGCGCGCCTGGAGGACGCCGAGGAGACCGCCGTACGGCTCTGCGGGCAGGGCATCCGCGACGTCACCCGCATCGCGGCGTCCGACCCGCGCATGTGGGTCGAGATCCTGTCCGCCAACCCCGGCCCGGTCGCGGACGTCCTCGCGTCGCTCGCCGCCGACCTGGACGAGACGGTGCGCGCGCTGCGGGCCCTGGAGTCCGCCGACGAGGCGAAGCGCGAGGAAGGCGTGACGGGCGTCGAGGACGTCCTGCGCCGCGGCAACACCGGCCGCTCACGCGTCCCCGGCAAGCACGGCACGGCACCCACACCGTACGAGACGGTCGCCGTCCTCATCAGCGACCAGCCGGGAGAACTGGCCCGGATCTTCGCGGACGCGGGCCGTGCGGGTGTCAACGTCGAGGACGTCCGCATCGAGCACGCCACGGGCCAGCAGGCGGGCGTGGTGCAGCTGATGGTGTCCCCGCCGGCGGCCCCGCTGCTGTCGGCGGCGCTGAGGGACCGGGGCTGGGCGTTGCGGCAGTAGTGGGTCCGAGGCGATCCGGCCCGGGTCGCCGGACGGAGTCCGGCGCAGCCGGCCGAAGCCTGGGAGGCGCCCTGGCGCCGAGCAGTGCGAGGTCGGCGTCGAGGATTGGGCCGGCGGCGCTGAGGGAGCGGGGCTGGGCGTTGCGGCAGTAGGCGGGGGGCGCGGGGTGGTTCGCACGGGTGCAGTGGGTGGTGGGGACAGTCGGTAACCTTGTGGCGGGTCCTTGGCAACCGGCCGGCCCTCTCCCGCGTATCAGGAAGGTGTCCGACACCGTGGAATCCGTGATCGTCGCCATCGACGGCCCCTCCGGCACGGGCAAGTCGAGCACCTCCAAGGCGGTCGCCGCCAAGCTGGGGCTCAGCTACCTGGACACCGGCGCGCAGTACCGGGCGATCACCTGGTGGATGATCACCAACGGGATCGACGTCACGGACCCCGCCGCCGTCGCCGACGCCGCCGGCAAGCCCGCGATCGTCTCCGGCACCGACCCGGCCGGCCCGACGATCACCGTCGACGGCGTGGACGCCTCCGGACCGATCCGCACCCAGGAGGTCACCTCCAAGGTCAGCGCCGTCAGCGCGGTACCCGAGATCCGCACGCGGATCACGGAACTCCAGCGGTCCATCGCCGCCGCCGCCCCGTACGGCATCGTCGTCGAGGGCCGGGACATCGGCACCACCGTCCTGCCCGACGCCGACCTGAAGATCTTCCTCACCGCGTCGCCCGAGGCCCGCGCCGCCCGCCGCGCCGGCGAACTCAAGGGCGCGGACGTCTCCGCCACCCGGGAAGCCCTCATCAAGCGGGACGCCGCCGACTCCACCCGCAAGACCTCCCCCCTCGCCAAGGCCGACGACGCCGTCGAGGTCGACACCACCGACCTCACGCTCCAGCAGGTCATCGAGTGCGTCGTCACCCTCGTGGAGGAGAAGCGGGCGGCCGCCAAGTGACCGCGTCGGCGAAGGGCGCCGCCGTGGGGCGGGGCATCGGCATCGGCCTGATGTACGGGCTGTGGAAGCCGCGCGTCCTGGGTGCCTGGCGCGTCCCGGCCGCCGGCCCCGTCATCCTCGCCGTCAACCACGCCCACAACCTCGACGGCCCCATGCTCATGGGCACCGCGCCCCGCCCCGTGCACTTTCTCATCAAGAAGGAGGCGTTCGTCGGCCCCCTCGGCCCGTTCCTCGACCGCATCGGGCAGATCAAGGTCGACCGCGCCTCCGCCGACCGCACCGCGATCAGCGGCGCCCTCGACGTCCTCGCGGACGGCGGCGTCCTCGGGATCTTCCCGGAGGGCACCCGGGGCGAGGGCGACTTCGCCTCCCTCCGCGCGGGCCTCGCCTACTTCGCCGTACGGTCCGGCGCGCCGATCGTCCCCGTCGCCGTCCTGGGAAGCAGCGAGCGCCGCGGACGGTTGATAAAGGGGCTGCCCCCGCTGCGCAGCCGCGTCGACGTGGTCTTCGGCGACGCGTTCCAGGCGGGCGACAGCACCGGCCGCCGTACGCGCAAGGCGCTCGACGAGGCCACCGTACGTATCCAGGAGCGGCTCACCGCCCACCTGGAAAACGCCAGGCGCCTCACCGGGCGCTGAGCGACACTCCAGTAGTGAGCCGCCCGCAGGACGGCTCACCGACCACCACGAACGCACGAGGAACGGACTTCATGAACGACCAGCACGACCACGGGGCACTTGGCGACGCCGAGTACACGGAGTTCATGGAGCTCGCCGCCGAAGAGGGCTTCGACATCGAGGAGGTCGAGGGCGCGATCGAGGAGGCCGGGCACGGCCCGCTCCCCGTCCTCGCCGTCGTCGGCCGCCCGAACGTCGGCAAGTCGACCCTGGTGAACCGCATCATCGGCCGCCGCGAGGCCGTCGTCGAGGACAAGCCGGGCGTCACCCGCGACCGCGTCACGTACGAGGCCGAGTGGGCGGGCCGCCGCTTCAAGGTCGTCGACACCGGCGGCTGGGAGCAGGACGTCCTCGGCATCGACGCGTCCGTCGCCGCGCAGGCCGAGTTCGCCATCGACGCCGCCGACGCCGTCGTCTTCGTCGTCGACGCGACCGTCGGCGCCACCGACACCGACGAGGCCGTCGTCAAGCTGCTGCGCCGGGCCGGCAAGCCCGTCGTCCTCGCCGCGAACAAGGTCGACGGTCCGTCCGGCGAGGCCGACGCCGCCATGCTGTGGTCCCTCGGCCTCGGCGAGCCCTTCCCGGTCTCCGCGCTGCACGGCCGCGGCACCGGCGACCTCCTCGACGAGGTCCTCAAGGCCCTGCCCGACGCACCCGAGCAGACCTTCGGCACCGCCGTCGGCGGCCCCCGCCGTATCGCGCTCATCGGCCGCCCGAACGTCGGCAAGTCGTCCCTCCTCAACAAGGTCGCGGGCGAGGAGCGGGTCGTCGTCAACGAACTCGCCGGCACCACCCGCGACCCGGTCGACGAGCTCATCGAACTCGGCGGCACGACCTGGAAGTTCGTCGACACGGCCGGTATCCGCAAGAAGGTGCACCTCCAGGAGGGCGCGGACTACTACGCCTCGCTGCGCACCGCCGCCGCCGTCGAGAAGGCCGAGGTCGCGGTCGTCCTCATCGACACGACCGAATCGATCAGCGTCCAGGACCAGCGGATCATCACCATGGCCGTGGAGTCCGGGCGCGCGATCGTCATCGCGTACAACAAGTGGGACGAGCTGGACGAGGAGCGCCGCTACTACCTGGAGCGGGAGATCGAGACCGAGATGCAGCAGGTCTCGTGGGCGCCCCGGGTGAACGTGTCCGCGCGGACCGGCCGCCACATGGAGAAGCTCGTCCCGGCGATCGAGACGGCCCTGGCGGGCTGGGAGACCCGCGTCCCGACGGGCCGCCTGAACGCGTTCCTCGGTGAGCTGGTCGCCGCGCACCCGCACCCGATCCGCGGCGGCAAGCAGCCGCGCATCCTGTTCGGCACGCAGGCGGGCACGAAGCCGCCGCGGTTCGTGCTGTTCGCGTCGGGCTTCCTGGAGCACGGCTACCGCCGGTTCGTGGAGCGGCGGCTGCGCGAGGAGTTCGGCTTCGAGGGCACGCCGATCCACATCTCGGTGCGGGTGCGCGAGAAGCGCGGCAAGAAGAAGTAGCAGAAGCGGAGCAGTGGAGCCGCGCGGGACGGCGCGTCTTCGTACGAACGGCGGCGGG
>NZ_JABWDV010000450.1:0-4062 GCF_013362995.1 Streptomyces sp. TRM64462 | reverse complement strand
CCGCCGCTCTGTCACCGCCCCGACAACCGCTCCTACAGCCCTCTGCGCGGCGCCGGTGGCAGAGCGGCCTGCGCCTGGCCCGCGTGGCGGCCGCCCGCCGTGTAGCCGCCGTACTGCGTCGCCTGGAACCCCTGCCCGTAGGTGTGGCTGCCCAGGCTGTGGGCCGCCGCCAGCGAGCCGAAGCTCTTGAACCCGAGGTCCTCCTCGCCGCTGCGGTCGCCCGGCAGGGTCCGGAACGACCGCAGGTACTCCGAGTACAGCGCGTCGTAGATCGGCGTCGTGGAGTACCCGGACGGCCCGTCCTGCGCCGGGCGCATCGAGGGGATCTGCTGGTACGGCTGGCGGGAGGGCTCGTATGAGTGCTGCACGTAGGTGCCAACGACCCCGCTGTTTGTTGGATGCGGTCCGTACGGCGAAAACGCGGGCGCGGGCCGTATGGCGGGGCGCAGCGTGTCCATCAGGAGGTGCCGGCCAGCGGCATGGCGGCGGCGACCAGGCGGCCGTTGGCGGCGGCCTTCTCCAGCGCGTCACGCAGCAGGTCTTCGCGGGGCTGCTGGCCGATGGAGCCGACGGGCGCGGCGAACACCAGGACCGTGTGCGACTTGTTGGCGGCGGCCCGCCAGCCGTCCGTGACCTGGAGCGGCTGGTGCGCCTGCCACCAGGCCGCCTGCTGGCCGCCGGCGCCCGTACCCGGCTGCAGGATCGCGTGCAGCTGGCCCATGGCGAGCAGCACGGACCAGCCGGCGAGGGCGGACGGCTTCTGGTTCAGGTCGGAGACGGGGAGGAAGCCCTGCTCGATGAGGAGCGGCAGGAACTCGTCACCCGCGCCGCCTGCGCCGGGGCGGGCGATCGGCTCGGTCGGCTCGACGACGAGCGCGGGGTGCAGCTCGCCGTCGATCAGGACCAGACCGCTCGTGATGCCGAGCACGGCCTGCTCGGCACCGTTGGGCAGCTGCGCCGGGATCGGGGCGCCGACGGCGCCCGCGCCGGGCTGCGGCTCCTCGCCGGTGATGGAGCGGACCGCGCCCTGCAGCTGCTCCTCGGAGACCTTGACGACCTGGGAGGGGATGCAGGTGGCGTGGGCGAAGGCGAGGACGGCGGTCTCGTCGCCGACGAACAGCACGGTGCTGGTGCGTTCCTGCTCGGAATCGCCCGGGGTGCGGCAGGATGTGCAGTCGTAGCTGCCCGGGGCGTTCTCGCCGGCGAGCAGCCGGTCGGCTTCTTCGTCACCGATCTCGGCGCGTACGTCCTCGCTGACGTCGAGCATGCGCGGCACGGGTGGCTCCTCGGACTCGTTGGTGCGTGTGGCGCCGGGCGGGTCCCGGCACGTCTCATGACGAGTTCAACGGGTGAGCTGTGGCCGGGGTCACGCGCGCGGGGGGACGGAATCGAGCCTTAGGTGGCGGGAGGGCGTGGCCTGGAGTGTTCGGGGCGCCTGGGGAGGCGGGCACGGCCGGGTCGCGCCGGGGCGGGCGCCGGGGTCTGCCGATCGAGGTCTGCCGACCGGGGTCTGCCGATCGGGTGGGGTTGCGGTGCGGCGTGCGCGGCACGCCGCGGGGCTGCGGCAGTGTGCGGCGGGGCGGTGCCTAGCGTGAGACGATGCCCGTGCTGCCGGCTGTCGCCGCCGTTGTCGCTGTCGCTCTCGCCTCCGCTGCTTCCGCCGTCGCCGTACCCCAGGGGTGGGCGGGCTCGTACGGGCCGGCGGGGGAGCCGCCGCCCGCGCCCGGCCCGGAGCTGAGCCACGGTCACCCGCACCACGAGGCGGGTACGGGCACGCCGGACGACTGCCCCGGGGACTGGCCGTGGGGGTGCGTGGCCCTGTGCGAGAGCAGCGGGCGCTGGCACGTCAACACCGGCAACGGCTACTACGGCGGGCTGCAGTTCCGCCAGTCCACGTGGGAGGCCTTCGGCGGCCTCGCCCATGCCGCGCGCGCCGACCTGGCGTCGCGCGACGAGCAGATCGCGGTGGCGCAGGAGGTGCTGCGCTGGCAGGGCTGGCGGGCGTGGCCCGAATGCTCGCGCCGCTACGGCCTGTCGGGCCGCTTCCACACGGTCCAGCCCGGCGACACCCTCATCGCCGTCGCCCGCCGCTTCCGCGTCCCGGGCGGCTGGAAATCCCTGTACGAGACGAACCGTGCGGTCGTGGGCGACGACCCGGACCGGATCAGCCCGGGCATGCTGCTACGGCTCCCCGAGGGCTCGGGGACGGCACCGCCCGCTGCGGAGACGGAGACGGAGACGGAGGCGGAGGCGGACGGTGCGGGGAAGGAGGCGGCGCCGACCGTTCACTGACGTACGTCGTGGGCGGGGAGTTCGGCTGCCTCGCCGCTGAAGGCGAGGGCGCCGCGGCGCAGTTCGTGGGCCAGGGTTCCGGGGGGCAGGCCGGGCGGGAGACGCTGCTCGGCGGTGACGACGGCGGTGCCCGCGGCGCGGAGATCCGCCAGCAGCGTGTACGTGCGGGCCGCGACCGCCGGAGACATGCCGAGGGTCGGTTCGTCGACCAGGACGACGCGCGCCGGGCCGTCGCGCGGCGGCAGCAGCGCCCGGCACAGGGCCAGCATCCGCTGCTCGCCCCCGCTGAGCGTGCCCGCGCGGCGGGCCAGGAGGGGCCGCAGCTCCGGGTACGCGTCGAGCGCGGGCGCCGCGGCGCCTGGCCCGGCCGCCGCGAGTTCGAGGTTCTCGGCGACGGTGAGCGTGGCGTACACCGCCCGCAGGTCCGGTACGAACCGGAGCCCGCGGCGCGCCCGTTCGTGCGCGGGCGTCCGCGTCACGTCCGCGCCCCGCCACAGGACCCGCCCGGCAGCGGGGCGTACGGCGCCGGCGAGGGTGCGCAGGACCGTCGTACGGCCGGCGCCGTTGCGGCCCAGGAGCACCGTGACCGTGGCGGCGGGCACCGGCAGGTCGATGCCGTGCAGCGCTTCGAGCGGCCCGTACCGCACCCGTACGCGCCGCAGCTCCATCTCGATGCCGCTCATGCCACGATCCTCCCGGCCTCCATCACGTGCACGGTGTGCGCGATACCGGCGACGAGGTCCGGGTCGTGCTCGACGACGAGGACCGCCATGCCGTCGGCGGCGAGGGCCGTGAGGACGTGGGCGAGCGCGGCGGTCTCGGCCGCGTCGAGTCCGGCGGCGGGCTCGTCGATGAGGAGGGTGTGGGGCTGCCCGGCGAGTGCCCGGGCCAGTTCGACCCGGCGCAGGACGCCCGTGGACAGCCCGGCGGCGGGCCGGGCGCGCACGGATCCGTCCAGGCCGAGGAGGCGCAGCGCCTGCTCGGTGGCGTCGTCGGGGTCGTCCCGGACGTGCCCCTGCTCGGCGCCGACCCGTACGTTCTCGGCGACCGTCAGCGACGGGAAGACGGCCAGCTCCTGGAACGTACGGGCGATCCCGAGCCCGTTACGGGCGTGGGCGGGGCGCCGGGTGATGTCGACGCCGTCGAGGGTCACGCGCCCGGAGGCGGGGCGTACCGTGCCGGCCAGGCAGTGGAACAGGGTGCTCTTGCCCGCCCCGTTCGGCCCCACGAGCGCGGTGACCTGCCCGCCGGGCACGGCGAAGTCGACCCCGTCCAGGGCGGTGAACCCGCCGAACCGTACGGCGACCCCATGCGCCCTGAGCCGCGCGGGCCGCGCCCCGCCGGCACGCGTCGGGGCGCGGCCCGGGGTGGCTCCGGCCGGTCTGGGCCCTGGGCCCGCGGGCCCAGCGGTCCTGCCCGGTTCGGCGCCGACGGGGTGGGCGGCGGCTGCGGCGGCCTCCAGGCGGGCCCCGGGGCGTCCTTCCGGGTGCGCCTCCGGGTTCGCCCCGGGGTGCGTCTCCGGGTGCGCGGGGGACGGTGCCGGGCCCTGCGCCTGGGGCCGCCGCCGGGTCAGGAGGGCGGTCAGCGGCGGGACGCGGGCCGTCAGGGCCGCCAGGAGGCCGATCACCGCCGCTGCCGCGCCGCCCCGGGCGCCGGCGTCGAGGCCCACCAGGAGTGCCGCGGCCGCCAGCGGCGCGAGGAGGCTGTCGGCGCCCAGGACCAGGACCGCCGCGAACCACAGCAGCGCGCGCACCGGGTCGAACGCCCCCG
>NZ_JABWDV010000449.1 GCF_013362995.1 Streptomyces sp. TRM64462 | reverse complement strand
CCAAGCCCGCGCCCAAGCCCAAGGCCGCCCTCCCCGCGCCCCGCGACCCCGAGCCCGGTCGCCTCCAGGCCGCCACCGCGCTCCTCGCCGGGCTGCGGCGCGACCACCCGCGCCTCCTCCTGGCCGAACCGGACGTCCAGCGGCTCGCCCCCGCCGTCGCCGCCTGGCTGGAGCGGGACGCCCGCCCCGACGCCGTACGGCAGGCCCTCACCGCCGGGTTACCCGAGCAGATCGCCCACCCCGCCGCCTTCCTCGGCCACCGGCTCGCCGCGCTCATCCCGCCGCCCCTGCCCGACGAGCCCGCCGCCGACCGGCCCGCCCCGCTCCAGACCTGCGAGGACTGCGACCGCGCCTTCCGCGCCCCCGCACCCGGCCGCTGCCGCGACTGCCGGCCGCAGTCGCCGTGAGCAGCCCCCGTCTGCCTCTGGGCCTCAAGGGGTCATGCGGGCCAGGTCCACCGACGCCGCCACGCGGACCGCGACGCTCTCCGCGTACGTCACGTCCGGGCGTTCGAAGGCCGGGCGGGTCGCGGTGCGCAGGAAGGTGACCACGCCCAGCGTGCGGCCCCGGCTGCGCAGCACCGTGCACAGCGCGTGCGCCGTGTCGCGCGGCCAGTGCCGTTCGGCCGCCCACCGCTCCGCCGGGCCCGACGCCCAGGCGCTCGCGCGCACCGCGCCCGCCCGGTCCAGTGCCCGCAGCGCGGGGTGCCCCGGCGCGTACGGCACCGGCAGGCCCGCGCCCGGTACCCGCGCCACCGGTCCCGGCGCCCCCGCGGGGGTGGCCGCGACCCGCACCAGCCGGTCCTCCGCACCGCGCAGCAGGTCCAGGAGGGCGTCGTCCGCGAACCCGGCCAGCGCGAAGTCCAGGTACGCCGTCGCCGCCTCCATCGGGTCCTCGCACTCCGCGGCCGCGCCGCCCGCGCGGTGCAGCTGGCTGGCCCGGAACCGCAGCCGGTCGGTGTCCTGCTCCGCGAGCCGCGCCTCCGTCACGTCCTGGAACAGCCAGGCCACACCGAGCGGCGCGGGCTCCTGCGACAGCGGCGACGTGAGCCGTACGAACCCGGAGCGCCAGCAGCGGCGCCGCTCGCCGTCCCGCGTGCGGACCGTCGCCCACACGTCGGCCGGCGACTGGGCCGGAGTGCCTTCCGCCAGTACGTGCTCCAGCGCCGCCTCCAGCTGCTCCACGCCCTGCGCCACCGCGTCGCCCAGCGGCCGGCCCAGCAGCGCCGTACGGGTCGTGCCGAGCGCACGGGCCGCCCACGCGTTGACGACGGCCGGGCGCAGATCGGCGTCCACGACCACCACGCCCCACGACGCCTCGTCCCCGAACAGCGCCTCGCTCAGCGCCACGGACCGCTCGAAGTCGAGCTGCGTGTGCACCTCCCCGAACGCCCAGTACACGCCGGCCGGCCGCCCGTCGGCGCCGCGTACGCCCGCCGACTGGACCCGTACGAGGACCCGGCCGCCGTCCTTGCGGAGCAGCGCGCACTCGTGGACCAGGCGGGCGGGTGCCGTCGCCGCCGCGGTGGCGAGCCGTTCGTCCAGGGCGGGCACGTCGGCGGGGCGGGCCGCCCAGCCGGCCAGGCCGCGGCGGCCGATCGCCTCGGCGGCGGGCCAGCCGAGTATGCGCTCGGCCTCGCGGTTCCAGTGGGTGACCGTGCCGTCCGCGTCGAACGCGCACAGCGCGGCGTCCATCCCGTCGAGCAGCGCGGTGAGCAGGTCACCGTCCGCGCGCGACGCGGTATCGCTGCCCGATGCGTCCGTGTCCGTATCCGTGTCGCTTCCGGACGCGCTCATCCCGGCACCCCCTGGACGTGTCCGCACGTGCACCCGCACGCGCCCGGCCATTCAACCCCGGCCGTGACGCAGGACACACCGGGTTCGCGAAATTCGGTTGTGATGGCGGGGGCGGGGTTCCTAGTGTGGCGGCACACGAGAAGGGAGGTGATCCGGAAGTGGTTTCTTTTCGGATGCGTGAGGTGACTGCGGGCTGAGGCCTGTCGTCACATGACGGCAGGCCTCCTGCCGTATCCCAATGCAGTCACCGGCCCGCGGGCTCGTCGGCACATCCGGCCGACCTCCTCTTGCTAGCGGAGGAGAGCAGAGTCCGCGGGCTTCTGCGTGCCCGGGGCGGTACGTGGCGGCCCGGGCCGTACGTCACGGAGAGAGGCGCTCCACGCGCCACGTCCCCGTCCCGCCGCTCCCGCCGCTCCCGCCGCTCCCGCCCGTCTCGTACACGTACCGCAGCCGGTCGTGCAGCCGGTTCTCGTGGCCCTGCCAGAACTCGACGGTGTCCGGCACCACCAGGTAGCCGCCCCAGTGCGGCGGCACCGGCACCTGCTCGTCGTCCGGGTAGCGCGCGGCCAGCTCCTCGTAGCGGGCGAGCAGCTCGGCGCGGGACGCGATGACGGAGGACTGCTCGCTGGCCCAGGCGCCGAGCTGGGAGCCGTGCGGGCGGGTACGGAAGTACGCGGCGGTCTCGTCGCGGCCGACCCGCGTCACGGCGCCGGTGACGATGACCTGGCGGGCGATCGGGTGCCAGGGGAAGAGGAGCGACGCGTACGGGTTGGCGGCCAGTTCGGCGCCCTTGCGGGAGCCGTAGTTGGTGTAGAAGACGAAGCCGCGCTCGTCGTAGTGCTTCAGCAGGACCGTACGGGACGAGGGGCGGCCGTCGGGGCTCGCCGTCGACACGACCATGGCGTTCGGCTCGTGGATCTCGGTGCTGCTCGTCGCGTCCTTGAACCAGCGGACGAACTGGCTCATGGGATCGTCGGCGAGGTCCCGCTCGGTGAGTACGGCGGTGTGGTACTGCTCGCGCATCGGCGCGGGATCGAGAACGGGATCGAGGTCGGATTCCAGGGCAGGATCGAGAGCGTCGGTCACGCCGTCCATCCTGCCGCAGCGGGTGAGTGTGCCCGGCATCCAGGGCCGCTAATCCTCCGGGCCCGGATCGGGGCAGTGTGCCTGATGTCACGCTTCCCCGCATCGGGGGAACCCGACAGACTCATCGGCTGGGTCACTGTTCCTTTCATACACACGCCATCCACACGTCACCACACGTCACCACGAGGAGCCGCCAGATGTCCGACTTCGTACCCGGGCTCGAGGGAGTCGTCGCGTTCGAGACGGAGATCGCCGAACCGGACAAGGAGGGCGGCGCCCTCCGCTACCGGGGCGTCGACATCGAGGACCTGGTGGGGCACGTGTCGTTCGGCAACGTGTGGGGCCTGCTGGTCGACGGGGCGTTCGACCCGGGCCTGCCGCCCGCCGAGCCGTTCCCGATCCCGGTGCACTCCGGTGACATCCGTGTGGACGTGCAGTCCGCGCTCGCGATGCTGGCGCCCGTGTGGGGGCTGCGGCCGCTCCTGGACATCTCCGAGGAGCAGGCCCGCGACGACCTGGCGCGGGCGGCGGTCATGGCGCTGTCGTACGTCGCGCAGAGCGCGCGCGGGCAGGGGCTGCCGATGGTGCCGCAGAGCGAGATCGACAAGGCGCAGTCGGTGGTCGAGCGGTTCATGATCCGCTGGCGCGGCGAGCCGGACCCGAAGCATGTGAAGGCGGTCGACGCGTACTGGACGTCGGCGGCTGAGCACGGCATGAACGCGTCGACGTTCACGGCGCGGGTCATCGCGTCGACGGGCGCGGACGTCGCGGCGGCGCTGTCGGGCGCGGTCGGCGCCATGTCGGGGCCGCTGCACGGCGGCGCCCCGTCGCGCGTCCTCGGCATGATCGAGGAGATCGAGCGGACGGGCGACGCCGAGGCGTACGTCAAGCGGGCCCTGGACAAGGGCGAGCGGCTGATGGGCTTCGGGCACCGCGTGTACCGGGCCGAGGACCCGCGCGCGCGGGTGCTGCGCCGTACGGCGAAGGAGCTGGGCGCGCCGCGCTTCGAGGTGGCGGAGGCCCTGGAGAAGGCGGCCCTGGAGGAGCTCCACAACCGGCGCCCGGACCGGGTCCTCGCGACGAACGTGGAGTTCTGGGCGGCGATCATGCTGGACTTCGCGGAGGTCCCGGCGCACATGTTCACGTCCATGTTCACCTGCGCCCGCACGGCCGGCTGGTCCGCGCACATCCTGGAGCAGAAGCGCACGGGCCGCCTGGTCCGCCCGTCGGCCCGCTACGTGGGCCCGGGCGTGCGGAGCCCGCGCGAGATCGCGGGCTACGCGGACATCGTGGGCTGAGCCCTCGGGGCCCCGGGGGGCGCCTCCCCGGGTGCCCCCCCCCGCCTCGTCTCAGAGGCCGATGAGCCGGACCTTGTCGCCGCACAGGCGGGCCATGTCGTCGATGTCGGACGTGAGCATCACGACAGGGCCCGGCTGGCGCAGCGCCATCTCGGCGACGGTGGCGTCGATGGCGTACTTGTGGCCGTGGAGGCCGGTGTCCCGCAGGAGCCGGGCGGCGGCCTTGGCGGACTCCTCGGTGACCGGTTCGACCTTCACCTGGGAAAGAGCCCAGTTCAGCCGCGGGACGTTCACCCGTCCATGCATGACCTCGATGATCGTGTTGGCACCGACGACGAACTCGGCGCCCTTGTCGTGGAACCGCCTCAGCGCGGCCGTGATCTTGCGATCCTGGGTGACCCAGGCCGACAGTCCCTCAGCGTCCAAAACGAGGGTTTCAGCGAGGATTTTCATGCCGCCCTCGCAGTGGAGTCAGCCGGCTCCTCGGGGTTGAGCGCCGCGTTGATCCAGGCATCGGCCTCCGCGAGCTCCTCCTCCGTGAAGGCGCCGTGCTCTTCCTCGTAACGTCGGAACTCAGCCTCGCGCAGCGTGTGTCTGATGTGTCTCGCCACCGCCTCGGCCACATACGCGGACACATTCTCCGTCAGCTTCTTGATCTCCTCCACGTGCTTCGTGGGGAGCGTCACGGTGATGCGTGTCGTCTCAGCCATGGCATAAACGTACCCCACATCTGCATACCGAAGTATGCAGAAACGCTTCAGCCGAGAGCCTGATCCAGGAGCTTCGCCCACTGCGCCACGACCCGCTCCCGGCGCGACGTGTCGTCCGTGAGGAGGGTGGCGAGGCCCAGGCCGCGGGCCATGTCGAGGAGGCCCTGGACGGTTTCGCGGACGCCGGGGCGTGACTCGTCGGCGTTCAGGAGGGCGACCGCGATGCGGTGGGCCTCGCGGCCCACGCGGGCCTCCAGTTCGGTGACGCGGGGGCGGAGCTGGTCCTCGTTGGACGCGGCCACCCACAGGTGGAGGGCGGCGCGGAACAGGGGGCCCGTGTAGAGGCCGACGAGGGCCGCGACGACGTCGGGGCGGCTCTTGCCGTCCAGGGCGCGCAGGGCCTGGGAGCGTTCCTCCGCCACGTACTCGACGGCCGCCGTGAACAGGTCCTCGCGGGTCGGGAAGTGGTGCTGGGCGGCGCCGCGCGACACGCCCGCGTGCTCCGCCACCACCGACACCGTGGAGCCGGCCCAGCCGCGTTCGGCCAGACAGGCCACGGCGGCTTCGAGGAGCCGCTGCCTGGTCGCCCGGCTGCGGTCCTGCTTCGGGGCGCGGGCGGCGGAGCCCTCGGTCAGATCGCCCATACGGGGTCCCGTCGTTCTAGGAAGGCCGTCATTCCCTCGCGTGCCTCCGTCGATGCGAAGAGCGACGCCGAGCGCTGTACGAGATCCTCCGCGTCGCGCTCGAAGCTTGCCAGCACCCTAGCCGTCACCAGCCTCTTCGACTCGGCCAGGCCCTGCGGGGAGCCCTTGCGGAGGGAGTCGAGGACGGGCGCGAGGGCCTTGTCCACGTCGTCCGTGGTCAGGGTCGTCAGGCCGATACGGGCCGCCTCCCGCGCGTCGAAGCGCTCGCCCGTCAGGTAGTAGCGGGTCGCCGCGCGGGCGTCCAGGCGCGGGAGGAGGGTGAGCGAGATGACCGCGGGGGCCACTCCTATCCGTACCTCCGTGAAGGCGAAGTCCGACGTCTCGGACGCCACCACGATGTCGCAGGCGCCCAGCAGCCCGAGGCCGCCCGCGCGTACGTGGCCCGCGACCCGTGCGACCACCGGTTTCGGGAGCTCCACCATCCGGCGGAGCAGCGCCACGAACGTGTACGGGCTCGGCGGCGACGTGAGGTCGGCGCCCGCGCTGAACGTGCCGCCGGTGTGCGTGAGCACCACCGCCCGGACCGAGGGGTCCTCCGCGCAGCCGGACAGGGCGTCCACGAGCTCCGCGACCAGGCGGGCCGAGAGGGCGTTACGGGTGTCCGGGGCGTCCAGGGTGAGCGTGGTGACGCCGCGGTCGTGGGCGGTGGTGATCAGGGGCATCGTCGTTCGCCTCCGGTGGGGTGTGCTGGTCCTGCTCTCGGTACGGCTGCCGGCCGGTACGGCTCCCGGTCGGTTCGGCTGCCGGACAGTACGGCTGCCCGCCCGTCAGTACGACTTCGGCAGGCCCAGCGTTTGATGCGACACGTAGTTGAGGATCATTTCCCGGCTCACCGGCGCTATGCGGGCGACGCGGGCCGCGGTGATCAGGCGGGCCAGCCCGAACTCCCGGGTCAGGCCGTTGCCGCCGAGCGTGTGCACCGACTGGTCGACGGCCCGTACACAGGCCTCGGCCGCCGCGTACTTCGCCATGTTCGCCGCCTCGCCCGCGCCGGCGTCGTCACCCGCGTCGTACAGGTGGGCCGCCTTCTGGGTCATCAGGCGGGCCAGTTCGAGCTCGATGTGCGCCTGGGCGAGGGGGTGGGCGACGGCCTGGTGGGCGCCGATGGGGGCCTTCCACACCTGGCGTTCCTTCGCGTACGCCACGGCCCGCCCCAGCGCGTACCGACCCATGCCCAGCGCGAACGCCGCCGTCATGATCCGTTCCGGGTTGAGGCCCGCGAACAGGTGGAGGAGGCCCGCGTCCTCGTCGCCCACGAGCGCGTCGGCGGGCAGCCGTACGTCGTCGAGGACGAGCTCGAACTGCTTCTCCCGGGCGTCCAGTTCCATGGGGATCGGCGTGCGCAGGAAGCCGGGCGTGTCGCGCGGGACGACGAACAGGCAGGGCTTCAGCGCGCCGGTGCGCGCGTCCTCGGTGCGGCCCACGATCAGCGTCTCGTCCGCCATGTCGACGCCCGAGACGAACACCTTGCGGCCGTTGAGCACCCAGCCGCCGCCGGGGGCGCGGCGGGCCGTGGTGGTGATGCGGTGGGAGTTGGAGCCCGCGTCGGGCTCGGTGATGCCGAACGCCATGATGCGGGTGCCGTCCGCGAGCCCCGGCAGCCAGCGGCGCTTCTGCTCGCCGGTGCCGAAGCGGGCGATGACCGTGCCGCAGATGGCGGGCGACACGATCATCAGCAGGAGCGGGCAGCCGGCCGCCCCCAGTTCCTCCAGGACGATGGACAGTTCGACGATGCCGCCGCCTCCGCCGCCGTACTCCTCGGGCAGGTTCACGCCGAGGTATCCGAGCTTTCCGGCCTCGGTCCAGAGGGTGTCGTGGTCTCCGGGGTTCGCTTCGTGATTCCCCGCGGGGTTCGCTGCGTGGTTCCCCGCGGGGTTCTCCGCGTGCTTGCGGCCCAGGGCCGCCACGGCTGCGCGGAGGGCCGTGTGCTCCTCGGTCTCGGTGACGCTCATTCCTGGTCCTCCTGTACGGGAGTTACGACGGCGAGCAGAGCGCCCGGTTCGACCTGCCGGCCGGGCGCGGCGTGGAGTGCGGTGAGCGTGCCGGAGGCGGGAGCGGTGACGCGGTGCTCCATCTTCATGGCCTCCAGCCACAGCAGCGGCTGCCCCGCCTCGACGCGGACGCCCTCCGCCAGGCCGTCCGCGACGCGCACCACGGTGCCGGGCATGGGCGCGACGAGGGAGCCGGGGGCGGTACGGGCGGCCGGGTCGGGGAAGCGGGGGCGTGGGGTGAGGCGGTAGGAGGCGGTGGGGGTGTCGACGTACGTCGTGCCGCCGTGGCGCGTGACCGTGTACGGGCGGACCACGCCGTCGGTCTCCAGGCGCACCCGGTGCGGGCCGGCCTCCACGACCCGTACCCGCGGGTGGTCGGCGAGTGTGTGGCCGTCGCGGGTGCGGTGGTAGCGGACCTCGTGGTCGCCGTACGTCCTGGTCTGCGGCTGCGACGGGACGTTGCGCCACGCGCCGGGGCCCGGGCCACGGTGGGCCGCCGCGTCGGCCAGGGCGGCGGCGACGGCCGCGTACTCCTCGCCGGGGTGCGGGGCGGTGAGGGTGGTGAGGTGGCGGTCGTAGAAGGCGGTGTCGGCCGCTCCCCGCGCGAACTCGGGGTGCCTGAGGGAGCGGACGAGCAGGTCGCGGTTGGTGACCGGGCCGTGGACGCGGGCGCGTTCGAGGGCGTGGGCCAGTTTGCGTACGGCCTCGGCGCGGGTCGGGGCGTGGGCGATCACCTTCGCGATGAGGGCGTCGTAGTGGACGCCGATCCCGTCGCCCGCCGCGTAGCCGGTGTCGAGCCGTACGTCGCCGTCCACCGCCAGGGCGTGCAGCGTTCCCGTCCGGGGGGCGAAGCCGTGCGCCGGGTCCTCCGCGTACAGGCGGGCCTCCACGGCGTGGCCGCGCGGTGCGGGCGGTCCGGGCGGCAGCGCGGCGCCCTCGGCGATACGGAGCTGGAGGGCGACCAGGTCGACGCCGTACACGGCTTCGGTGACCGGGTGCTCGACCTGGAGGCGGGTGTTCATCTCCAGGAAGTGCGGGGTGCCGTCGGGGCCCAGCAGGAACTCGACGGTGCCCGCGCCGACGTACCCGGTGGCCCGGGCGGCCCGTACGGCCGTGGCGTACAGCTCGGCGGTGAGCGCCTCGCTGAGTCCGGGCGCCGGGGCCTCCTCGACGACCTTCTGGTGGCGGCGCTGGAGGGAGCAGTCGCGGGTGCCGAGCGTCCACACGGTGCCGTGCGTGTCGGCGAGAAGCTGCACCTCGACGTGCCGGCCGCCCTCGACGTACGGCTCGACGAACACCTCGCCGTCCCCGAACGCGCTCAGCGCCTCGGCACGCGCCGCCTCCAACGCCGCCGGCAGGTCGTCGAGTTCGCGTACGACGCGCATGCCGCGCCCGCCGCCGCCCGCGGCCGCCTTGACCAGGACGGGGAGGTCGGCGGCCGTCACCTGCTCCAGGGACGGGATGCCGACGAGCTTCTTGGCGCGGGTCTTGGACGCCATGGCCTCGATCGCCTCGGGCGGCGGCCCGATCCACAGGAGCCCGGCGTCGACGACGGCCCGCGCGAAGCCGGCATTCTCGGACAGGAACCCGTACCCGGGGTGCACGGCGTCGGCGCCGGCCGCCAGCGCGGCCCGCACGATGAGGTCGCCGCGCAGATACGTGTCGGCGGGCGCGGCACCCGGCAGCCGTACGGTCTCGTCGGCCACGCGCGCGTGGAGGGCGTCGGCGTCCGGGTCGGAGTGGACGGCGACGGTCGCGATGCCGAGGTCGCGGCAGGTGCGGAAGACGCGGCAGGCGATCTCGCCGCGGTTCGCGACGAGCAGCTTCGCCATCTGTGGCGTCTGCACTGCCTGCGCTGCCTGCGCTGCCTGCGCTGTCTGTGCTGCCTGCGTTGTCTGTGCTGCCTGCGTTGTCTGTGCCGTCTGTGCTGTCTGTGCTGTCACGGGTGCCTCACATCCTGAAGACGCCGAAGCCGCCGCGCGCGCCTTCGACCGGTGCGGTGTGGATCGCGGACAGGCACAGCCCGAGCACGGTGCGGGTGTCGCGCGGGTCGATGACCCCGTCGTCGTACAGCCGCCCGGACAGGAACATCGGCAGGGACTCGGACTCGACCTGCTGCTCGACGAGCGCGCGCAGGGCGGCGTCGCCCTCCTCGTCGTACGGCTGTCCCTTGGCGGCCGCGGACTGGCGGGCGACGATCGAGAGCACGCCGGCGAGCTGCTGCGGGCCCATGACGGCGGACTTGGCGCTGGGCCAGGCGAAGAGGAAGCGGGGGTCGTAGGCGCGGCCGCACATGCCGTAGTGCCCGGCGCCGTAACTCGCGCCCATGAGGACGGAGAGGTGCGGGACCTTCGAGTTGGACACCGCGTTGATCATCATGGCGCCGTGCTTGATGATGCCGCCCTGCTCATACTCCTTGCCGACCATGTAGCCGGTGGTGTTGTGGAGGAAGAGGAGGGGGATGTCGCGCTGGTTGGCGAGCTGGATGAACTGGGCGGCCTTCTGCGACTCGGCGCTGAACAGCACGCCTTGGGCGTTGGCGAGGATGCCGAGCGGGTAGCCGTGGAGGGTGGCCCAGCCGGTGACGAGGCTGGTGCCGTACAGCGGCTTGAACTCGTCGAAGTCGGAGCCGTCGACGACACGGGCGATGACTTCGCGCGGGTCGAAGGGTGTCCTGAGGTCGCCGGGGACGATGCCGATGAGGTCTTCGGGGCCGTACAGCGGCGGGGCGTAGGCGGTGGGGTCGGCGTGGGCCTTGCGGTGGTTGAGGCGGGCGACGATCCGGCGGGCCTGGCGGAGGGCGTCGGGCTCGTCGAGGGCGTAGTGGTCGGCGAGGCCGGAGGTGCGGGCGTGCATCTCGGCGCCGCCGAGCGACTCGTCGTCGCTCTCCTCGCCGGTGGCCATCTTCACGAGGGGCGGACCGCCGAGGAACACCTTCGACCGGTCCTTGATGACGACGGTGTGGTCGGACATGCCGGGGATGTACGCGCCTCCGGCGGTGGAGTTGCCGAAGACGACAGCGACGGTGGGGATTCCGGCGGCGGACAGCCGCGTGAGGTCGCGGAAGAGTGCGCCGCCGGGGATGAAGATCTCCTTCTGGGACGGCAGGTCGGCGCCGCCGGACTCGACGAGGGAGATGAGCGGGAGGCGGTTGGCGTACGCGATCTCGTTGGCGCGCAGGGCCTTCTTGAGCGTCCAGGGGTTGGAGGCGCCGCCGCGTACGGTCGGGTCGTTGGCGGTGATCACGCACTCGACGCCCTCGACGGTGCCGATGCCGGTGACGAGTGAGGCGCCGGTGGTGTGGTCGCTGCCCCAGGCGGCGAGCGGGGACAGCTCAAGGAAGGGTGTGTCGGGGTCGAGGAGCAGTTCGACGCGTTCACGGGCGAGGAGCTTGCCGCGGGCGCGGTGGCGGGCGGTGTACTTGGGGCCGCCGCCTTCCAGGGCTTTGGCGTGCTCTGCGTTCAACTGGTCAAGTTTGGCGAGCATGTCGGAACGGTGGGCCGTGTACTCGGGGCTGTGCGGGTCCAGTGCGGAGGCGAGGACGGTCACAGCAGGACCTCCGGGATGTCGAGGTGGCGGGCGCGCAGCCATTCGCCGAGCGCCTTGGCCTGCGGGTCGAACCGGGCCTGGGAGGCGACGCCTTCGCCGAGGAGGCCGGTGACGGTGAAGTTGAGGGCGCGGAGGTTCGGGAGCACGTGCCGTTCGACGGTGAGCGGCCGGGTCTCGGGCAGGAGCTCCTGAAGTCTGTCGGTGGTGAGGGTGTGGGCCAGCCACCGCCAGGCGTCGTCCGTCTCGGCCCAGACGCCGATGTTGGCGTCGCCGCCCTTGTCGCCGCTGCGGGCCCCGGCGACGTGGCCGAGGGGGGCGCGGCGGGTCGGCCCGCCGGGCGGCAGGGGCGGTGGAAGGTCCGGTGCGGGTACGGGCGCGAGGGGCAGGGTGCGGGGCGGGTGCGGGACGGCGACGCGGGTTCCGTCGGGCAGGACGGCGGTGTGCGTGACGGCGCCGCGGTCGACGGGGCGGGCCTCGAAGATCCCGTACGGGGCGGGCTTTCCGGGCGGGGCGGTGAGGTGGAACCCGGGGTAGCTGGCGAGGGCGAGCTCGACGGCGGCGCCGGTGAGGGCGCGGCCCACGAGGTCGGGGTCGGGGTCGCGGATGACGAGGCGGAGGAGGGCGCTGGCGGTCTCCTCGGTGTCGGCGTCGGCGCGGTCGGTACGGGCGAGCTCCCAGCGGACGTCGGACGGGCAGCACTCCAGGGCATGGCTCATCTGCTCGCGCACGAGCCGGGCCTTGGCCTCGATGTCGAGTCCGGTGAGGACGAAGACGACTTCGTTGCGCCAGCCGCCGAGCCGGTTGATCCCGGCTTTGAGGGTGGGCGGTGGCGGTTCGCCGCGTACGCCGCTGACGCGGACCCGGTCGGGCCCGTCCTGGGTGAGCCGTACGGAGTCCAGGCGGGCGGTGACGTCGGGACCGGGGTAGCGGGCGCCGTGCGTCTCGTACAGAAGCTGGGCGGTGACGGTGGAGGTGGTGACGGCGCCGCCGGTGCCGGGGTGCTTGGTGATGACGGCGCTGCCGTCGGCGTGGATCTCGGCGAGCGGGAAGCCGGGGTGCCGTACGTCGTACCGCGTGAAGTGCGGGTGGTTGCCGCCGGTGGCCTGGGTTCCGCACTCCAGGACGTGCCCGGCGACGACGGCACCGGCGAGGGCGTCGTACGCGTCGGGGTACGCGCCCGGGGCCCAGCCGAAGTGCGCGGCGGCCGGCCCGCTGACCAGGGCGGCGTCGGTGACCCGCCCGGTGACGACGATGTCGGCGCCCGCGTCGAGGCAGGCGGCGATGCCGGCGCCGCCGAGGTAGGCGTTGGCGGTGAGGGCGCCGGGGGGCGGCGGGAGCTGGTCGCCTTCGACGTGGGCGACGCGTACGGGGAGCCCGAGCGTGGCGGCCAGGTCGCGGAGGGCGTCGGCGAGCCCGGCCGGGTTGAGGCCGCCGGCGTTGGTGACGATGCGGACGCCGCGCTCGTGGGCGAGGCCGAGGCTCTGCTCCATCTGGCGGAGGAAGGTGCGGGCGTACCCGAGCGAGGGGTCCTGGAGGCGCTGGCGGCCGAGGATGAGGAGCGTGAGCTCGGCGAGGTAGTCCCCGGTGAGAACATCCAGCTCGCCCCCGGTGAGCATCTCGCGGACGGCGTCGAAGCGGTCGCCGAGGAACCCGGAGGCGTTGCCGATGCGGAGGGGCTTCACCGGGGGGCCTCCCCTGCCGGTGCCCGCCCGGGCCCTGCCGGCGCCCGCCCGGGTCCCGGCGGTCCGGCGAAGGCCTGGGCGATGCCGAGCCACCGGTCGGCTTCGGGCCCGGTGGCGTGGAGGTCCAGGTCGTCGCGGTGGGCGCGCTGGGTGACGAGCAGGCAGAAGTCGAGGGCGGGCCCGGTGACGCGCTGGGCGGCGCCTTCGGGCCCGTACGCCCAGGTGGTGACGCCGTCGGGCGCGGCGAGTTCGACCCGTACGGCGTCGCGGGGCGGCTGGAGGCCCCGTACGGCGAAGGCGTAGTCGCGGGCGCGGACCCCGATCCAGGCGACGTGCCGGAGCCGCGCGGTGGGTGCGCGTACGGCTCCGAGGGCGTCGGCGACGTCCTGCCCGTGGGCCCAGGTCTCCATGAGCCGGGCGGTGGCGAGCGCGGCGACGCTCATGGGCGGCCCGTACCAGGGGACGCGGGTGCCGGGCGGCGCGGCGCGCAGCACGTCCTGGAGCCGCTCCCGCGCCTCCCGCCACCGCCCGAGCAGTGCGCCGGGCGGTGCGCCGGCTCCCGTGTCGGCGGCGGCGTCCACGAACGTGGCGGGCGCGGAGGCGGCCTCGGCCACGTGCGCGGCGAACGCGTCCGGCGCGGTGGCGGCGAGGACCGCGACCTCGTCGGTCCAGGCCAGGTGAGCCACCTGGTGGGCGATGCTCCACCGGGGCGCGGGCGTCGGGGCTGTCCACTGCTCGGGCGTCAACGCGGCGACGAGCCGGTCGAGTTCGTCACTCTCGTCGCACAGATCGTCGACGACCGTGAGGACGGCAGGTACGGCGGCGGGGTCGGGCACGGTGCGCTCCCTCCGGGGCACGGCGGCGTGCCCCGGAGCATGACAGCGCGAGGAGAAACAATCAAGCAGGCGTGCTTGTTTTCGCGGGGAGTGGGCCGGGCGGCGGGCCCGGGTCCTGCCGGTAGAAGATGTCGATGTCGACTTCCTCACCGCCGACGATCAGCGTGTCCCACGCTCCGCTGTCCAGCAGGGTCCGCAAGGTGTCGGAGCGGAGGTTCTCCAGATGGCTCCGGAGCGTGGAGTCGTCGGGCATGCCGGCGACGCGCGCGGCGAGCCGGTCGCGGATGCCCCGCAGCCGCTCCATGAACGCGTCCAGGTCCGCGTCCCTGTCGAGGTCCTTCCCCTCCGCGTCCTCGATGCTCTGCGCGATCTTCTCCTTGATCGGGCGGCTGACGCCGTCCTCGTCGGTGGTGATCATCGCGTTCCAGGCGCGGCTCTTGTGCCGGTACTGGAGCATCGACATGGCCGCTTCGTGGCGGGAGAAGTCGGCGTCCCGGAAGGGCCGGCCGTTCCACGCGCCGTTGAGGGAACGGGCGAGCGAGATGGCGGAGCCAAGGCCGCTGTTGAGCCCGCGCCCCGGCCAGAAGTGGATGGCGTTGGCGGCGTCGCCGAGCAGGAACCCGTACGTCCCCGGGGTGGTCGACGTGGCCGGGAACAGCCGGGTGGTGAACCTGGGCCGCTGCACCATGTCCAGCCGGAAGGCGGTGACGGCGCTCAGGTCCCGCTCCGCGACCCCGAACAGGGCAAGCCCCTCCAGCACCCGCTTCCACAGGGCCGAACCCCTGACCATGGCGGGCAGGAAGAGCGTGCTGTGCGTCGCGCACTGGAAGTCGCCGTGATCGTCCCGCCCCATGACGCAGGGGCGGGACGCGATGCAGTCCTCGAATACGTGCCGGACCGGATCGATCCCGACGACTTCGGCGGCCTCGGCGTCGGTGAGCCGCATATTGAGAAATCCCTGACCGCGCAGGGAATTCAGGAGAAAGCGGTTCTGGGCCACAGTGAGCAGGACGGTCATGGGGTCGGTGAGCGTCGACTTGACGCGCAGCCCCAGGACGACATCCTGAATGTGCTGACCATGCAGCGAGTAGATGGATTTGTCGGCCTGACCGAACTTGTCGGCGAAATGCTCCCGCGTCCGGGACCTTCCCCCCTCGCAGATGGCGAGCACATCGTCCTTGCCCCCGGCCTTCTGGTATTCGGCCGGGTCGAACACCTCGGGGACGAGCCGGATACGCCCCGGCTTTTCGTTGGCCATTTCGAGGAGCGTGTCCTCGATGTAGGCGATACGCAGGTTCCTCGGTTCGCGGCCGTGGATCGAGTCCGGGCCGACCGGCCACATCTCGGTGTACGCGTCGCCGCGGAACAGCCGTTCCTGCACCTCCTCCGGGAGGTTCAGGTACTGGCGGCTCTGGACCGTGACGACCTGCTGCCGCCGGACGTTGCCCTGCCCCTCGCTCTTCCAGACGACCTTCGCCCCGTCCCGCGTCCACCGGCCGTCGTACACGGTGACGGCCACGCGGCGCCCCATGAGGTGTTCGAGGAGCAGCGCGAAAGCCAGCCCGACGGGACCGCCCCCGGAAACCGTGACGTTCAGCACCGGCCCTGCCGCCACGGTCGCGTCGGAGGGGGTGAGCGGGCGCAGCACGGAGAGGTCGAGGATGGTCTCCAGCGCGTCGGCGGCCTCGAAGCAGAACGTCTCGGTCCCGATCTCGATGAGATCCCCCGGCTGCAGTTCATGCGACGTCACCCGCTGCCCGTTGACCCGCGTGCCGTTGCTGCTGCCGCTGTCGTACAGCACGAATCCGTGGCCTTCGCGGCGCACCTCGGCGTGAAAACGGGAGACGTTCGCCCCGCCGATCACCACACTGTTCTCACTGTTGCGCCCCAGCGTCAACGGTGCGGCGCCGATCGGGAATTGCTGTCCACTCAGAGAGCCTTGCCGACCGACAAGCCGAGGAGGCATGGGTCACCCACTTCCATAAATCACGGATGCGATGACGAAATACGAAACCGGCCTCCCGACAGCGGCAACAGCGACAACTCCGCATCACACACCGCGAGTCGACCGGCACGCAGAGCAATCCTAATCCGGCCACGGGCTCGCTGAGAAGGCATTCGGTCCGACTGATCACGACACGGTGCCCATTCCGTGAAGATGTAACAGCGGGGACATGTGAAAGGTGCGACAGAAATGACCTGGTGTGACAGCGGTCCCGTCAGCCGGTGGCGTCCCGCCCCATACGGGCCGTGCGGGAGCGGATGGCGCCCACGCTGGCCGCGATGACCAGGGTGATCGCCAGGGCGTCCGTCAAGGACAGGGCCTGGTGGAGGACCAGGAAGCCGGCCAGGGCCGCGATGGCCGGTTCCAGGCTCATCAGGACCGCGAACGTGGGGGCCGGCAGGCGGCGCAGGGCGATCAGCTCCAGGGTGTACGGGAGGACGGAGGAGAGCAGGGCCACCGCCAGGCCCAGGGCCAGGGTCGTCGGGACCGCCAGTTTCGCGCCCGCCTCCGCGAGGCCCAGCGGGAGGCTCAGGGCCGCGCCGACCGCCATCGCCAGGGCCAGGCCGTCGGCCTGCGGGAAGCGGCGGCCCGTGCGGGCGCTGAAGACGATGTACGCCGCCCACATCGCGCCCGCCGCGAGCGCGAAGCCCGCGCCGACCGGGTCCAGGCGGTCGAAGCCGCCGCCGCTCAGCAGGACCACGCCGCCGAGCGCCAGGCCCGCCCACAGCAGGTTCACCAGGCGCCGGGACACAATCACCGACAGGACCAGCGGGCCCAGCACCTCCAGCGTCACGGCCGCGCCCAGCGGGATGCGGTCGATCGCCTGGTAGATGCAGATGTTCATGGCCGCCATCGCCGTACCGAAGGCCACCACCGTGCCCCAGTCCGCCCTGCTGTAGCCGCGCACCTTCGGGCGGCACACCAGGAGCAGCACCACGGCCGCCAGGGCCAGGCGCAGGGTCACCACGCCCAGCGCGCCCGCCCGCGGGATCAGCAGCACCGCCAGCGCCGCGCCGAACTGCACCGACAGCGCCCCGCCCACGACGAGCGCCACCGGCCCTGCCGAGCCCCGGCCACCGGCCGGTGCCCGCCGCGGGTGCGCGGCGGCCGTCTCGGGGAGTGCTACCGCGGCGGTGTCTGCGGTACGGGCATGCGCTCGGCCGTTCACCGGGACCTGACCTCTTCTGTCGTCGTGCTGGGCGGGGGCTCCTGCCGGGGCTCTACGGTAAGTAGTGAAACCCATCTACGGCTATGGCACACCGTCCCGTCTCAGTCGCTGGGACGACGTGCGTCGCGCCGCCCCTCCACCGCCAGCGCCTCCGCGAGTACCTCCGCCAGGTGGCGGGCCCGGTGGCCGCCGAGCTGTTCGAGCTGCGTACGGCACGAGAAGCCGTCCGCCAACAGCTCCGCACCCGGGGGTGCCGCGCGGACCGCCGGCAGGAGCTGGTCCTCCGCGCAGGCCGCCGACACCTCGTAGTGGCCGCGTTCGAAGCCGAAGTTCCCGGCGAGACCGCAGCACCCGCCGCTCAGCTCGCCCACCAGGCCCGCGCGCTCGCGCAGGCGGCGTTCGGCGGCGTCGCCCAGGACGGCATGCTGGTGGCAGTGGGTCTGGCCGGCCACCGGGCGGTCCAGGCGGGGCAGCCGCCAGCCGGGGGCCAGCTCCTCCAGGGCCTGGGCGAACGTACGGACCGAACCCGAGAGCGTCCGGGCCCGCGTGTCCTGCGGGAGCAGCTCCGGAAGGTCCGTCCTCAGCGCCGCCGCGCAGCTCGGCTCCAGGACGACGAGGGGAGCCCCGAGCGCCGGTTCCAGCGCGTCCAGCGTGCGGCGCATCACCGTGCGCGCCGCGTCCAGGCGGCCCGTCGACACGTACGTCAGGCCGCAGCACACCCGTCCCGGCGGCAGCGCGACCCGTACCCCCGCCGCCTCCAGGACGGTGACCGCCGCGCGGCCGACCGCGGGCGTGAAGTGGTTCGTGAACGTGTCGGGCCAGACGTACGCCTCCGGGGCGCTCGGCCAGGGCCCGCCGCGGGCCGCCCACGACCTGAACGTCTCCCGCGCCAGCTCGGGGACGTCCCGCTCCGGCGCGATGCCGCCCAGCCGCTTCCCCAGCGCCGCCAGCGCCCGGACCCGCGCCGCCGCGTTCACCGCGCCCGCGAGGGGCGCCGCCAGCCGCAGCCACCTCGGCAGGCCGCCCATCGCGTAGTGCGCGGCCGGGCGGAGGCGGCCCGCGTAGTGGTGGTGCAGGAACTCCGCCTTGTACGTGGCCATGTCCACGCCCACCGGGCAGTCGCTGCGGCACCCCTTGCAGGCGAGGCACAGGTCCAGCGCCTCGCGCACCTCCGGCGACCGCCAGCCTCCCGTCACCACCTCGCCGGCCAGCATCTCGTGCAGCAGCCGGGCCCGGCCGCGCGTCGAGTGCCGCTCCTCGCCCGTCGCCCGGAACGACGGGCACATCACGCCCGGCCCCGAACCGGGGCCCTCCACACGGCACTTGGCCACGCCCACGCAGCGCCGCACCGCCGTCCCGAAGTCGCCCCCGTCCCGCGGGTACCCGAACGCCACGTCCACGGGCCGGCGCGGCAGCACCTCGAACCGCAGGTGCGCGTCCAGCGGCGCCGGGCGGGCGATGACGCCCGGGTTCAGGCCGCCGCCCGGGTCCCACAGGTCCTTGAACTCACCGAAGACCCGCACCAGTTCGGCCCCGTACATCCTCGGAAGCAGCTCCGCGCGCGCCAGCCCGTCGCCGTGCTCGCCCGACAGCGAGCCGCCGTGGGCGACGACGAGGTCGGCGAGCTCCTCCGAGAAGCGGCGGAAGCGCCGTACGCCGGGCGGCGTGACCAGGTCGAAGTCGATCCGGACATGAACGCACCCGTCCCCGAAGTGCCCGTACGGCGTGCCGCGCAGCCCGTGCGCGGCGAGCAGCGCGCGGAAGTCGCGCAGGTACGGGCCGAGGCGGGCGGGCGGTACGGAGCAGTCCTCCCAGCCGGGCCACGCCTCGGCGCCGTCGGGCGTACGGGTCGCCGTGCCCGCGGCGTCCTCGCGCACCCGCCACAGGGCGCGCCGCCCGGCCGGGTCGGCGACCACCGTGCCGTCGAGCGCGTCGGCGGCGCGCAGCAGTGCGCGGGCCCGGGCCTCCGCCTCGGCGGGGGTCGCCCCGCCCGTCTCGGCGAACAGCCAGGCCGCGCCGCGCGGGAGCCGGGCGCGCGCCGCCGGGTCGCGGACCAGGTCATCGGCCATGCCCTCGACGGTGAGCGGGCCCAGCGGCAGCAGCGCGGGGGCGGCTTCGGCGGCGGCGCCCTCGTCGGCGTACCCGAGCAGCGCCAGCGCACGGGCGGCGGGCGCCTCGACGAGCCGTACCGTCGCCTCCGTGACGACGCCGAGCGTGCCCTCGCTGCCGCAGAAGGCGCGGGCGACGTCGGTGCCGCGTTCGGGGAGCAGCGCGTCGAGCGCGTACCCGGAGATACGGCGGGGCAGCCCCGGCGGGAAACCGGTCCGCACGAGCGCGAGGTGCCGCCGCACCAGGTCCAGGACACCGGGCGGCGCGCCCTGCCCGTCCCGGCCCAGCCGCAGGGCGCCGCCGCCGTACGTCCGTACGGCCAGCCCGTGGACGTTGTCGGCGGTGGTGCCCCAGGCCACGGAGTGGGCCCCGCAGGCGTTGTTGCCGATCATGCCGCCGAGGGTGCAGCGGCTGTGCGTGGACGGGTCGGGCCCGAAGGTCAGTCCGTACGGGCGTGCCGCGTCGCGCAGCCGGTCGAGCACGAGCCCGGGCTGGACGACGGCGGTCCGCGCCTCCGGGTCGAGCCGGAGGATGCCGCGCATGTACCGTGTGAAGTCCAGCACGACGCCGGTACCGGTGGCCTGCCCCCCGATCGACGTCCCGCCGCCGCGCGCCACCACGGGCACCCCGTGGGCCCGGCACACCTCCAGCACGGCGGCCACGTCGTCCGCGTCCCGCGGCGCGACCACGCCGAGGGGCACGCGCCGGTAGTTGGACGCGTCCATGGTGGCCAGCGCCCGGGCACCCGCCCCGAAGTCGACGTCGCCGCGCACGGCGGCGCGTACGGCGGCGCGTACGGCGTGTGCGAGGTCGGCATGCGTGACGTCCTTGTCTCGGCCCTGCGGCTCGCGGCCCTGCGGCACCGGCTGATCCACCATGCCGCCAGGATGCCGCGCCGCCCCGGCGTACGCCGAGGGTCACCGGCACGGCCGGGCATCCGGCCGCGCCCCGGCGCCACTCGGCGCCCGCCGTGACGCCGCTCACGCGTCTCACCCGTACCGTCTCATCCGTACGTCTCATTCGACGGACAAGCGCGTCCGTGCCCCGGCGGGAGCGGCTAGGCTCCTGAGCGTGGCTGAGATCCAGATTCCCGCTGACATCAAGCCCGCCGACGGCCGTTTCGGCGCGGGCCCGTCCAAGGTGCGTACGGAGGCGCTGGAGGCCCTGGCCGCCACCGGCACGTCCCTCCTCGGCACGTCCCACCGCCAGGCGCCGGTCAAGAACCTGGTCGGCGAGGTGCGGACGGGCGTGCGCGACCTGTTCTCGCTGCCCGACGGGTACGAGGTGATCCTCGGCAACGGCGGCTCCACCGCCTTCTGGGACATCGCGACCCACGGGCTGATCGAGTCGAAGTCGCAGCACCTGTCGTTCGGCGAGTTCTCGTCCAAGTTCGCGAAGGCCGCGAAGCTGGCCCCGTGGCTGGCCGAGCCGACCGTGATCTCCTCCGAGCCCGGCACGCACCCGGAGCCGCGGGCGGAGGCGGGCGTCGACGTGTACGCCTTCACGCACAACGAGACCTCCACCGGTGTCGCCGCGCCGATCAAGCGGGTCGCGGGCGACGACGAGGGCGCTCTCGTCCTCGTGGACGCCACTTCGGGCGCGGGCGGCCTGCCCGTCGACATCACCGAGACGGACGTCTACTACTTCGCCCCGCAGAAGTCGTTCGCCGCGGACGGCGGCCTGTGGATCGCCGTCTTCTCGCCGGCCGCTCTGGAGCGGGCCCGCCGCGTGCACGCCTCCGGGCGTCACGTCCCCGAGTTCTTCTCGCTGCCGACCGCGATCGACAACAGCCTCAAGAACCAGACGTACAACACCCCGGCCCTCTCCACCCTCTTCCTGCTCAACGAGCAGCTGAAGTGGATCAACGGGCAGGGCGGTCTCGACTGGGCCGTCAGCCGCACCAAGGACTCGGCGAGCCGCCTGTACGGGTGGGCCGAGGAGTCCAAGTACGCGACGCCGTTCGTCGCGGAACCGGCCGAGCGGTCGCAGGTCATCGGCACCATCGACTTCTCGGACGAGATCGACGCGGCCGCCGTCGCCAAGGCGCTGCGCGCCAACGGCATCGTGGACACCGAGCCGTACCGCAAGCTGGGCCGCAACCAGCTCCGCATCGCGATGTTCCCGGCCGTCGACCCGGCCGACGTCGAGGCGCTGACCGCCTGTGTCGACTATGTGATCGAGAAGCTGTAGCCGTTCGCGAACAGAAGAAGCGGAATTAGGTGGAAGAAGGGGTCCGGCCCGTCGAGGCCGGGCCCCTTCGCCGTGTCCACGGCCGATTAACGACCTATCCAGCCGACCCGGCGGTCCCTACCATCCGAAGCGTCGAACGGCCGGACAGAACGGTCCGAACCGTTTGAATGTTTGACATGTTCACGCCCATCTTGGGCGTCGTCCTTCTCGGTTGGACCCCCCACTTCGACCGGCAACCGAACGGAGTCCCATGTCCAGACGCGGAATCATCGCCACCGGCGGCGCCACCGCCGCCCTGCTCGCCTCGACGCTGCTCGCGCCCGGCACCGCCGGCGCCGCCCCGAGCGGTATCGTCGCCCCGCCCGACAAGATCGTCATCGAGATCGCGACGGTCAACGGCTCGGGCTGCCCCGCGGGTACGGCCGCCGTCGCCGTCGCCCCCGACAACACGGCCTTCACCGTCACGTACAGCGACTACCTCGCCCAGGTCGGCCTCGGCGCCAAGCCGACGGACTTCCGCAAGAACTGCCAGCTCAACCTGATCGTGCACGTCCCGCACGGCTTCACGTACGCCGTCGCCAGCGCCGACTACCGCGGCTACGCCCACCTGGAGCGCGGCGCGTACGGCATCCAGAAGGCGTCGTACTACTTCCAGGGCTCGCCCGACACGGCCTCCCGTACGCACCGCTTCAACGGGGCGTACGACAACAACTGGCAGGTCACCGACGAGACCGAGTGGGGCCAGCTCGTGTGGGCGCCCTGCGGCGTGAAGCGCAACTTCAACATCAACACCGAGCTGCGGGTCAACGCGGGCACCTCCGACCCGAAGAAGACCAACAGCTTCATCGCCATGGACTCCACGGACGGCGACATCAAGACCATCTACAACCTGGCCTGGAAGGAGTGCAAGCAGAAGTAGCCGACGCCCGCGCCCGACCGGCGGCTCTCCCGACCGGCCGCCATGTGACAGGGCGGGCCCGCGTCCCCTCGACGGGCCCGCCCCTGGCGCACCATCCGGCCCTGGCGCGCCGTCCGGTCCTGGCGGCCCTCCGCCCCTGGCGCGCCGTCCGGCCCTGGCGCTCTCCGACCCGGGCGGCCTCCGCCCCTGGCACGCCGTCCGGTCCTAGCGCGCCGTCCGGTCCTGGCGCCGTCCGGCCCTGGCGCGCGCCCTCAGCCTCGGGCGGGCCTCCGCCCCTGGCTCGCCGTCCGGTCCTGGCGCTCTCAGCCCCCGGGCGGCGCTCCGGCCCCGTCGCCCGTCCGGTCCTATGAGCCGGAGCGGTCGCCGCCGCGCAGGCGCTTGAGGCCCAGGACGAGCATGACGCCCAGCAGGACCGCCCCGGCGCCGAGCCCCACCTCGCCGGCGCCGTCCTGGCCGCCGCCGCCGGGCGAGGTCGCCCCCGACCCGGAACCGGCCGACGCGCCCGCCGTGCCCGCCGTGCCCGACGGCGACGGGCCGCCGGACGGCGCCGCGCCCGTCCCCTCGACCGGGACGCGCACGACGCGGCTCCGCTCGCCCTCCGAGCCGAACAGGAGCGCCGACCCGTCCGCCGTGTACGTCACGCTCTCCGACTGCCCCTGGATCGGCGCCCGTACGCGGTCGTCGGCGCCGAGCCGCCCGTTCTCCCACGCGTACCCGCGGGCGCTGAAGTAGCTCCGCAGCACCAGCCGCGTACCGGCGGGCGAGAACGCCCCGTCGGTGACCCACGGCACCTCGCCGATCCGCCGGAACACGTTCCCGCCCCGCGCCGACAGCCGCGCCGGGCCCTCGTAGAGCCCGCCGCCGTCCTCGTTCTTCGACGCGATGTACACCCGGCCGGTCTTCGGGTGGACCATCAGCGCCTCGGCGTCCCGGGCCCCGTCCTCGTACGTGACGGTGAACTGCGTCGCGTCGACGGTCTGGTCGCGCAGCTGCTTCGGCTCGGGGAAGCGGTAGATCCAGACATGGCTCCACGACCCGTTGAGGTTGTCGCCGATGTCGCCGACGTACACGTTCCCGTCGGGGCCGACGGAGATCGCCTCCATGTCGCGGGGCGTGCCGACGCCGCGCAGGGTGACGGTCGCGACGGTCTCGCCGGTGCGCCCGTCGACGGCGAACACCCGCGGCTCGTCCTGGTCGTTGTGGGTCCAGTAGACCCCGGGGTGCGCGCGGCTGGCGGCGAGCCCGCTGGACTCGGTGATGCGCGGGTCCTGGAGGGTGAACCCGCCGTCGTCCTCGGACGCCGCGGCGACGGCGGGCGCGCCACCGCCGAGCCCCAGACAGGCAAGCACGCCGAGCCCGACCCACCTCATACGCAGCGAAGACATACCCACCAGTGTCCATGGTCACGTGGCGTCCGGCCCCGCCGACCGGCGATGATGGCGCGCATGCGTCCCAGGTTCATGTTCGTCGGCGATTCCATGACCATCGGAAGCGCGGGCGAACACACCTGGCGCTACCGCATGTGGCAGCACCTGAACGCCACCTTCGGCGGCCCGTACGCCATCGTCGGCCCGCGCACCGAGCTGTACGACAAGAACGCCGGCGCCCCGGTCTCGCACGCGTACGCGGACCCCGCCTTCCCGGTACGGGCGCGGGCGCACCTGGCGGGCTGGGGCGAGGGCTGGCTGCACATGGCCCCGCTGATCGAGGAGACGGTGACGCGCACCAAGGCGAACGTGCTGCTCGTCGCCCTGGGGCTGATCGACCTCGGCTTCTACACGAACAGCGACCAGACGGCCGACAACGTCCGCGCCTTCATCGCGGCCGCCCGCGCGGCGAACCCGCACATCCGGATGGTCCTGCTCCCGGTCGTCGCCAACGTACGCGCCGAGGAGGACCCGGCGTTCGCCGCGGAGTGCGCCCGCTTCAACGAGCTGCTCGCGAAGGCGGTCGCCGACCTGGACACGCCGGGGTCCCCGCTCCTCCTGGCGTCGCCCCCGGAGCCGTACGACCTGCACACCGACACGTACGACGGCACCCACCCGAGCCCGTCGGGCGAACACAGGCTCGCCGCCGCCTTCGCCACGGCCCTCCACCAGGCCTGGGGCTGGGGCGCCCCGTACACCCCGGCGGCGGAGCCCGGGCCCTGACCGCCTGAGCTAGCCTCCGCGCATGCCGAACTCCCTTACGTATGGAGCCTTCCGGACCGGCCGCCTGTGGGCCGCGGCGGGTGTGTCGTTCGTCGTGCTGCTGCTCGGCTCGGGGTGGGCCCTCCTGGGCTCGCTGGAGTTCGACGAGCTGTGCGCCCAGGGCAAGTTCACGGATCAGGGGCGGCTGCTGGACATCCGGCGGCCGTCCTTCCCGCCCGCCGTCATCTGCGAGTACGAGCGGGGCGAGCTGTCCGCCGGCGGTACGGGGCTGCTCGGCGCGCTGCTGTGGCTGAGCCTGCTGACCCTGGTCCTGTGCGTCCTGCTCGCCCTGCTCGCCGAGTGCGTCGAGCTCCCGGCGGGAAGCCCCCGTTCCGCCCGCGTCACGCGCCGCGAGAGTCTCCGCCGTACGGCGGTCGCCTTCTGCGTCACCGCCTCGGTGTTCACCGGCGTGTACGTACTGATGGCCTGGCCCCTGCTCTCGGGCCCGTCGACGGCGTGCGCGGCGGGCGCGGAGTGGGGCTTCCACCCGCCGGAGACCCGCGACCCCAGCTTCTTCCCGCCGCAGGCGACGTGCGTGTTCCGCAGCGGCGAGACGTCGCGGCTGAACGCCGAGTGGGCCACGACCGTGACGGCGGCGCTGGCACTCCCCGCAGCCATCGCGGGCACGGCACTGACCCTGGCCTGGCGAAGGCACCACACGGAGCGCCGCACCGCGGCCGCGCCTTGATCAAGGAGCTACGGGGCGCCGCCGTGACCCGGGGCGTCCGGAGCAGGCCTCTGGTCAGTAGTCGAGGCTCGGGTACCAGTCGTCGCGGCCCTGCGGGGTCAGGTCGAGGAGGTGCCAGACGGGGGCCAGGAGGTCGATGCCGCGTTCGTCGATGTCGTCGGCCATGCGCGGGTGGGTGGAGTAGAAATGGCGGACCGTGCCGTCGCTGTCGCGGGTGAAGACGGAGACCGTGGAGTCCTGTTCGCCGTCCTTGTCCTCGCTGCCCAGGTCGTACTTGAACGTGCTGTCGCCGCAGCTCAGGAGCCGTAGCCTGTGCCAGCCGCGGTTACGGGCGTGCCGGCGGAGGGTGGGGACGTCGGCGGCCGCGGCGATGGCGAAGTCGGCGTTGCGGGCGATGCGGTGGGCGATGCCGTTGAAGCCGTCGATCCACAGGGTGCACATCGGGCAGGGGTCGCTCTGCAGCTTGCCGTACATGAAGTGGTAGACGATCAGCGGGCCGTCCGGGGCGGTGAACAGCCCGCTCAGGGTGACGTCGCGGACCGGTGTGTCGCCGGCGTCGAGGTCGGCGGGGCCCTCGGTGAAGACGTAGTCGTCGACGGGTGGCCCCTGAGGGAGCGCCCGTCGCCGGGCCGCGACCTTCTCGCGGTGGCGCATGAGCTCGATCTCGGCCTGCCGCAGTTCCTCGCGGGCGGCGAGGTAGTCCGCCGATTCGCCGGACAGTCTGGTGTGGCGCAACATCCCGTCCTCCTCGGGTGGTCCAGTAGAAGCGCGATCCCGGCTACGGCGTGGTGTAGCGGAGAAGGACGCCCGCCCCGTCCCGTAGGGGCAGATCGTCGTGGGGGACGACGATCAGGTCGGCCTGGGTGACCGTGGCGGCGCGGATCAGGGGGGAGGCCGCGGGTTCCTCCCAGAAGTAGTCGATGCCGAAGGACCGCAGCTCGTGGCCCGTCGTGGCCACGTGGGTGGGCTCCCTGCCCACCCACAGGTGCTGGTCGGCCGGTCGGGGCGTGGTGAGGATCAGGGCCTGGGCCTGGCCGCGTTGGAGCGCCCTTACGGTGGCGGGGAGGCCTTCCGAGTCGTCGGGGCGGTGGGCGCGCTGGGCCTGGAAGGCGTCCAGCTGGCGTTGGTCGCGGGCGCTGAGGCGGTTCGCGAAGACGTCCGCCAGGTTCTCCTCCAGGGCCGTACGGCCCGGGTCCGGGGGGTGCGGGGCGCCGTTCTTGAGCTTCGTCACGCGGGACCGGAGGCGTTTCGGGGCCAGGCGCGTGAAGGTGTTCGCGGCCCACGGGTCGCCCGAGACGACGATCTCCTCGGGGGATTCCTCCACCAGGTCGGTGAGGAGGTGTTCCGCCTCGTCCGGCCAGTCTTCCGCCGGTACCCGCTCGTGGAGCTCGTGCGGCGGGGCCACGCGGCTCATCGGCCAGCTGCCCACGCTGACGTCGACCTCCAGTTCGTCGTGGCCGTCGTACCCGGTGCGCAGGCGGTGCGTGGCGACCGCCGCGTACGTGATGTCCGGGGCGTGCTGCACGCACAGCTGCGCCGTGTCGGGCACCACGCCGTAGACCGCGGTGTCGCGGGCGGGAGGGCGCGGCAGGCACTCCGCCAGCAGGACGCGGCCGTGCGCGGCGAAGATCGCCTGCCCGTGCAGGCCGGCGATCTCCCGGTCCGTACCGATCTCGGCCTCGATGGCGCGGGTCGTGGCCGGGTCGGCGTCGTGCGCGAGGAGGCTGTCCCGCAGGTGCCGCCAGCGCATGTCGATCGCCCGGTCGGGCTCGTCGATGTCGCGGGACGTGTCCAGGTACACCGAGGCGACCGGGCCGGGGCGCTCGTACAGCGGGGCCAGGAACTGGAGCTTCACGGTGGGCTCCCGGGCTTGGTTCGGGTTTCTTGTCCGTCGGGTTCGGCTACCCGGGTACCCGTGCCCGTACGTGCGACGCTCCTCGGTGTCGGGGCGATGAACTCGCCCCGGTACGCGCCCGCCGGGCTGCTCCTCTCCTGCGGGCGGCGGCACGTCGTCTTCGACGGCGGGCCCGGCGCCGAGCCGCCGCCACGGCCACGCCGGCTGGACGGGTGGCTCGTGACGGACGAGGCCGCCGAGCTGCGGACGGCCGTACGGAGGATGGCCGAGGAAAGGGGGGTCGTGGCCCGTATGGGCGGGCTGGACGCGGGTGAGCTGCGCGTTCGCGCCCTGCCTGTTCTGCACACCTCACATCCGACCTGCGGGTACCGCATCGAGGCCGGGGGCGCCGTCGTCGTGTGGGCGCCCGAGTTCTGGGAGTTCCCGGAGTGGGCCGGCGGCGCCGATCTCATGTTCGCCGAGGCATCGGCGTGGAACCGGCGCATACGGTTCCGGGGCGGGGTCGGCGGACACGCCCACGTACGGGAGATCGGGCCCGAGGCCGCCCGCTGCGGCGTCCGGCGGCTCGTCTACGCCCATATCGGGCGGCCCTGCCTGCGCGCGATGGACCAGGGGCTGCGGCCCGCGTACGGGGAGTGGGGGGTGGAGGGGCGGGTTTACCGGGTGTAGGGGGTGTGGGTGTAGGGCGTATGGGTGTAGGGGGTGTGCTTGTCCTACTTCACCGTCTTCAATGTCTTCACTGTGTCCGTCTTCACTGTGTCCCTTGCTTCAGGGTTCTCAAGCGGCGCACCGCCGGCCCCAGCGCGTGGGCGCGCGGCGCGTCCTGCCACGGGTTGGTCTTCAGGAGCCCGTCCGTGGTCGCGAGCGTCCAGCGGACCGGGGTGAGGTCCGGGTCGTCGACGTCCGCCCAGGTCAGCGGTGCCGCGACCGGGGCGCCCTGGCGGGCTCGTACGGCGTACGGGGCGACGGCGGTCTGGGCGTAGGCGTTGCGGGCGGTGTCGAGGTACAGGCGGTCGCCGCGTTTGTCCTTCCTGGGCTCCGTGGTGAGCCGGTCCGGGTGGCGGGCCGCCAGGACGTCGGCGGCGGCGCGTGCGAAGGACCGTACGTCGTCGAACGGCGCCCCTCGGTCCAGCGGCACCAGGACGTGCAGGCCGCGCGAGCCGGTCGTCATCACCAGGGACGGCAGGCCCAGCTCCTCGCCGAGCAGTGCGTGCAGCAGTCGCGCGGCCTGGCGGACGAGGCCGAAGTCGCCGCTCTTCGGAGGGTCCAGGTCGAAGACCAGGCGGTCCGGGTGGTCGGGGCGGTCCGCGCGGGACAGGAAGCGGTGCGGCGTGACGCAGGCCTGGTCGGCCAGGAAGAGGAGCGTGGCCGTGTCGTCGCACAGCGCGTACGTGACGGTGCCGTCCTGCTTGGGCAGTTCGGCGCGGTGGATCCAGTCAGGGAAGTGGTCCGGGACGTCCTTCTGCATGAAGCCCTCGCCGTCGATGCCGTCCGGGTGGCGTTCCAGCATCAGCGGGCGGCCGCGCAGCTGCGGGACCATGCGGCGCGCCACGGCACGGTAGTGGTCGACCAGGTCGGCCTTCGTGAAGCCGTCCTCCGGGAACAGCACCTTCTCCGGGCGGCTGATCTCCAGCGTGCGGCCGCCGGTCCGCACCTTCACCGTCACTGTCGCTCACCTCGCGCGACCTGCCCCAGCGTGTGGCCCGTACGCACCGAGCGCGCCCTGCGCGGGTCCGGGGTGCCGCCGCCCGCGCGCTCGTCGGCCCGCTTCACCAGCAGCCACGCCTCGCGCTCCCCGCCGCCGGGCCGCCCGCCGCGCAGGCGGGTCAGGGCGTAGCCGCCGTGCAGCTTGCGGCCGTCCAGCCAGAACGACGCGTGGCCGTCGCGGAGGGCCTCCGCCAGGGGCGCGTCGGAGAGGTTCCGGTACGTCCCCTCGTCCCAGACGATCACCGTCCCGCCGCCGTACTCGCCCTCGGGGATCACGCCTTCGAACTCCCGGTACTCCAGCGGGTGGTCCTCCGTCGGCATCGCGAGGCGCTTGTCCTTCGGGTCGGCGGACGGGCCCTTGGGCACGGACCAGGACTTCAGGACGCCGTCCGCCTCCAGCCGGAAGTCGAAGTGCAGGGACGTCGCGTCGTGGATCTGCACGACGAAGCACGGACGCTCGGCATCCGGCTCGCCGCCGCCGCTCGGTTCGGGTGTACGGGTGAAGTCGCGTTTGTGCTTGTACCTGGTCAGGGCGGCCTTCTCGGCCTTCTCGGCCTTCTCGGCCTTCTCGGCCTTCGCTGTCACGGGGCGGCACCTCCTCCCGTACGCTCCTGCCTCCTGTGCCCGCGTACCCTTCCGGCTCCTTCTCATCCCGCTCTCGTCCCGCTCCCGTCCCGCTCTCGTGCCGCTCCCCTGGGCGCTCTCGTCGCGGGTCTCAAGGGGTCGGCGGCGCCGACGCGGCCAGTGCGGCCCGCAGGTGGCCGTGGTGGTCCGCCAGGAGGCGCGCGGCGGTCGGGGCGTCGACGCCGGCGAGCAGGACGAGGATCGCGTGCTTCACCTCGCCGCCCGTCGCCGCGAGCGCCGCCGCGATCTCCTCGTCGGACGCGCCCGTGGCCAGGGCGACGAGGCGGTGCGAGCGGGCGCGCAGCTTGTCGTTGGTGGCGCGGACGTCGACCATCAGGTTCCCGTACGTCTTGCCGAGCCGGATCATCGTGATCGTCGAGAGCATGTTGAGGACGAGCTTCTGCGCCGTGCCTGATTTGAGGCGCGTCGAGCCCGTGATGAACTCGGGGCCGACGACGACCTCGATCGCGTGGTCGGCGGCCGCCGCGAGCGCGCTGCCCGGGTTGCAGGCGATCCCGACCGTCAGCGCGCCCGCTTCGCGCGCGTAGGTGACGGCCGCGAGCGCGTACGGGGTGCGGCCGGACGCCGAGACGCCCACCACCGTGTCGTCCGCCGTGAGTTCCAGCGCCTTGAGGTCGGCGTGGGCGAGAGCCGTCGAGTCCTCGGCGCCCTCCACGGAGTTCACCAGGGCGTCCTGGCCGCCCGCGATGAGGCCGACGACCTGCGACGGGTCGGCGTTGAAGGTGGGCGGGCACTCGCTGGCGTCCAGCACACCGAGCCGCCCCGCAGTGCCCGCGCCCGCGTAGACGAGCCGCCCGCCGCGCGCCATGCGGGGCGCGACGGCGTCGATCGCGGCGGCGATGCGCGGCAGTTGCGTGGCGACGGCGGCCGGTACGGCCTGGTCGCCGGCGTTCATGGCGCGGGCGATGTCGAGGGTGGGCCGTGTGTCGATGTCGGCGAGGTCGGGGCGGAAGCCCTCGGTGGTGAGGGACCCGAGGTGGCTGCGGAGGGAGGCTGCGTGGTCGTCGTTCATGGTGCGTGGTTCTCCCGGTGCTGGTGGTGCGCATCGCTCGTGGTCGCTGCCCGTGGCGGTCGGCGCGGGCGGTCGCTCGTGGTCGCTGCCTGTGGCCATCGGCGCGGACGGCCGCTCGTGGTCGCTCACGCTCAGCGCGTCGTACGGGGGCGGGGTGCCGTCCTGCGGTGGGCCAGCGCCTCGTACGAGGCCGCGAGCGCGGGCGCCGCCGTGTCGTACGTACGCTGTGTGACGCCCGTGAACAGGCAGTCCACGACGAGGAGTTGGCTCGTACGGGACGACATCGCGGCCGGCCGCAGCTCGCTCTCGCGCGCGGTGGACGTGGTGAGGACGTGGTCGGCGTACCGGACGACCGGCCCGTCCGGGCGGCCGGTCACCGCGACGGTCGTGGCGCCCCGCTCGAACGCGACGCGCAGCGGCTCCACCACATCGGCGGTGGCACCCGAATGGGTGATGGCGACGGCGACGTCCCCGGCGCGGAGCTGGACGGCGGCCGTGACGGCCAGGTGCGGGTCGCCGGGCGCGTACGCGACGAGGCCGATGCGCAGCAGTTTCTGCGCGAGGTCCTGGGCGACGAGCCCGGAGGCGCCGACGCCGTAGATGTCGGTGCGGCGGGCGGCGGCGAGCGCGGTGACGGCGGCGGCGAGCTGGGCGGTGTCGAGCGCGGCGGCCGTGTCCGCGAGGGTCTGCTGCTCGTCGCGGGCGAGCTTGGCCACGACGTCCTCGATCGGGTCGTCGACCGCTATGTCGGCGGTGACGGACGGCGGCCTGCCCGAGCGGCGCTGCGCGGCGAGCCCGGCGAGTGCGAGGCGCAGGTCGCGGTAGCCGGGATAGCCGAGGACGCGCGCGGTGCGGACGACGGTGGCCTCGCTGGTGCGGGTCAGCTCCGCGAGCCCGGTGACCGTGAGGGCGGCGCACCCGGCCGGGTCGGCGGCGACGGCCTCGGCGACGCGCTGCATGGAGCGGGTCATGGAGGGCGTGAGCGTGCGCACCTTCGCGGCGAGCGCGTCGGGTGCGTGGGGTGCGTCGGGTGCGTCGGGTGCGGCGAGCGCGTCGGGTGCGGCACCCGCCTGACCGGGGCTCGTGAAAGTTTCCTTCACCTCTTCGATCACACCTGAAACGTATTTTCAGCGATGGTGTGCGTCAACCCCGCGGGTCAGAATGGGCGCATGGAGAAGACCGACCCCCTGGAACAGGCGCTGCACGCCGCACGTGCCCTGGTCCTCGCCGACCTCACCGCCCGTGACGTCGCCGAGGCGGAGATCGTGTCGCTGGTCGAGGACGCGGTGGCGCAGCGCCGCTGGTGGGTCGAGCAGTGGCCGGACGGGGTCGCCTACGTCGCCGGGCTGATCGCCCAGGACGTGCAGGACGCCCTGCTGGAGCGGTACGGGCGCTGGCCGCTGTGCCCGGTGTGCGACGCGGGCGAGCCGCACGCCCTGGAGGTGGAGCCGGAACTGGGCCCCGACCCGCACTGGGTGTGCGGGCGGGCGGGTGTCGTGGTCGCTCCGGTGGGGCGCCTGACGTGACGCTCTACATCGACCCGCCGAACTGGCCCGGGCACGGCCGTATGTGGTCGCACCTGATCAGTGACACGTCGTTCGACGAGCTGCACGCGGCCGCCGCCGCGATCGGCGCCCCGCCGCGCGCCTTCGACGGCGACCACTACGACATCCCGTCCCACCGCTACGCGGACGCCGTGGCGGCCGGCGCGGTGGAGGTGGGCTCGAAGGAGCTGGTGCGGCTGCTCACGGCCGCGGGGCTGCGCCGCCCGAAGCGACGCCCGGCGCCGCGCCCGGCACCGCGCCCGTGACGGGCGTACCGGCCGCCGCGCCTCCGACCTGCTGACCGGCCGCCGCGCCCCCGACCGGCTGACCGGCCGCCGCGTCCACGACCGGCGTACCGGCCGTCGCGTCCGTCGTCGCGCCCATGACGATACGGCTCGGGGCGCCGCCCTTCTCGCGGCGGTGCAGCCGCAGCGCGACGCCCACCGCCGCCAGCGCGACGAGCGTCATCGCGGCGCCCGCCCACGCGGTGGCCGGGTAGCCGAGGCCCGCGTCGATGACGGTGCCGCCGAGCCAGGGCCCGCCGGTGTTGCCGAGGTTGAACGCGGCCGTCGTCGTGGCGCCCGCCAGGGTCGGGGCGGCGCCCGCCACGTTGAACATCCGGGCGTTCAGCGCGGGCGCGGTGTAGAAGGCCGTGACGCCCAGCAGGAACGACAGGGCCACGGCCGCGACCGGGCTGCCGCCGAGCAGCGCGAGCGCCGCGAGGAGCACCGTCGACCCGCTGATGCCGCTGAGCAGCACGCCGAACAGGTGCGCGTCCGCGACCCGCCCGCCGACCGTCGTCCCGACGAGCGCGCCGACCCCGAACAGCGCCAGCACGGTCGGCACCCACCCGGAGTCGAGCCCGGCGACGTCGGTGAGGAGCGGCGCCAGGTACGAGAAGGCGCAGAAGACACCGCCGGCGGCGAGCGCCGTGACGACGACGGCCAGCCACACCTGACGGTCCCGGTAGATGGTCAGCTCGCGGCGCAGCGCGGGCTTCCGGGCGGGCAGCGGGATGTTCGGGATGCGGGTGACGACGCCGACGAGCGCGATCGCGGACGCGGCGCCGACGGCCCAGAACGCGGAGCGCCAGCCCAGGTGTTCGCCGAGGAACGCGCCGGCCGGGACGCCCAGGACGTTCGCGATGGACAGGCCGCCGATCATCACGGCCATCGCGCGGGCGCGTGCGCCCGGCGGCACCATCGCGATGGCGACGGCCGCGCCGACCGCCCAGAACCCCGCGCAGGCGAGCGCGCTGACGACGCGCGACGCGAAGAGAATCCCGTACGAGGGGGCCAGCGCGCCCGCGACCTGGCCGATACCGAACGTCGTGATCAGCGCGACGAGCGTCGTCTTGCGCGGCAGCCGCAGGGTCGCCACGGCGAGCAGCGGTGCGCCGACGACCATGCCGATCGCGAACGCGGAGATCAGCAGCCCGGCCTGCGGGATGGAGACGCCCATGTCGTCCGCGATGGGCGGCAGCAGCCCCGACAGCATGAACTCGCTGGTCCCGAGGGCGAAGACGGAGAGGCCGAGGATGTACACGGCCAGCGGCATGCGCTGCTTCGCGGCGGTGTCAGGGGCGGGCGCGGGGTCATGATCGTCGATGGGCGGCATAACAGGTGTGAACGCCGCCGGTGCCGCTTACATTCCCGCGCGCGTTCCCAGGCGCTCCAGCTCGGCCGTCATGTTGCGGCGGGCGGGCGCCTCCCACCGCTCCGCGCCGTACGGGGTGCGGAACAGGCGTGACAGGTCCAGGAGTTGGCGCAGCACGGCGGCGCGCCCCTCGCGGAAGGCGTCGTCGGGCACGAACCCGTACTCCTCGCGTACGGCGGCCGTGTACGCCTCGTACGCCTCGGGCGCGGCGGCCAGGATGGCGAGGTCGGCGTCGCACAGCACCTCGCCATTGCGGTCGCCGGGGGCGGGGTCGTGCGTGACGGTGAGCCGTACGAGGCGGGCCACCTCCGCCGTACGGGCCGGGTCGATGTCCAGCTCGGGCAGGGCCTTCTCGGCGAGGCGGGCGCTGCGCTCCTCGTTGGTGGAGCGGTCGGGCAGGTAGTACGCGTCGTGGAACCAGGCGGCGAGCTGCACGGCGGGCAGGTCGTCGGCGCAGTCGGCCAGTTCGTCGATGCGGCGCAGGACGGCGAGGAGGTGGTCGGTGGTGTGGTACCGGCGGTGGGGCTCCGCCCAGCGGCGCAGCAGCTCGTGGGCGTAGCGGTAGGGGGACGGCATGCACGCGTCGGTGTCCCGCGCCCGGAGCACGGTGTCCGCCCAGCGGCCGGTCAGCTCGTCGTGGGCGGGGTGCTCGGGAAGGGCGCGCGACATGCGGCCATTGTGCCCCGGAGCGGGGCCGCTCGGGAGGCGGGCCCTCAGGAGGCGACGGCCTGGAAGCCGCGCAGGCGCAGGCTGTTGCCGACGACGAAGACGGACGAGAAGGCCATGGCCGCGCCCGCGATCATCGGGTTGAGGAGCCCGGCGGCGGCGAGGGGCAGGGCGGCGACGTTGTAGGCGAAGGCCCAGAAGAGGTTGCCCTTGATGGTGCCGAGCGTGCGCCGTGACAGCCGGATGGCGTCGGCGGCGACGCGCAGGTCGCCCCGTACGAGGGTGAGGTCGCCGGCCTCGATGGCGGCGTCGGTTCCGGTGCCCATGGCGAGGCCCAGGTCGGCCTGGGCGAGCGCGGCGGCGTCGTTGACGCCGTCGCCGACCATGGCGACGCTGCGGCCCTCGGCCTGGAGGCGCTTGACGACGTCGACCTTGTCCTGGGGCAGCACCTCGGAGATGACGTGCGCGGCGTCGATGCCGACCTCGGCGGCGACGGCCTGGGCGACGGCCCGGTGGTCGCCGGTGAGCAGGATCGGCGTGAGGCCGAGGCCGCGCAGCCGCTCGATCGCCTCGGCGCTGGTGTCCTTGACGGCGTCCGCCACGGCGAGGACGGCGCGGGCCTCGCCGTCCCACGCGACGACGACAGCGGTACGGCCGGCGGCCTCGGCGGCGTCCTTCGCGGCGGCGAGCGGCGCGGGCAGTTCGACGCCGGCACCGGCGTCGGCCAGCAGCTTCTCCCGCCCGACGAGGACGGCGTGGCCCTCGACGACGCCCTGGACGCCGAGCCCGGGGACGTTGGCGAAGTCCTCGGGGGCGGGCAGGGTGCCGACCCTGGCGGCGGCGCCGGCGGCGACGGC
>NZ_JABWDV010000448.1 GCF_013362995.1 Streptomyces sp. TRM64462 | reverse complement strand
GCGGCGGCTCCAGGAGGCCGGGTGGACGGCGGTCGCCGTGCGGCCTGGTGACTCGCTCGCGGAGCTGTGGCGGCACGCGGCACGGCGGGGCAGCGGGCCGGAAGTGGTCCAGGGCGGTACGGCGGGTTTCTCGGGGGGTTGGTCATGAGCGGCGGCGGACGTCTCGCGCTGTGTGCCTGGGCCGCCACGGTGGCGGCGGCCTGCGCCATGCTGCCGCTGGTCGACCGGGTGGACTGGATCTTCGTCGCGGCGCTGCTGCTGGCGCTGGTGAGCGGGGCGGGCGCGCTCGGGCGGCATCTGCCGCTGGCGCGTCCGCTGACCGTGGCCGTGCAACTGGCGGTGGCGCTGGTGCTGCTGACGGCGGTCTTCGCGAGCGAGGTGGCGCCGGCCGGGCTGCTGCCATCGCCCGCGGTCTTCGAACGCTTCGGGGTGCTGCTGACGGCGGGCGCCGAGGACGTCGGGCGGTACGCGATCCCGGCGCCGGCGACCGAGGGCATCCGGCTCATGCTGATCGGCGGGGTGCTGGTGATCGGCCTGGCCGTGGACACGCTGGCGGTGACGTTCCGCAGCGCGGCCCCCGCGGGGCTGCCCCTGCTGGCGCTGTTCTCGGTGGCGGCCGGTCTGTCGGGCGGTGGCGGTGCGAACTGGCTGTGGTTCCTGGTGGCGGCCGCCGGCTATCTGATGCTGCTGCTGGCGGAGGGCCGCGACCGGCTGGCCCAGTGGGGCCGGGTGTTCGGCGGCCCCGCGGCGCGGCCCGGCGGCTCGGGCGCGTTCCGGGCACCGGACGGGTCGGTGCCCGCGCCGCTGCGCAGCGGGCGGCGGATCGGCGCGCTGGCGCTGGGCATCGCGCTGGCCGTGCCGGCGGTGCTGCCGTCGCTGGGCGGCGGGCTGCTCGGCACCGGCGGTACGGGGGGCGGGCCGGGCGGCGGGGGCATGATCTCGGCGGTCAACCCGCTGGTGTCCCTCAAGGACAGCCTGAACCAGCGGGAGGACCGGGAGGTGCTGCGGTACCGCACCAACGCGCCCGACACGTCCGGCCTGTATCTGCGGCTGGTGGCCCTCGACCAGTTCGACGGCACGTCGTGGAAGACGTCGGTGCGCGGTGTCCAGGACGTGCCGCGCCGGCTGCCCGGCCCGGCGGGCCTGAGCGACCGGATCAGGACGACGGAGATCAGGACGAACATATCGGCGTCCGGCTCGTACGAGCAGAAGTGGCTGCCGATGCCGTTCCCGGCGACCGAGGTGGACGTCGAAGGGCGCTGGCGGTACGAGCCGGAGGGCAGGACGCTCGTCGGCGACGACCGGCAGACGACGAGCGGCGCCGGCTACTCGGTGGTGAGCCTGGCCGTCCAGCCGACGGCCAGGCAACTGGCCGCCGCCACGGAGGCCCCGGGCACGCTGCTGCGCGGGTACACGCGGGTGCCGGACTCGCTGCCCGCCGATGTGAAGGCGACGGCGCTGAAGGTGACGGCGGGCGCCGCGAACGACTACGAGCGTGCGGTGCGGCTCCAGGACTGGTTCGCCGTGAAGGGCGGCTTCCAATACGACACGGAGGTGTCGTCGGGCACGGGGATCTCGGCGATCTCGCGCTTCCTGAAGGACAAGAAGGGCTTCTGCGTCCACTACTCCTTCACGATGGCGGCGATGGCCCGCTCGCTGAACATACCGGCGCGGGTGGCGGTCGGCTTCATGCCCGGCACGCCGCAGGGCGACGGCACGATGTCGGTGAGCATCAGGGACGCGCACGCGTGGCCCGAGCTGTACTTCGAGGGCGTGGGCTGGACGCGCTTCGAGCCGACACCGTCGCGGGGTTCGATCCCGGAGTACGCCCGTCCCGAGACCCCGGCCGGTGAGGCGCCGGGTCCGGTGGAGACGGCGCCGCGCGGGTCTGCGGCCCCGTCGGCCTCGGCCTCGGCGGAGGACAGCTGCGCGGTGCAGGTGGCGGGGGCGGACGGCTGCGCCGGCGCCGCGCCGCAGGGTGCGGAGCCGCCTTCGGACGCGGGAGCGGCCGTCGGGCCGGTCCTGCTGGCGGTGGCGGGCGCCGCCACGCTGGTCCTGGTGCCGCTGCTGCCGATGCTGTGGCGGCAGCGGGTGCGGGCCCGGCGGCTCGGTTCCCGGGGACGCACGGCCGACGACGTGGCGGAGCGGACGCTGGCCGTGTGGCAGGAGGTCGTGGACACGGCCTGGGACCACGGGATCCGGCCGGACGAGTCCCTGACCCTCCGCCGCTCGGCGGCCCGCATCGTACGGCTTGGCCGGCTGGAGGGCGCGGCGGCCGACGCGGTGCACCGGGTCGCGGGCGCGGTGGAGCAGGTCCTGTACGCCCCGGAGCCCCGTGCCACGGCCGGCCTGGCGGACGACGCCACCCGGATACGCGACGGTCTCCGCGCCGCGCAGGGCCGCGGCGGCCGCGTACGGGCCCTGCTGGCACCGCGCTCGGCCGTCCGTGTCGCCTGGGCGCTGTCCGCCCGCCGTACAGCGGCCGCGCAGCGCTGGGCGACGCGCGGCGGGGCCGTGGCAGCCCGCCTGTCGGGCGTCCTCCCCCGCCGCGCATCCCGCCAGCGCGGCTGACCCGAGGTCAGGGGCGCGGGAGGCCGGTCCCTCGGTGGTGTGCGTTCCGCCATCCGACCGAGGGACGGGCGGCCCGTGATGACCGCTGCGACGGCTACGGCTGCTGCGGCGGCTGCGGCGGCTGCTTCGGCGGCTGCGGGTGTACGAGTGAGGGGTGACCGCCTGGTGCGGTCACCCCTCGACGTCATGGGTGTGTGGGCCGGTCAGTGGCCCTGTTCGTCGCGGCGGCGTTGCCAGCGCTGTTCGATGCGGTCCATCATCGAGCGGCGCTGCCGCTGCCTGCGGCCCGCGGGCGCGGCTCCTGCGGCCGGCTGCTCGCCGGGCTTGGGGGCCTTGCGCCAGCCGGTGATCGCGAGGACCGCGCATCCCAGCATGACGAGGAAGCCGACCACGCCGAGCCAGATCTGCGTGAAGATCATGCCGGCCATGAGGAGCGCGATACCCACCAGGAAGCCGGCGACCGCCTGGTAGACCCGTCGCCGGGTGTACGTACGCAGCCCGCTTCCCTCGAGCGCTGTCGCGAACTTGGGATCTTCGGCGTACAGCGCTCGCTCCATCTGCTCGAGCATTCGCTGCTCGTGCTCCGAGAGCGGCACGGAGTCCTCCTCATCGTCGGTCGCGGGGGGCGACCGGTATGCGGCCCTTCCAGGATAGGCAGGGAATCGCCCCCGTGAAACCCGCCCTGAATGCCAAATCGCCGATCGGACCGCGATGCCGGTTCGGCTGGTGAGGCGTTGATTCCCCGTCGTCCGAACCGTCATGCCGGATGGTGTCCCTCGATCATACGGGGATCCTGGCGCGATCGGGGCGCCTGTGGCGTACTCCATCTGCGGCTGCGCCGCTGATCAGGCGCCCTCCGGCGTCAGCCGCGCTTTTCACCCAGCACGTGCAGCTGCGTGGCGACCGAGCGGAACGCGGGCAGCTCCGCGGCGGCCGCTTCCAGCCGCAGGAGCGCGTCCAGGGCGCCGGGCTCGGTGTCCACGAGGACGCCCGGGACCAGGTCGGCGAAGACCCGTACGCCGTGGACGGCGCCGACCTCCACGCCGGCCGCCTCGACGGCCTCGGTGAGCTGCTCGGCGGTGAACCGGCGCGGCACGGGATCGCCCTCGCCCCAGCGGCCGTCGGGGTCGGTGAGGGCCCGGCGGGCCTCGGTGAAGTGACCGGCGAGTGCGCGGGCCAGCACGGCACCGCCCAGTCCGGCGGCGAGCAGGCTGAGCGCCCCGGCGGGCCGGAGGGCCTCCACCGCGTTGCGCACGCCCTCGGCGACGTCGTCCACGTACTCCAGGACGCCGTGGCAGAGCACCGCGTCGTAGCCGCCGCGCTCGACGACGTCGAACAGGCCGTGGATGTCGCCCTGGACGCCACGGACCCGGTCGGCGACACCGGCTTCGGCGGCGCGGCGCTCCAGCGCGAAGAGGGCGTTGGGGCTGGGGTCGACGACGGTCACCCGGTGGCCGAGGCGGGCCACGGGCACCGCGAAGTTGCCGCTGCCGCCGCCGGTGTCGAGGACGTCGAGGCTCTCTTTGCCACCGGCCTTGACCCTGCGGTCGAGGGCGTCCTCGAGAACGTCCCACACCACGGCGGTACGAAGGGAGGCGCGGGGGCGCTGCGGGTCCGACACGGCAGTTGACTCCTCGGTGGCGGTTACGAACGCTCCCAGCCTATGGCCTCGGGCGACGTCCGCGGTCGCGGCGTCGGCCGGAGCGCGAGCAACCGCTCCACCAGGCGCAGGAACATGGCCGCGTCGCGGAGCAGGTCGTCCGCGTCCCGCGCGGTGGCCGCGCCGCGTACACCCGCCTCCGCGCGGGCCCTGCGGGCGGCGCCCGAGGCGAACAGGGCGCTCCACTCGGTCAGCTCGGGGGCCAGTTCGGGCAGCACCTCCCAGGCGCTGCGGATGCGCTGCCGGGTGCGGCGGCCGGTCTCGGGGCGGGCGCGTACGGCGATCACCGCGGCGGCTGCGCGGAGGGCGGCGAGGTGTGCCGCGGCGTACCGCTCGTCGGGGCTGTCGAGTGCGCTCGCCTCGGCCAGGCAGGCACGCGCCCGGGCGAGCAGGTCGAGGGCTGCGGGCGGCGCCGGTGCGCGGCGCCGCACGGGGTGGACGTCGCTCGCCATGACGGACCTCCTGGCGTCGGTCGGGGAACGGGACGGGCGCTCACGGCACTGCGGCCGTGTGGGGTCCATCGTGCTGGCCGCCACTGACAATCGGCGCTGACCTGCTGTCGGTTCTCGTTTGACCTGGCGAGGTGCCGGGGCTGTGAGCTGGGGTTCGCCAGTTGCGGTGAGACATTCACGGGTCGGCTTTCTCATTCGAAGTGGCAACTTTCGGGGAAGGGGGTCAGCTCGGCGCGCCAGTTGGGTTGTCGGTAGTGGCCTCGCCAGAGTTCGTCGCGGATGGTGGCGAACCGGTGCCGCAAGATGCGGACCCATTCGGCGAGGGGGTCCGACTGGCTGTTGCCGGTGGTGAAGGCGTCGGGTTCGATTCCGAGTCGGCGGGCGGTGTGGCGGTAGAAGATCCTGAGGTCGGGTTGCTCGACCATCGCGACGTGGCGTCGCCAGTCGGGGTCGCCGGTTACTTCCATCAGCTGCACGATCTCCGGGAAACGGACGGACCCGGGCAGCTGGCGATCGGCGCCGAGCGTGGCGGCCCGCGTGGTCCAGCGGGAGATCAGCGCGGGGTGGCGTTTCTCCCTCAACCAGCGGAAGGTCATCTGCCATGAGGTGGTGAGGGCCTTGTAGGTCGCGTTGTGGCCGATGCGGGCGGCGAGGTCGGCGTACTGGACCTGGGCCGCGACGATCTCCGGAGCGGACCGAAGGTCCAGGTGTGGGCCTTCGCCGATCCAGCGGTGGTGGGAAAGACAGACGAAGCGGTTCAGGCTCCGGTACTCCCAGGCGACCGGGGTGGCCGGGCCGTGCTGGAGCGTGCAGATGCGGCAGGCCAGAAGGGGGTGTGGGTCTCCGCGGAAGAACCGGAGCACCGGCCGGCCGGTGGGAAGGGGGACGTACTGGGGGGCGGTCAGCAAAGTGGGCAGGGCCCGGCGAAGGTGCTCGGCAGGCGTTCGGGAGAGCACAACCAGGCGGTCCAGAGCGGCGGCGTTCAACCGGGCGTCTCGGTCGAGGACATGCTTGCCGGGGACGCAGTCCCCGATGGTCCGCAGCAGGAGCGAGACGGGGAAGTCGTTCGCGGCGGCGAGGCGGGCGACGAAGGACACCACGGTCTCGTTCTTCATGGGCCGGGCCCGCAGGGGCAGCGGGCGGGCGGGCCGTTCCCATCGCTTCACCGGCGGGCCTCCTCGGCGGCGGTGTCGAGGACGACGGCTTCGAGGTGCCGTTTGGTGATCTTCTCGGTGCCGTCCGCGATGGCGTCGTTCGCCGCCTCGTAGATCAGCTGGTCAAGGCTGCCGATCATGCCGCTGGTCCGGCGGTGCAGGTAGGCGGCCTGCTTGCCGAGGGTGCCGGTGGTGTGGCGGTGCAGTCGCAGGGTGCTTTCCATGGTGGCCACGACCCGTTCCCAGTCCTCGCGCTGCGGGGCGGTGTCGTGGTCGAAGGGCCCGGTGTGCAGGGTGATGAACCGTCCGGCGAGCTGGCGGCCCCGCAGGCCGGAGAAGAGCCCGTTCTCGGTGACGTTCACCCCGGCGTAGACGAACGTCGCCTGGATCTGTTCGAAGAGATATTTCAGCTGGTCGGAAGCGTCCTGGCCGTTGCGGGTGGTCAGATCCAGGTTGTGGATCTCGTCCACCACGATCAGGCGGCATCCGACCTTGTGAAGCACGGAGATCACGTTGTGGGTGATCACCTGCGGACTCTCGCGGTAGGCGTAGGGCAGTCCGAGGAACGCGGCCAGCTCGACCACCAGGTCCCGCGGCTTCACCGCCGGCGGGGTGACGATGTAGACGACCGGGACGCGTTCGCCGCTGACGTCGACGGGGGAACGGCGTTCGACAGCGAGCTGGTGGCGTTTGCCGAGTTGGGAGACCGAGGTGGTCTTGCCGGTGCCGGACGGCCCGGAGACGATCAGCCCCTTGCGGCCGGTCTGGCGGCGCCCGTTCCGGGCGATCAGTTTCATCCCGGTCGTGGTGATCCGCCGGATCGCCGGGGTGCTGACCAGCAACAGTTCGTCGTGGTAGGCAGTGCGGGCCTGGTCATAGACGGCCCGCTCGACGCGGTCGAGCCCCCGCCACGCTGCCTCGGGCAGCAGGGCGGGCGGCTCGGGCAGGCTCTGAGACATGAACGTCCGCCAGCCGTCCAGGCTGGCCAGCGGCGGCATTCCCTCGTTCTCGTGGGTCACTGGTCCTCCCCTTCGGCGAAGGGGTCGAACAGCCCGAACGGCACGACCTCGGCGCCGGGCGCCGCTTCGGCGGCGTCGCCGGTCACCTCGTCCTCGTCTTCCGGTTCCTCGATGACGGGCACCGGCCGCAAGGCGGGCGGGAGCCTGTGCGGCATCGCGGTGGCGGCGCGGGCCTTGGCGGTGGCCCGCCGCTCGGGCCCCGGACCGTCCTCGGCGCGCTTGAGGATGCCCGCCAGGACCACAGCCACCGAGGACTCGTTCGTGGCGTCGACGCCCCGGGACGCGGCGACCTTGCGGGCATAACGCCAGGTGAAGTCGGCGAACGGCTGCCGGATCAGCGGCAGCTGAGTCCACTCAGCCGTGATCCACCCGCCCTTGTGGTGGTCACGGACCCAGACCCTGGTCAGATCGTAGGGGTCGTAGTGGACTTCCCAGGCGTTGTCATGAGCCCCCGAGGCCCGGCGCCGGTAGGGCGCGAGCTGCGGGCTGTTGTAGGTGCGGTAGTCGATCTGGACGCCGTAGTCGTTGATGCGCCGCCGCAGGGCGGGCAGCATCTCCACGTAGTCCTCGCCCGTGGGCGTGACCGGAACGTATCCCGCCGCCGCCACCATCGCGGCGTATGCCTCGTTCGGCGAGAGCGGCCGGTCCGGAGTGAGCGGGTGCCGAAGGCCCTCGTGCGGGCGCGTCTGCCAGCCGGCCACGATCCACTCGTCCAGCAGGTCCTGGAGGTCCGCGACCGGCCAGGCGGCCCGGCTCTCGACGTCGCTGCCGCGACGGGTCGCGTCCCGGCCGGTGTAGCCCGCCAGATGCTGGCAGAACAGCGAGTTGATCGAGGAAAACGTCCGCTCCACCACACCCTTCTCGGTGGGCGAGCGGGGATGGCACGGCTGCACCGAGATCCCCAGGGTGCGGCAGGCCCGCAGGAACGTCTCGGAGAGGTAGACCCGGCCCCGGTCGATCACGATGGTGTCCGGCACGATCACCGGCTTGGCGGCCGTCAGTTGCAGCCGGGTGTCGATGTCGACCAGGCGGGCGTGCGGAATCCGGGACGCGGACATGCGCAACGACTCGTCCCAGTCCGGCCGTACCGGCTCCGGGACGACGATGCGGGCCAGCATCAAGGCGGCATCCACCGCTTTGGCCCCCGCCGGGTGGAGCACCGCCGCACAGATCGTCCGCGTGGCGATGTCGACCGCGATCGTCAGTTCCGTGCGGCCCAGCACCCCGTCGTCCATGACGGCCATCACGTCCAGCGGGGTGGTGTCGATCTGGACCTGCTCACCCGGCCGGGCGGCCACCGTCGCGGAGAACACCCCGGACGGGCGGTTGGCCATCGACCGCCGGGTGAGCGCGGAACCGAAGGTGTGCCGACCTGCCGAGAGCGCGTCCACCAGCCGGTAGAACGTCGCCCGCGACGGCATCGTGACCGCCGGCCCGTGCTCCTCGGCAACGAACCGCTCGACCTGTCGCAGCATCCGGGCCTTGGTGCCCGTGGACGTGTCGGTCTGGGCCTCGATGGCCGCGACGGTGGCCGCCACCACGCGGGAATCCACGTTCCCGGTCGGCCTCGGCCGGGCCGCGTAACGCCGGTCGACCAGACCCCACAGCCCTTCCTCCCGGTAGCGGCGGCGCATCCGCTGGACCGTCCGCCGCTCCGCCCGCACCCCGGCCGCCCGCAACTCCGCCGCCTTCGCGGTCTCCCGCTCGGCCAGCGACCGGGACGCGGGGTCGTACTCCGGTCGCGGGGCCGTCCCGGCGGGCGCATCGGGGGCAAGCCCGGTCTCGACCTCCACCAGGTGGCGTTCCCACCGGCAAGCGGCCTCGGCGACCTCCTTCGGCAGCCCCTCCAACAGGCCCTGAGAGGTCAGCGGCGCCACCGGCGCCGAGCCGATCACCTCGAAGTCGGGGGCGGCGAACAGGTAAGCCATCAGCACCGCGGACGGCTCCCCGGCAGCGGACAGCAGCCGCACGGTCGTCCCAGCGACGGCCACCACCGTGTGCTCCAGTCCGCCGAAGACCACCCGGTCCCCGACGTGCAGCAACGGGCGGGCCCTCACAGCTCACCCTCCCCGGCCAGCCGCACCACGGCGCGGTCGCCCAGCAACACCGACATGTCGCAGACCAGTTCCTGGCGCCACATCAGGTGGAACAGCACCGGCAGGACGGCGATCGGATCCCCGACGCTCTCGGCGCCCTCCATCAGCGGACCGGGAACGGCGAAGAACTCCCGCAACCGGTCGGCGGCTTCGGCGTTGAAGCAGCGCGGATGCCGGTAGCCGGCCAGCCACCGCAGATTCAGGACCTCCACCGGGTCCAGCTCGCCCCACAAGGCGTACGACCATCCGGCCTCCGCGCAGGCCCGTTCCGTCGCCGCGAACTTCTCCAGGTCACGCGCGGGACGACGCTCCTGGGGCCGGGAGTCGACCAGCAGCACCGAGCCGTCGGCGCGGCGTACGAAGTAGTCCGGCGCGTGCGACACCGCCTTGCCCTCGGCGCTCTCCCAGAACAGCCACAACGGTTGCGATGCCAGCGCCGACACCTGCGGGTCGAAGTCCAGCGCCATCACGTGATCGCGTTCCAGCCACGATTCGTAGCCGATGTGCGTCCCGGCCGTCGCCGACCAGTACAGACCCGGGTAGTTCCGCTGGCCTCGGTACGAGGGGAACTCGCGTACAGGGCGGCCGTCTTCGAACCGCACCCGCGCGGCCACGGCCAGCGGCATCCGACGCTCCACCCCATCACCCCCCAAATAGCTCACTTCGAAGCCCCTGACCCTCGCCGGAGCCCCGCCCGTCACGGTTCGCATTTGCTTGCTCACGCGTTCAGGCTCGCCAGTTCAGATGAGAACTCGCCACCCGTTTGCCAACTCCCGCGAGATTTCGCCACATCTCGTGCGACCCGACACCTGCGACGTTGCCGTGATCCTCGACCACCTGTAGTTTTTGAACTGACTGGTCAGTTCAAAGAAGTGGGGGAGGTCCGTGGAGATCCCGGACAACCAGACCGGTGCCGCCGTCAAAGCCGAGGCCCTGGGCGTGAAGGGGCCGCGCGGCTGGGCGTTCCGCGGGGTGGCCGTGGACGCCGCGCCCGGCGCCCTCGTCGCTCTCGCCGGCCCTTCCGGCTCCGGCCGGACCTGTCTGCTGCTCGCCCTCACCGGGCGGATGCGGACCGCCGAGGGGCACGCCGAGGTCGCCGGTCTGCGCCTGCCGCGCAAGATGGCCGCCGTACGCCGGATCAGCGCCCTCGCGCACGTACCGGGCGTCGCCGACCTCGACCCGGCGCTCACGGTCGCCGAGCACCTGCGGGAGCGGGCCCTGCTGCGGCGCCGGTTCGGCGGATCGCCGCTGGCCCTGCTGCGCCCGGGCGGCGAGCGCGCGGCCGAGAACCGGCGCCGTATCGCCGCCGCCCTGGAGGCCGCCGGGCTCGACCCGGACACGCTGCCCAAGGGCGTACGCACCTCGGTACGCGACCTGGAACGCCTGGAGGCGCTGCGGCTCTCCGTCGCGCTCGCGCTCATCGGCGAGCCCCGGCTGCTCGCCGTCGACGACACGGACCTGAAGCTCGGGGACGAGGACGAGGCGGCCGCCTGGGCGATGCTGCGCGCGGTCGCCGACAGCGGCGTCACCGTGCTGGCCGTCTGCACGGAGGCACCGGAGCAGGCGGACACCGTGGTCCACACCGCCGTACGCGACGAGCCGAAGGCCGAGCCGGACGACGACGCCCACGACAAAGCCCACGGCGACGCCCACGACACCGACGACGACACCGACGACGGCACCCACGACGAGGACGACGACAACAACAAGGAGGGGGCAGCCGATGCGCTCGCCGAAACTGGCCGCGCTTGAGCTGAGGCGCTTCGGCCGGGGCAAGCTGCCGAGGGCCGCGCTCGTGGCGATCCTGCTGCTGCCGCTGCTGTACGGCGCGCTGTACCTGTGGTCGTTCTGGGACCCGTACAGCAGGCTCGACCGCATCCCGGTCGCGCTCGTCAACGAGGACAAGGGCGCGACCGCCGACGGCAAGCGGGTCGACGCCGGTGCCGACATCACCGAGGGGCTGCGCGAGAGCGCGGTCTTCGAGTGGCACGAGGTGAGCGACGCCGAGGCCCGCGACGGCGTCGAGGACGGCCGCTTCTACCTGTCGCTGACCATGCCCGCGGACTTCAGCGAGCGCATCGCGTCCAGCTCGGGGAACTCCCCCGAGACGGGCGCCCTCCAGGTGCGCACCAACGACGCCAACAACTACATCGTCGGGCAGATCTCGCGGACCGTGTTCTCGGAGGTCCGCACCGCCGCGTCGACGAAGTCGTCCCGCTCCTTCCTCGACAAGATCTTCATCTCGTTCTCCGACATCCACGACGCCACGGAGAAGGCCGCCAAGGGCGCCAACGACCTCAAGGACGGCGTCGGCGAGGCCAAGAAGGGCTCCAAGGACCTCGCGGACGGCGCCGCGAAGACCAAGAACGGCACCAGCGAGCTGGCATCGGGCCTGAAGTCGATCAACTCGGGCGCGGCCGAGCTGGTGACCGGCACCCGCCGGATCGCGGACGGCACCCAGCAGCTCGCCGACCGCGTCAACGGCACGGCGGCCAAGGTGCGGCCGTACCTGAGGGACAACGGCAAGCAGATCGGGGACAGCGCCCGCCTGGTCTCGGACACCTCCAAGGCGGCCCGCCACAACCTGGAGACCATCGTCAAGCGCGGCCCCGGCGCACGCGACCGCGCCCACAAGGCGGCCGACGCGCTCGCCGCCCTCCACACCAGGACGTGCGAGCAGGACGGCGGCGGCGTGCTGCCCGATCCGACCCCCGAGCAGTGCGAGGACCTCAAGAACGCCAAGGTCGCCGCGGCCGACGTCGCCGCGATCGCCGACGACCTCGCCGAGCTGGCCGAGGACGGCAACGGCGACCTGAAGAAGCTGGACGGCCGGCTCGCCGACCTCCAGAACAAGGCCGACGCGCTCGCCCAGCGGGCGCCGCACCTCAGCCAGGACGTCGACTACGCCATCTCCAAGATCAACGAGCTGAACACCGGCGCCCACAAGGCCGCCAAGGGCATGGCCGACCTCCACAGCGCCATCACGAAGAGCAAGAACGGCGCCGTCACCATCGACACCGCCGTCGGCAGGATCAAGAAGGGCGCCAACGACCTGGACGGCGGCCTGTTCAAGCTCGCGGACGGCTCCACGGAGCTGGCGACCGGCCTCGACAAGGGCGTCGACCAGATCCCGGACTACGACAAGGACGACCGCGACCGCCGTACGGAGGTCATGGCCGACCCGGTCCAGCTCGCCTCGCAGTCGATGCACAAGGCGGCCAACTACGGCACCGGTTTCGCCCCGTACTTCATCCCGCTGTCGCTGTGGGTGGGCGCCATGGTGGCGTACATGCTGATCCAGCCCATGAACCGGCGCGCGCTCGCCGCGGGCGCCTCCGCCTGGCGGATCGCGCTGGCGGGCTGGCTGCCGGTGGCCGCGATCGGCCTGCTCCAGGTGGCCGCGCTGATGTCCGTACTGCACTGGGGGCTCGGCCTGAAGATGGCGCGCGCCGCCGGGACGGTCGCGTTCCTCGCACTGGTGACCTGCTGCTTCGCCGCGATCATCCAGTGGCTGAACGCCCGCTTCGGGGCCGCGGGGCGCATCCTCGTCCTGGCCGTGCTGATGCTCCAGCTGACCTCGGCAGGCGGCACGTACCCCGTCCAGACGAGCCCGGGCTTCTTCAACGCGATCCACCCGTTCCTGCCCATGAGTTACGTCGTCGAGGCCCTGCGCCGGCTCATCACGGGCGGCGGCATCGGCCCGGTGTGGCAGGCCTGCGCGGTCCTGGCCGCGTTCACCGCCGGCGCGCTCGCGCTGACGGCCGTGTCGGCCCGCCGCAAGCAGGTGTGGACGTTCGACCGGCTGCACCCCGAGCTGAGTCTGTGAGCCGGAAGGACCCGTGACACCTGTGAGAATCGACGCCATGGACACGCAGAGCACCCGACGGCAGGCCACCCGCACGAAGCTCTACGAGGCAGCCGTGACCCTCATCGCCGAGCAGGGCTTCTCGGCGACGACGGTCGACGAGATCGCGGAGCGCGCCGGGGTCGCCAAGGGCACGGTCTACTACAACTTCAAGAGCAAGACCGAGCTCTTCGAGGAGCTGCTGCGGCACGGCGTCGGACTGCTCACGGCCTCGCTGCGTGCCGCCGCCGACGAGACGGCGGCACGCGGTGGGACACGGGTCGAGGCGCTCGACGCGATGATCCGCGCGGGCCTGGTCTTCATCGACCGCTACCCCGCCTTCACGCAGCTGTACGTCGCGGAGCTGTGGCGCACCAACCGGGCCTGGCAGTCGACGCTGCTGGTCGTCCGCGAGGAGGCCGTCGCCGTCGTCGAGACGGTGCTGCGGGACGCTGTCGCGGAGGGCGAGCTGAGCGATGACATCGACATCCCGCTCACGGCCGCGGCGCTGGTCGGGATGGTGCTGGTGGCGGCGCTCGACTGGCAGGCGTTCCAGCGGGAGCGGTCCATCGACGACGTCCACGCCGCCCTGTCCCGGCTGCTGCACGGGCGTGTGAGCGGACGGTCGTAGGAGAGCGGGAGAGCGGCAGGGCGGGAGAGCGGGAGAGCGGCAGGGCGGGAGAGCGGGAGAGCAGGAGAACGGTCCGGTCCAGGAGAAACGCCGGTCCGGCGAGGNGCCCCGCCGGACCGGCGTCCGGTCCCCCTTCGTGCATCCCCGTGGGCGACCCCTGTCTCCCCCGTCGCGCCCCAGGAACCCCCGTTCCGGCAGGTGCGCGGCACCGGTTCCGCCGCCCCGTGCCGGCGGTGCCGCCTCCGCGCCCCTCCCGTGCCCCACACTCTGCCGTCCCCGCAGGTCGGAGCCCATCCGCGCATCTACTCATCTGATCCTCTGAGTACGGATACTCAGACGTACGCACCCGCCCTCACGGAGCCCTCGTCCGACTACGATCGACGATCGTGTCCGTACTCCCACTGGTCTTCACAAGCGGCTGGGCAAGCGGGATCAACGCCTACGCGGTGGTCCTGCTCCTCGGCATATTCGGCGCGACCGGCCTCGCCGACGACGTCCCCGACGCGCTGCAGCGTCCGGACGTCCTCATCGTCGCCGGCGTCCTCTTCCTCATCGAGGCGGTGGCCGACAAGATCCCGTACGTCGACAGCGCCTGGGACTCCGTCCACACCGTGATCCGGCCGGTGGCCGGCGCGGTGGTCGCGGCGCTGCTGGCGGGTGAGAGCGGCTCGCTGCCCGAGGTCGCGGCCGGCGCCGTCGGCGGTACGACGGCCCTGCTGAGCCATCTCGTCAAGGCCGGCACGCGTATGGCGGTCAACACCTCGCCGGAGCCGGCGAGCAACATCGTCCTCAGCATCGCCGAGGACCTGGGCGTCGCCGGGATCATCACGTTCGCCGTGTTCAACCCGGTCGCGGCCGCGATCATCGCCGCGGTGCTGCTCGCGCTCGGCATCGCCCTGATCGTGTTCCTGATAGGGCGTATCCGGCGGTTCCTCCGGCGCCGGGCGCAGCGGCGCAAGGAGAAGCGGATGGCCGCCGCGGGCGGGGGACCCAGGCCACCGGTCTGATCCGCCGGCGCCGGACCGACCGTCGTGCGGCGGTGTCGGTGGCGGCTTATAGAGTCCCTGCATGGCACGGATTGCGGTGATCGGCGCCGGGATGGGCGCGATGGCGGCGGCGGCCCGGCTGGCCGTGGCAGGCCACCGGGTGACGGTGTACGAGCGGGCGGAGACGTACGGCGGCTCCGTCGGCCGCTTCGCGCGCGAAGGCTTCGCGTTCGACACCGGGCCCGGTCTGCTGCACCTGCCCGCCGTGTACCGGGATCTGTTCGTCAAGACCGGCAAGGAGCCGCTGGAGAGGTGCGTCGAGCTGACGCAGGTCGACCCGGCGAGCCGTCATGTGTTCCCGGACGGCACGGCCGTGTCCCTGCCGAACGCGTCGCGGGCCGGTGCCGTGGCCGCGCTGGACGAGGCGCTGGGGCAGGGCGCGGGCGAGCGGTGGGCGGCGTTCCTGAACCGGGCGCGCGACGCGTGGGACCGGTCGCGGCGCCCGCTGCTGGAGGAGCCGCTGCCGGCCGATGTGTCGCCGTTCGCGCGCGACCCGTACCCGGCGCCGAGGACCGGGCTGCTGCGGCGCACCGCGACGACGCTCGCCGAGGTGGGGCGGCGCGAACTGGGCGGTGACGCGCGGCTCGCGGCGCTGCTGGAGGGGTACGCGCTGGCGTACGGCCTCGACCCGGCGAAGGCTCCCCCGTCGGCCGCCGTCCTCCCGTACATGGAGCAGACCTTCGGCACGTGGTACGTCCGTGGGGGCCTGCGGGCGCTGGCGGACGCGGTGTACGAGCGGTGCCGGGCGCGGAAGGTGGCGTTCGAGTTCGGTACGGGCGTGGCGCGGGTCGTGGAGAAGGACGGCCGGGCGGCCGGGGTCGAGCTGGCGGACGGGCTCGTCGTCGAGGCGGACTACGTGGTGGCGGGTGCTCCGGTGCCCGCGCTGTACCGGGAGCAGGTGCTGGCGTGGGAGCGGCGCGAGGAGTGGCCGCGCTTCCAGGCGGGGGTGCGGACCGGGCGGGTGACCGTGTGCCTGGCGCTGCGCGGGGCCCGGGAGGAGGGCGCCGCGCATCGGACGGTGGTGCACTCCGGTGACCGGGCGGACGAGCTGGCGGCCCTGGAGCAGGGCGGGTGGCTGTGCGAGCGGCCGACGGTCGTGGTGCTGCGCCCGGACGACGCGGGGCTGCGGCCGGACGGTGAGCACGAGGCGGTGACGGTGACGGCGACGGTGCCCGCGGGCGGCCCGTTCTCGTCGGAGAACCTGTGGGGCGGTGCGCCGGAAGCCGCGGGGGCGGGGGAAGGCGCGGCGGCTGGGGAGGCTGTGGCGGCGGCCGCCGGGGCTGTGGAGGCGTTCGCGGACCGGATGGTGGCGGCGGCGGAGGCGGCGATACCCGGGCTCCGGGAGCGGGTGCTGTGGCGTGAGGTGCGCACCCCGGCGGACACGTACCGGGAGACGGGCGACCACCGGGTGCCGGGACCCGCGCTGGCGGGTGCGGGCGGGGCGCTGCTGCCCGCCGCGAACCCGGCGCCGCTGCCGGGGCTGTACTTCGCCGGGGGCTGGGCGCATCCGGGCGGCGGTCTGGCGCACGCCGGGATGTCGGGCGCGCTGGTGGCCGGCCTGATCGTGGAGGGCGCGGACTTCCGCGGCTCGCAGTAGCGGCTCACGATAGCGGCAGGTCAGTAGCCGTACGGCCGGCCGCTCTGGTCGTAGCCGTAGGGGGCCGGCTCGTCCTGCGGGGGCGGTGGGTACTGCTGGGTGCCGTCCCGCTGGGGCGGCACCCAGACGCCGCCGGGCGGGGTGTCCACGCCGTACTGCGGGGCGTACGGATCGGCGTACTGCTGCTGGCCGCCGTATGTGTCGTAGGGGGCACCGCCGTACGCCTGGCCGCCGGTGGCGGCGGTGGTGCCGATGTACGGGTCGGAGTAGGCGGCGTACTGCTGCTGCTCGCCGGTCCCGTAGTCGTACGCGGTGGCGTAGCCGCCCGTGTCGTAGCCGCTGTACGTGCCGTACGCGGCGCCCTGGTCGGCGGGCGGCGTGCCGTAGACCCCGTACTGGCCGGTGTCGTCCGGCAGGGGCTGCGGCTCGTGGAGCGGCGGCTGCGCGGCATCGGGGTAGGCGGCGTCGTCGGGGTGCTCACCGGGCCGGCCGGACGGGTCGGACGGCTCCGACGGGTCGGACTTCCCGGAGTCCTCGTACGCCACGTCGGTGACCTCAAGGGTCGGCCCGGCGTCCCCGGCCGGGGCCCCGGTCCTGCGGCGGCGGCTGGCGCCGGGCCGTCCGCCGAGCGCCCATCCGGTGGAGAAGCCGCGCAGGAAGGACAGGGTGACGAGTGTCTGGCCGACACCGAAGGCCAGCGCACCGACGATGATCAGGACGAGCGACGACACGACGACACCGGCGACCACGCCGAGGAAGCCGAAGAAGGCGAGCAGCCGCCAGCGCAGCCGCGCCTTGTACTGCAGGAGCACTTCACCGAGAAGCCAGAGCGCGACGACGCCGAACGCGATGTAGAGGACCGTCCACCAGCTCCAGTCCATGCCCGCCCCTCTCCTTCGGCCGCCGCCTCGGGACGTGACGGGTACGGCCGGTCAGGACTGCGGGTGCAGTCCGAGATTCTCGTAGATCTCGAGCGTCGCCGTGGAGTTGTTGAGCGTGATGAAGTGCAGTCCGGGCACGCCCTCGGACAGCAGCCGTGCGCAGAACTCCGTTGCGAACTCGATGCCCAAGGAGCGTACAGCGGCCGCGTCGTCCTTGACCGCGAGGATCCGTTCTTTGACGGCGGGCGGGAAGTGCGCGTTGCTGAGCTGGGGAAGCCGGTCGAGCTGTCTGACGGCGGTCACCGGCATGACCTCGGGGATGATCGGGGTCTCGCAGCCGGCGGCGGCGACCCGGTCGCGGAGCCGCAGATAGTTCTCCGGGTCGAAGAACATCTGCGTGATCGCGTAGTCGGCGCCCGCGCGGCACTTGTCGACGAAATGGCGGACGTCGGTGTCCCAGTCCGTGGACCGGGGGTGCATCTCGGGGAACGCGGCGACGCCGACGCAGAAGTCCCCCGCCTCCTTGATGAGGCGGACGAGGTCGGCGGCGTAGTCCAGGCCCTCGGGGTGGGAAACCCACTCCCCCATCGGGTCGCCGGGCGGGTCGCCGCGCAGGGCGAGGATGTTGCGGATTCCGGCGTCGGCGAACTGGCCCACCATGTTGCGGAGTTCGGCGACCGAGTGACCGACGGCGGTGAGGTGGGCGACCGGTGTGAGAGTGGTGTCGGCGGCGATCTGCTCGGTGGCCTTGACCGTCCCGGCGCGGGTGGAGCCGCCGGCTCCGTACGTCACGGAGACGAAGCTGGGCGCCACCGCCTCGACGCGGCGCAGCGCGTTCCAGAGGTTCCGTTCACCCTTCTCGGTCTTGGGCGCCCAGAACTCGAAGGAGTGCGTCGTGCCGTTCGCGAGCAGATCGCGCACCGTTCGCGCGCGATCTGTCCTGGTGGAGGGTGTGCCAAGGGCCATACGGGCAGGTTAGCCACCGCTGGGCGGTCACCCAACCGGAGCACCCGGTTTCGCCCCATTTGACGGAATCTTGTCCACCCCTTGGACGCTTGCCGCCCTGAAACGTCCACATAGTCCGGTTCCCGTCCCAGGAAGTGGACATCAGGGCCAGGTGGCCGGGGACCTCCGGCGCTACCCCTCCGGCGCCTCCCGCGGCGCTACCCCGCGGCGCGCTCGCGTATGCGGCGGGCGAGGTCGGCCGTGGCGGCGGCCGGGTCGTCGGCCTCCGTGATGGCGCGGACGACGACGATACGGCGGGCGCCCGCGTCCAGGACCTCGTCCACGTTGCCCGCGTCGATGCCGCCGATGGCGAACCAGGGCCGGTCCTGGTCCAGCGAGGCGGCGTACCGCACGAGGCCGAGCCCGGGCGCGTACCGACCCGGCTTGGTGGGCGTGGGCCAGCAGGGGCCCGTGCAGAAGTAGTCCACGCCGGGCTCGGCCACGGCGGCGTCCACCTCGGCCTCCGCGTGCGTGGAACGGCCGATCAGCACCTGGTCGCCGAGGACGGCGCGGGCCGCGGGGACCGGCAGGTCGCCCTGGCCCAGGTGCAGCACATCGGAGCCGGCGGCGTGCGCGACGTCCGCGCGGTCGTTGACGGCGAGCAGCCTGCCGTGCCGCCGGCAGGCGTCCGAGAAGACCTGGAGGTGCTCCAGCTCCTCGCCGGCCTCCATGCCCTTGTCGCGCAGCTGCACGATGTCGACGCCCGCGCCGAGGACGGCGTCGAGGAACTCGGGGAGGTCACCCTGTCGCTTGCGCGCGTCCGTGCAGAGGTAGAGCCGGGCGTCGGACAGCTGCGCGCGGGCGGTGGTGGACATGGGTGGTGCTCCCCCCGTTGGTGCGGCGGCACACGGGGCGGGACCTGTGGTCCCGGCCCGTGCGACGCCCTGGTGTCGGTGTGTGTACTGGACGGTTCCGGGTCAGACGGCGAGCGCCTGGGCGCGGCGCTTCACCTCCGTGCCGCGATTCTCCGCCAGGGCCTGCGCGGGCGTGCCCGGCAGGGACGGGTCCGGCGTGAAGAGCCACTCCAGCATCTCTTCGTCGGTGAAGCCGTCGTCCTTCAGCAGCGTCAGGGTCCCGGAGAGGCCCTTAACGACCTTGCCGTCCTTGATGAAAGCGGCCGGTACCTGGAGCGCCCGGTTCTCGCCGCGGCGCACCGCGATCAGCTGGCCCTCCTTGACGAGCTGCCGCACCCGCGTCACCTCGACGCCGAGCATCTCGGCGATGTCGGGGAGGTACAGCCAGGCGGGGACGAGCTCATCGATCTTCGCGTCAATCTCGGTCACACGACAAGCCTGCCATCCCGCACTGACAGCCGGTAGCCGGGCCCGGCCGTCCGGCGGACGCGGGGCGTCGTCACGGTGCGGCACGGGGTGCGGCACGGCCGCCTCGCGCGTGCGCCGCTCAGCCGCGTACCGCCGCCTTCAGCGGTACGGACGGGTCCACGACGCGCTCCGGGTCGAGCGGTGCGCCCGACTCGATGAGCTTGCGCCCCTGCGCCAGGTCGCGCGGCCGCCCCACCGCCAGCAGCGCCACCAGGGCGCCCCCGCGCAGCCACGCCACCGACCAGGCGGCGTCGGCCTCCGGGTCACCGCGCCGGACGGTGGTGTCGGCGGACGCGTGGTGGCCCACGTACTGGACGAAGCGGCCGAACTGCTCGGACCAGAAGTACGGCACCGGGTCGTACGGCGGCGGCTCCTCGCCCACGATGGCGGAGGCGACCGTGCGCGGCCCCTGGAGGGCGTTGTCCCAGTGGTGGACCATGAGCCGCTTCCCGTACCGCGCGGACGGGAAGGAGGCGCAGTCGCCGACCGCGTACACGTCGGGTGCGGACGTCCGCAGCCGGTCGTCGGCCGTGACGGCGCCGTCCGGGCCCAGGGCGACGCCGGAGCCGGTCAGCCAGTCGGTGGCGGGCCGTGCGCCGATGCCGACGACCACGGCGGCGGCCGGCAGGACCCGGTCGTCGTCCAGCAGGACCTGCCCGGGCTCGATCCGCGCCACGCGCGCGTGGGTCAGGAGCCGGGCGCCGCTCTCCTCGTACCAGGCGGCCATCGGCGCGGCCACGTCGGCGGGCAGGGCCCCCGCCAGCGGTTGGTCGGCGGCCTCCACGACGGTGACCGCGCAGCCCGCCTCGCGGGCGGCCGTGGCGAACTCGGCGCCGATCCACCCGGCGCCGACCACCACGACGTCGTGCGCCTCGGCGAGTACGGGGCGCAGCCGCTCGGCGTCGTCCAGGGTGCGCAGCAGATGAACGCCGGGGACGCCCTCGCTGCCGGGCAGCGTGACGGGCACGGCTCCGGTGGCCACGACCAGCACGTCGTACGGGACGGGGCCGGTCTCCGTGTCGACCTCGTGGTCGGCGGAGCGCAGCCCGGAGACCTCCACGCCGAGGCGCAGTTCGACGCCGAGCGCCTCGAAGTCCACCTCGAAGGCCGAGCCCTCGGCCTTGCCGAGCAGGAAGGCCTTGGACAGCGGCGGCCTGTCGTACGGCTGGTGGGGTTCCGCGCCGATGAGCAGCACGGAGCCGGCGAACCCGCGCTCGCGCAGGGCCACGGCGGTCTGCACGCCGGCCATTCCGGCGCCGACGATGACGACGCGCGGGCCGGTACCCGTCGGCTTCTGCTGCTCGTTCCGCTGCTCGCTCACACGATCACCTTACGCAGCTGACGCACCGTCAGGACAGTGGCTCCTCGACCACACTGGTACCACCGCCCTCCTGGGACTCCCATTCCCAGCTCTCCTCCAGCCGAACGCGCCCGTCCGGCAGCAGCACCACGGTGGACCGGCAGTGACCGGAAGCGGTGGTTCCGTCCGTCCTCAACTGCACGTAGCGGAAGTCGATCCGGTCGCCCGCGCGCGTGCCGACGAGAAACCCGCGGACGACGTCACCGCCCGCGTACTGGGCCCACACCCGGCCGCCGTCCTCGTGGTATCTGAAGCGCGTCCGGGTGCCCACCTGACCGGCGGACTGGTCGGCGACCGGGTACAGGACACGTCCGTCGAGTGACGGTGCCGTGGGGCTGGCCATGGGGCGGGCTCCCTTACTGCTCGTCGGTGGGTGGGGTTAGTCTGGCCACGCTAAAGCACTCGCGGGAGCCCGGCGCACCGGGCTGAGAGGGAGGCTGCGCGGCCTCCGACCGTACGAACCTGATCCGGGTCATGCCGGCGAAGGGAGGGGCTGGACGCCCATGTCGTCACGGAACGGTACGAGCGGTACGACGAGTACGAGCAGTACGAGCAGTACGACCAGTACGGGCAGTACGACCAGTACGCGCAGTACGCGCAGTACGCGCAGTACGCGCAGCACAGGCGGTACGAGCGGTACGGGATCGGACGTCCTCGTCATCGGGGGCGGGATCATCGGCCTGGTCACGGCCTGGCGCGCGGCGCAGCGCGGGCTGCGCACCGCCGTCGTGGACCCGGCGCCCGGCGGGGGCGCGGCACAGGTCGCGGCCGGGATGCTGGCCGCAGTCACGGAGCTGCACTACGGCGAGGAGACGCTCCTCGGCCTCAACCTCGCCTCGGCGGAGCGCTATCCGGGCTTCGTCGCCGACCTGGAGGAGGCCACGGGCCGCGACGTCGGGTACCGCGCGTGCGGCACGCTCGCCGTGGCGCTGGACGCCGACGACCGCGCCCACCTGCGGGAGCTGCACGCGCTGCAGCGCCGCTGCGGCCTGGAGGCCGAATGGCTGAGCGGCCGCGAGTGCCGGCGTCTGGAGCCGCTCCTCGCCCCCGGCGTGCGGGGCGGGCTGCGCGTGGACGGCGACCACCAGGTGGACCCGCGGCGGCTCGCGGCGGCCCTGGTGGCGGCGTGCGGGCGGGCGGGGGTCGTGTTCCACCGGGCCTGGGCGGAGCGGCTGTGGGTCGTACGGGACCGGGCGGCCGGCGTGGTCCTCACGGACGGTACGGAGCTGTCGGCGGACCAGGTGGTGCTGGCGGGCGGCAGCCACAGCGGCCGCCTCGGGGGCGTGCCGGCCGACGTACTGCCGCCGGTCCGGCCCGTGAAGGGCCAGGTGGTACGGCTCACGGTGCCGGACGCGTACGCGCCGTTCCTGAGCCGTACGGTCCGGGCGGTCGTACGGGGAAGTCACGTGTACCTGGTGCCGCGCGAGAACGGCGAGCTGGTCGTGGGCGCGACGAGCGAGGAGCTGGGCTGGGACACCACGGTCACGGCGGGCGGCGTGTACGAGCTGCTGCGCGACGCGCACGAGCTGGTGCCGGGCATCACAGAGCTGCCGCTGACGGAGACCCGCGCGGGGCTGCGGCCCGGCTCGCCCGACAACGCGCCGCTGCTGGGCCCGTCGGCGCTGCCGGGGCTCGCCCTGGCGACCGGGCACTACCGCAACGGGGTGCTGCTGACACCGGTCACCGGCGACGTCATGGCCGCGCTGCTGGCCACCGGGGAGCTCCCGGACATCGCCCACGCGTTCACACCCGCCCGCTTCGCCCCGGCAGGAGTCCCGGCATGACGAACCAGGTACGCGCGCGTGTCACCGTCTCCGTGAACGGCGCGCCGCACGAACTGACCACCCCGGCGACCCTGGACGCCCTGGTCGCCACGCTCACCGCCGCCCCGTCCGGGGTGGCGGCCGCCGTCAACGAGACGGTCGTCCCGCGCGGGCAGTGGGCGTCCACGGTGCTGGCGGACGGCGACCGCGTCGAAGTACTGACCGCCGTGCAGGGAGGCTGAGCAGACATGGCAGACGACCGCCTCACCATCGCCGGGACGTCGTTCGACTCCCGGCTGATCATGGGTACGGGCGGGGCGCCCAGCCTCGGCGTACTGGAACGCGCCCTCACGGCGAGCGGCACGGAGCTGACCACGGTGGCCATGCGCCGTATCGACCCGACCGTCCACGGCTCGGTGCTGTCGGTGCTGGACAAGCTCGGCATCCAGGTGCTGCCGAACACGGCGGGCTGCTTCACCGCGGGCGAGGCGGTGCTGACCGCCCGCCTCGCGCGCGAAGCGCTCGGCACGGACTGGATCAAGCTGGAGGTCGTGGCCGACGAGCGGACACTGCTCCCGGACCCGGTCGAGCTGCTGGACGCCGCGGAGACGCTGGTGGACGACGGGTTCACGGTGCTGCCGTACACCAACGACGACCCGGTGCTCGCGCGGAAGCTGGAGGACGTGGGCTGCGCGGCGGTCATGCCCCTGGGCTCCCCCATCGGCTCGGGCCTCGGCATCCGCAACCCGCACAACTTCCAGCTGATCGTGGAGCACGCGCGCGTGCCGGTGATCCTGGACGCGGGCGCGGGGACGGCGTCGGACGCCGCATTCGCGATGGAGCTGGGCTGCGAGGCCGTCATGCTGGCCTCCGCGGTCACGCGCGCCCAGGAGCCGGCCCTCATGGCCCAGGCCATGCGCCACGCCGTGGAGGCGGGCCGCCTCGCCCACCGCGCGGGCCGCATCCCCCGCCGCCACTTCGCCCAGGCGTCGTCCCCGACGGAGGGCCGCGCAGCACTGGACCCGGAACGCCCGGCGTTCTGAGCGTTCGGCGGCGCGGCCGGTGGGGCGGTGTCACAAGTTGGATGCACTGCCGGTCCGGTCATGTACAGGGCGACGGAGGTGTCCGTACGGGCTCGTAGACTCGTCGCCGTGGATACGACCCTTCACGACCCGCTCGTCGGCCAGCTGCTCGACGGCCGTTACCGAGTCGACGCGCGCGTCGCCGTCGGGGGCATGGCCACGGTCTACCGGGCCGTCGACACCCGGCTCGACCGGCTCGTCGCCCTCAAGGTGATGCACCCGGCGCTCGCGACCGACGTGTCGTTCGTGGAGCGGTTCATCCGCGAGGCCAAATCGGTCGCGCGGCTCGCGCACCCCAACGTCGTCGGCGTCTTCGACCAGGGCGCCGACGGCGCGTACGTGTACCTCGCCATGGAGTACGTAGCCGGCTGCACGCTCCGCGACGTGCTGCGCGACCGCGGCGCGCTGTCGCCGCGCGCCGCCCTGGACGTCCTGGAGCCGGTGCTGGCCGCGCTCGGGGCGGCGCACCGGGCCGGTTTCGTGCACCGCGACATGAAGCCCGAGAACGTCCTGATAGGCGACGACGGCCGGGTCAAGGTCGCCGACTTCGGTCTCGTACGGGCCGTCGGAACCGCCACGAACACCACCGGCTCCCTCCTCGGCACCGCCTCGTACCTGGCGCCCGAGCAGATCGAGCACGGCACCGCCGACACCCGCACCGACGTGTACGCGTGCGGTGTCGTGCTGTACGAGATGCTGACCGGCGGCAAGCCGCACACCGGCGACACGCCCGCCCAGGTCCTGTTCCAGCACCTGAACACGGACGTGCCCGCGCCGTCCGCCGCCGTCCCCGGGCTCGCGCCCGAGCTGGACGCCCTCGTGGCCGCCGCCACCGCGCGCGACGCCGGGGCGCGGCCGCACGACGCGGTGGCCCTCCTCGGCCTGACCCGCGAGGCCCGCGCCGCCCTGGACGAGGCGCAGCTGGACCTCGTCCCGCCGCAGGCTCGCCACACCGAGTCCCGCACCGAGTCCCGTACCGACGACGCGGCCGTCGGCAGCGGCTCCCCCGCACCTGCGCCCGCGCGTACCGACGCCGGGCCTGACGACGTCACCAGCGTCATCGCCCGCCCCCTCCCCGTGCCGCAGCCGGACGGCGTGCAGCACACCAGCCGCCTCGAAACGCCGCCGGACTCCCGTCCGCAGCCCGACCCGCGACCCGTGGCGGGAGCGGCAGGGCGCCGCCGCCCCGGCATCCCGGCACAGCGGCGCGGGCTGCTGGCCGCGCTCGTCGCGGTCCTCCTCGTCGTCGGCGTCGGCGCGGGCGTCTGGTACATCAACTCGGGCCAGTTCACGCGCGTCCCGACCGGCGTGCTCGGCAAGACGCAGAACGAGGCCGAGCGGAAGCTCGCCGACGCGGGTCTCGAAGTCGGCTCCGTACGGCAGGACTTCAGCAACGCCTACGAGCGCGGCACGGTCATGGAGACCGACCCGGCGGCGGGCGAGCGCATCCGCGGCAACGGCAAGGTGGACCTGGTCGTCTCGCGCGGCCCGAAGGTCGCCAAGGTCCCGGACCTGAAGGGCAAGCAGCTCGCGGACGCCAAGGTGGAGCTGCGCAAGGCCGGGCTCGCCGCGGGTGTCGTCACCCAGGAGTTCAGCGACGACGTCGCCCAGGGCGCCGTCATCAGCAGCGACCCGCCCGCGGGCACCGAGCGTTCCCCGGACGCGGCGGTCGCGCTGGTCGTGAGCAAGGGCGCCCCGGTCGACGTGCCGGGTGTCGTCGGCCGGTCCGAGGACGCGGCCCGCAGCGCCCTGACCGACGCGGGCCTCAAGGTCGAGATCGCCCAGGAGCGCGTCCACTCGACGCACCCGGCCGGCGCCGTCGCCGCCCAGTCGCTCGCCGAGGGGGCCAAGGCCGCCCGCGGCGACACGGTCACGCTCACCGTCTCCAAGGGCCCCCGCATGATCGCGGTGCCCGACGTGACGGACAAGAGCGTCGACGACGCCACGCGCGAGCTGAAGGCCGCCGGGTTCGACGTGAAGGTCGAGAAGAGCTTCCCGTTCCTCAGCGACACCGTCAGCAGCCAGTCCGTGGCCGGCGGCGAGACGGCCCCCGAGGGCAGCATCATCACCATCAAGACCAAGGGAATCTAGCCACCCATGTCCCACCCCGTCGGCGGCCATGTCCCCGTGGCCGGCGGCCTGGCCAAGGCCGGCCTGTCCTACGCCCGCGAGATCGGCGCCGAGACCGTCCAGGTCTTCGTCGCCAATCCGCGCGGCTGGGCGACACCGCCCGGCAACCCGGTCCAGGACGAACGCTTCCGTGCCGAGTGCGCCACCGAGGGCATCCCGGCGTACGTCCACGCCCCGTACCTGATCAACTTCGGCTCGCACACCGAGGCGACCGTGGAGCGTTCCGTGGCGTCCCTGCGCCACTCGCTGCGCCGAGGCCGCGAGATCGGCGCCCTCGGCGTCGTCGTGCACACGGGTTCCGCGACGGGCGGCCGGCCCCGTGAGGCGGCCCTCGCACAGGTGCGGGAGCACATGCTGCCGCTCCTCGACGAGCTGACGCACGACGACGATCCGTACCTGCTGCTGGAGTCGACGGCCGGGCAGGGCTCGTCGCTCTGCTCCCTGGCCGAGGACTTCGGCCCGTACTTCGAGGCGCTCGACGCCCACCCCAGGCTGGGCATCTGCCTCGACACGTGCCACATCTTCGCCGCCGGGCACGACCTGACGGGCCAGGACGGCGCGCGGGACACGCTCGACCTGCTGGTGAAGACGGTCGGTGAGGGCCGGCTGAAACTGATCCACGCCAACGACTCGAAGGACGTCGTCGGCGCCCATAAGGACCGGCACGCGAACATCGGCGCCGGCCACATCGGCGAGGAACCGTTCCGGCAGCTGATGCGGCACCCCGCGACCGACGGCGTTCCGCTGATCATCGAGACACCGGGCGGCAAGGACGGCCACGCGGCGGACGTGGCGCGCCTGAAGGAACTCCGGGCGGGCTGACCGCCCCGACGTCGCAGACGGCCACGGCGTGCCCCCTGCGCGTTCGGCGTAACGGAGGCCGAACCCGCCGTCACGGCATCACAGCGTCACAGCGTCACAGCTCCGGGCCGTCCCCCGGCTCCTCCTGGTACGAGTAGCGCTGCTCGGACCACGGGTCGCCGATGTTGTGGTAGCCGCGCTCCTCCCAGAAGCCGCGGCGGTCGGCGGTCATGTACTCCACGCCGCGGACCCATTTGGGTCCCTTCCAGGCGTACAGGTGCGGCACGATCAGCCGCAGCGGGAAGCCGTGCTCGGCGGTGAGCAGCTCGCCGTCCTTGTGCGTGGCGAAGATCGTGCGCTCCGACGCGAAGTCCGAGAGGCGCATGTTGGCGCTGAAGCCGTACTCGGCCCACACCATCACATGGGTGACACCGGCGGCCGGCGGCGCCAGTTCGAGGATGGTCCGCGCGGGGACACCCCCCCATTCGGCCCCCAGCATGCTGAACTTCGTGACGCAGTGCAGATCGGCCACGACCGTGGAGAACGGCAGCGCCGAGAACTCCTCGTGGTTCCAGCAGTGCTTCTCGCCGTCCGCCGTGGCACCGAAGACCCGGAACTCCCAGCGCTCCGGCCGGAACTTGGGGACGGGCCCGTAGTGGGTGACCGGCCAGCCGCGCTGCAGCCGCTGTCCCGGTGGAAGCGTGGACTCCCTTGCTGCCCGGTGTTCCTCGCTCTCCGGCTGACCCATGACTCAATGGTGACAGACCGGGAGGGGTGGTCACGACCGGGGCCCGACCCGATTCGGGCAAGTCCGACTAAGCCTGCACTTACTGGACGACCCCGCGCCGCGGTGCGAGGATGCGCGCATCCCCGCCCCCTTCACAAACACGTGGAAGGAGCCTCTGCGATGCAGGGCGATCCCGAGGTCATCGAGTTTCTCAACGAGCAGCTGACCGCCGAGCTGACGGCGATCAACCAGTACTTCCTGCATGCGAAGATGCAGGAGAACATGGGGTGGACGAAGCTCGCGAAATACACCCGGGCGGAGTCGTTCGACGAGATGAAGCACGCCGAGGTGCTCACGGACCGGATCCTCTTCCTCGAGGGCCTGCCGAACTACCAGCGGCTCTTCCACGTCCGGATCGGCCAGACCGTCACCGAGATGTTCCAGGCGGACCGCCAGGTCGAGGTGGAGGCGATCGACCGGCTGCGCCGGGGCATCGAGCTCATGCGCAACAAGGGCGACATCACGTCGGCGAACATCTTCGAGTCGATCCTGGCCGACGAGGAGCACCACATCGACTATCTGGACACCCAGCTCGACCTGGTCGAGAAGCTCGGTGAGGCGCTGTACATCGCCCAGCTGGTCGAGCAGCCCGAGAGTTAGGCCGAGAGTCAGGCCGCTTCCGGCAGCTCGGCTGCCTCCTCCTCGGCCTCCGGCAGGGCCGTCAGGGCGGGCTCGCCCTGCTCCAGCAGCTCACGCCGGGGGCAGGCGCCCCGGCCGAGGATGGCCTGGATACGGCGTACGCAGGAGCCGCAGTCGGTGCCGGCCTTGCAGGCCGACGCTATCTGGCGCGGGGTGCAGGCACCGGCGTCCGCGTGTTGCTTGACCTGCTTCTCGGTGATACCGAAGCACGAGCAGACGTACACGCGGGTCACCTCCCTGCAGGTCACGAGGCCAACACCCCTCCGCTTGATCGGTGAGGCTAACCTAACCTTACCCGCCGCCCGTGGGGTGCAAAAGCCCGGAGCGCCCGCGAGAACGACGATGGGGCGCGGATCACATGGATCCGCGCCCCTTACGCGTTTCAAGGCTGTTTCAAGCCAAGATCACTGGTCGCGGTACATCTCCGCCACCAGGAACGCCAGGTCCAGCGACTGGCTGCGGTTGAGCCGCGGGTCGCAGGCCGTCTCGTAGCGCTGGTGCAGATCGTCGACGAAGATCTCGTCGCCGCCGCCCACGCACTCCGTGACGTCGTCGCCGGTCAGCTCGACGTGGATGCCGCCCGGGTGCGTACCCAGCGCCTTGTGGACCTCGAAAAAGCCCTTGACCTCGTCCAGGACGTCGTCGAAGCGCCGCGTCTTGTGGCCGGAGGCCGCCTCGAAGGTGTTGCCGTGCATCGGGTCGGTCACCCAGGCGACCGTCGCACCCGAAGCGGTGACCTTCTCGACCAGCTCGGGAAGCTTGTCGCGGACCTTGTCGGCACCCATGCGGACGATGAACGTCAGCCGGCCGGGCTCGCGCTCCGGGTCCAGGCGGTCGATGTACGTCAGCGCCTCGTCGACCGTCGTGGTCGGGCCGAGCTTGATGCCGATGGGGTTGCGGATCTTCGACGCGAACTCGATGTGCGCGTGGTCGAGCTGCCGGGTGCGCTCACCGATCCAGACCATGTGGCCGGAGGTGTCGTACAGCTCGCCGGTGCGGGAGTCCACACGGGTGAGCGCCGACTCGTAGTCGAGCAGCAGCGCCTCGTGCGAGGCGTAGAACTCGACGGTGCGGAACTCGGCCGGGTCCGTGCCGCACGCCTTCATGAAGTTGAGGGCGTTGTCGATCTCGCGGGCGAGCTGCTCGTAGCGCTGGCCGGACGGGGAGGACTTCACGAAGTCCTGGTTCCAGGCGTGCACCTGGCGCAGGTCGGCGTAGCCGCCGGTGGTGAAGGCGCGCACCAGGTTCAGCGTCGACGCCGACGCCTGGTACATGCGCTTCAGCCGCTGCGGGTCCGGGACGCGGGCCTCTTCGGTGAAGTCGAAGCCGTTGACGGAGTCGCCGCGGTACGTCGGCAGGGTCACGCCGTCGCGGGTCTCGGTGGGCTTGGAGCGCGGCTTCGAGTACTGCCCGGCGATACGGCCCACCTTGACGACCGGCACCGAGGCCGCGTACGTCAGGACGGCGCCCATCTGGAGCAGCGTCTTCAGCTTGGCGCGGACGTCGTCCGCGCCCACGGCGTCGAAGGACTCGGCGCAGTCGCCGCCCTGGAGCAGGAACGCCTCGCCCCTGGCGACGGCTCCCATCCGGGCGCGCAGCTGGTCGCACTCACCGGCGAAGACGAGCGGAGGATACGACTCGAGGTCCGCGATCACTTCGCGCAGAGCCTCGGCATCCGGGTACTCGGGCTGCTGCGCCGCGGGCAGGTCTCGCCAGGTCGCCTTGGCGGCGACGGCTTGGGAATCAGCGTTCACGGTCACGGACCCAACATTACGGGGTCCAGGGGGGTGCCCGGGAGGACGCCCGCCAGGTGAGACGGAACCGACAGATCCGGCCTGATCGGACCACCGGATCCGGCCGGTCGGACCGCTCCGCCGTCGGGCATGCGCTAGGGTGCCCGACATGTTCGCGCAGACGACCCCGTCGAACCAGTACTGGTGGTGGACCGCTCATCCGGCGGCCCGCTGACTGCGCGTACCTCGATCCACCGAAGACGCGAAGGCCGCCCGAGGGGCGGCCTTCTTCCGTTCGTACGACGGGCCGTTCCTCCCCTCTTGGAAGGAACACCGCGGATGCACCTCAGCTCCCCGCTGGACCCGGACCGCCCGGAGGCGGGCCGTCCGTTCGCCCTGCTGCGCCGCCGTACGCCCGGCCGCGACCACGACACGGTCGAGGTCCTGACCGGACCGGTGCGGGAGGTGGAAAGCCTCGCCGACCTGCCCGTCGGTGAGCGCCCGGCGCTCGCGCTCGTACCGTTCCGGCAGCTGCGGGAGCGCGGCTTCGACGTACGGGACGACGGCACGCCGCTGTCCGTGCTGGTCGCCGACGAGTCGTACGAGCTGCCGCTCGCGGACGCCCTGGCGCAGCTCCCCGCGCACGACGTACGGGTCGAGGACGGCGGCTTCGACGTCCCGGACGACGCGTACGCGCGGATCGTGCGGCGGGTCGTGGAGGAGGAGATCGGGCGCGGCGAGGGCGCCAACTTCGTGATCCGCCGTACGTACCGGGGCCGTGTGCCGGGGTTCGGGCGGGCGGACGCGCTGGCGCTGTTCCGGCGGCTGCTGGCGGGAGAGCGGGGCGCGTACTGGACGTACGTCGTCCACACCGGGGACAGGACGCTGGTCGGGGCGAGCCCGGAGGTGCACGTCCGGATGTCGGGCGGGACCGTGGTCATGAACCCGATCAGCGGTACGTACCGCTATCCGGCGGAGGGTCCGACGCCGGAGGATCTGCTGACGTTCCTCGCCAGCCGCAAGGAGACCGACGAGCTCTCCATGGTGGTGGACGAGGAGCTGAAGATGATGTGCACGGTCGGCGACCGGGGCGGGGTCGTGGTCGGGCCGCGCCTGAAGGAGATGGCGCACCTGGCCCACACCGAGTACGAGCTGCGCGGCCGCTCCACGCTGGACGTGCGGGACGTGCTGCGCGAGACGATGTTCGCGGCGACCGTGACGGGGTCGCCGGTGCAGAACGCGTGCCGGGTGATCGAGCGGCACGAAGAGGGCGGGCGCGGGTACTACGCGGGGGCGCTGGCGCTGCTGGGTACCGACGCGGGCGGGGCGCAGACGCTGGACTCGCCCATTCTGATCCGTACCGCCGACATCGACGCGGACGGCGGGCTGCGGGTGCCGGTGGGGGCGACGCTGGTGCGGCACTCCGACCCGGAGGGCGAGGTCGCGGAGACCCACGCCAAGGCGGCGGGCGTCCTGGCCGCACTGGGTGTGCGCCCCGGGCGGCCGCGGGCGGAGGCGGAGCGTCCGGTACGGCTGGCGGACGACCCGCGGGTGCGGGCGGCGCTGGACGCGCGGCGGGCGGATCTGGCGCCGTTCTGGCTGCGGATGCAGGAGCCGGCGGCGGCGCTGCGGGGGCACGCGCTGGTGGTGGACGCGGAGGACACGTTCACGTCGATGCTGGCGCACGTACTGCGCTCGTCGGGCCTGGAGGTGACCGTGCGGCGCTTCGACGAGCCGGGCCTGCGGGAGGCGGTGGCGGCGCACGAGGGGCCCGTGGTGCTGGGGCCGGGGCCGGGCGACCCGTCGGACCTGGGCGATCCGAAGATGCGGACGCTCCGGGCGCTCACGGCCGGGCTCGTGCGGGCGCGGCGGCAGCCGCTGCTGGGGGTCTGCCTGGGGCACGAGCTGCTGGCGGCGGAGCTGGGGCTCGGCATCGTGCGGAAGCGGACGCCGTTCCAGGGCGCGCAGGTGACGGTCGACCTGTTCGGGGCGCGGGAGACGGTCGGGTTCTACAACAGCTTCACGGCGCGCTGCGACGAGGCGGCGGCGGACGAGCTGGCGCTGCACGGCGTCGAGGTCAGCCGCGACGCGGACACGGGCGAGGTGCACGCGCTGCGGGGCCCGGGGTTCGCGGGGGTGCAGTTCCACCCGGAGTCGGTGCTGACGCTGAACGGCACGGCGATCGTGCGGGACCTGCTCCGGGGCGTGACGGAGCACGTGACGGACCGGACGGGGCAGGCGGGTCAGGCGGGTCAGGCGGGTACGAGTACGTTCTCGCTGCGGCGGCCCTCCGCGTAGTCGGTGACGTTCCGCACCGTCGTCGCGATGATCTGGTCCACCGCGTCGACGGTGTAGTACGCCTGGTGGGACGTGACGACGACGTTCGGGAACGTCATGAGGCGGGCGAGGACGTCGTCGTCGATGCCGTGCAGCGACTTGTCGAGGAAGAACAGCCCGGCCTCCGCCTCGTACACGTCGAGGCCGACGCCCGTGAAGCGGCCGGCGCGCAGCTCCGTGACGAGGGCGTCGGTGTCGACGAGGCCGCCGCGGCTGGAGTTCACCAGGATGGCGTCGTCCTTCATGGCCTTCAGCGCGGCCGCGTCGACGAGGTGGTGCGTCGCGGGAAGGAGCGGCAGGTGCAGGCTGACGAGGTCGGCCTCCGCGAACAGCTCCTCCTTGTCGACGTACGTCATGCCGAGGTCCAGGCAGTCGGGGTTCCGCGCGATGTCCCAGCCCAGGAGGCGCATGCCGAAGCCGTGGGCGATCCGGGTGAAGGCGGTGCCGATCCGGCCGGTGCCGAGGACGCCGACGGTGCGGCCGTGCATGTCGCGGCCGATGAGGCCGTCGAGCCGGAAGTCGAAGTCCCGGGTGCGGTGCGCGGCGCGGACGATGTGCCGGTTCACGGCCATGGCCAGGGCCCAGGCGAATTCGGCGACCGAGTACGGCGAGTACGACGAGACGCGGGCGACGGTGAGGCCCAGGTCGCGGGCCACGTCGAGGTCGATGTTGTTGAACCCGGTCGACCGCTGCGCGATCAGCCGAGTGCCGCCGGCGGCGAGAGTGCGCAGGACGTGGGCGCCGAGGTCGGCGTTGACGCTGCTGGAGACGGCTTCGTGGCCGGCGGCGAGGGGGGCGGTGTCCTGGTTGAGGAAGACGTCGAGGCAGCGCAGGGCGTGGCGGCCTGCGAAGGCCGCCTCCAGGAGGGGCTTCTCGTCGCGTTGCACACCGAAGGCGAGGACGTCCATGTCCGGAATATACGAGCGCCGGGCGCGGCCCGCCCCTGGGGCGAAGGTCCCGTCGTGGTGGCCGGGGGACCCGGGTGCGGAACGCTCGGGCCCGCGTGGCCGTCCCGCTTGTGCCCACCCGTTCCGCCCTGGGGGTCCCCCTGCACGAAGTGCTTGGGGGAGGAACGCATGCCCACAAGCGGGACGGCGGTGGCCTGGCCGCGAGCGCCCCTGTGGACGGACGTGCCCGGTCGGTGGGGGTCAGGCGTCGTCGAGGCCTCGTTCTATGGCGTAGCGGACGAGCTCCACGCGGTTGTGGAGCTGGAGTTTGCCGAGGGTGTTCTGGACGTGGTTCTGGACCGTGCGGTGGGAGATGACCAGGCGCTCGGCGATCTGCTTGTAGCTGAGGCCCTTGGCGACCAGGCGGAGGACCTCCGTCTCGCGGTCGGTGAGGCGCGGGGTGCCGGAGTCGTCCTGGCCCGGCGCGGTGGGGGCTGGCTCGGACGCCAGGCGGCGGTACTCGCCCAGGACCAGGCCGGCCAGGCCCGGCGTGAAGACCGGGTCACCGGCCGCGGTGCGGCGGACCGCGTCCAGGAGTTCCTCCGTGCTGGCGGACTTCAGCAGGTAGCCCGTCGCGCCGGACTTGACGGCTTCCAGGACGTCCGCGTGCTCACCGCTGGCCGACAGGACGAGGACGCGGAGGCGCGGGTCGTCGGCGCCTCCGACGAGCTCCTTGCAGACCTGGACGCCGGGCTTGCCCGGCAGGTTCAGGTCGAGGACCAGCACGTCGGGCGCGGCGGCGCGGGCGCGCCGTACCGCCTGGTCGCCGTCGCCGGCCGTCGCGACCACGTCGAACCCGGCCTCCGCCAGGTCGCGGGCGACGGCGTCCCGCCACATCGGGTGGTCGTCGACCACCATCACCTTGATCGGTCGTTCGCTCATCGCTTCGGTGCCTTCCCCCGGGGAACTCTCAGCTCGACTTCTGTGCCCTGGCCCGGAATCGAGACCAGCTCCGCCGTCCCGCCCAGGTCGCGGAGCCTGCCGCGGATGGACTGGGCGACGCCCAGCCGTCCCTCGCTCTCCGCCTCGGCGAGGCGGCCGTCCGCGATGCCCGGCCCGTCGTCCCGTACGGTCACGGTCACCTCGTCCGGCCAGTCCTCGACCAGGATCCAGGCGCGGGCGTCCGGCCCCGCGTGCCTGCGCACATTGTCCAGTGCGGCACCGACAGCGGCGGCCAGTTCCGCCGCGGCGGGCCGGGGCAGCAGCACCGGGGCGCCGGGTTCGGCGAACGTCACGCGGGAGCCGGTGTGCGGCGCCAGGAGCGTCCGCAGGTCCTGGTGGTCGCCGGCCTCCCCGGCCCGGGCCTGGCCGTCGGGCTCGTCGACCATCCGTACGACCGCGCCCTGCGCCGCGTCGTCGGAGACGTGCGACGGCCGGCTGAGGCCGCCCGCGACCAGGGCGCGCAGGGCGATCTCCTGTTCCCCGGCCATCCGGCCGAGCTCCGCCGCCTCGCCGCCGAGCGCGGTGCCGCGGCGCTGGACCATGGCCAGGACCTGGAGGACCGAGTCGTGGATGTCGCGCGCGAGGCGCTCCCGTTCGCGGGTGGCGGCCTCGATCTCCAGGGCGCGCGCGAGGGTGCGTTCGGAGGCGCGGGCGACCTCGACGACGTATCCGATGGCGATGGACGCGACCCAGACCAGGACCACGTTGTGGATGGTGTCGCGGCTGGGTTCGCCGCGCTCGACGAGGTTGGCGGCGGCGACCAGTGAGGACGCGAAGGCCGCCCAGCGCCAGCCGCCCCTGATGGCGAAGGCGAGGACGGAGCCGGCCGTCCAGATGGTGGGCAGCGTGGGCCCGTCCTGGAGCTGGGCGTGGGCGTCGGCGACGGGTGTGAGGAGGATGCCGGTGAGGGCGACCGTCAGGTCGACGACGAGGAAGCGCTTGGTGCAGCGGGCCGCGCTGGACACCTTGGGCAGCGTGGCCAGGGTCCACACGACCAGCACGGCGAGGAAGCCGATGGCCACCCAGGGCCGCTCGAAGTCGCGGCGGTTGATCGCGAAGATCAGTACCGCGTATCCCATGGTGAGGACGCGGTACGCGGTGAGGGCGCGCCACAGCGGCTGCTCCACCGACATGCGCACGACACGCTCGCGCTTGGCCATGGCCCCTTGCCCCCACCCGTGACGGACCGACGAGGTACGACGTACTGCTCAGGCGCCGGAGTTCTTCGCCGCGTCCTTGGCGGCGGCTGCCTTCGCGGCTTCCTTGGCGGCTTCCTTGGCTGCTTCCTTCGCGGCCTTCTCGGCTTCCGCGATCTGGCGCTTGGCGACCGTCGCGTAGATGTCGACGTACTCCTGCCCGGACAGCTTCATGATCTCGTACATCACCTCGTCGGTGACCGAGCGCAGGATGAAGCGGTCGCCGTCCATGCCCTGGTATCGGCTGAAGTCCAGCGGCTTGCCGATCCGGATGCCGGGGCGCATCAGCTTGGGGACGACCTTGCCGGGCGGCTGGATCTTCTCGGTGTCGATCATGGCGATCGGGATGACCGGCGCGCCCGTCGCCAGCGCCACGCGCGCGAGGCCGCCCGGCTTGCCGCGGTAGAGGCGGCCGTCGGGCGAACGGGTGCCCTCCGGGTAGATGCCGAACAGCTCGCCGCGCTCGATGACCTGGATGCCGCTGCGGACGGCGGCCTCGCCGGCGCCGCGGGCGCCCGAGCGGTCGACGGGGAGCTGGCCGACACCCTTGAAGAAGGCGGCGGTGAGCCTGCCCTTCACGCCGGGCGACGTGAAGTACTCGGCCTTCGCGATGAAGGTGACCTTGCGGTCGAGGACCGCGGGCAGAAAGAACGAGTCGGAGAACGAGAGGTGGTTGCTCGCGAGGATCGCCGGCCCCTCGGCGGGAATGTTCTCGAGGCCCTCCACCCAGGGCCTGAAGGCGAGCTTCAGCGTCCCTCCGATGGAGAACTTCATAGCGCCGTAGATCAACTCGTGTTCCTCCTGTGTTCCGTCGATCAGACCATAACCCGTACGGTGCCTCCCGCTCTCTTCCGTACGCGTCCCCGGACCGGTTCCCGCCCCTCTGTTACGGGCGTGACGGCCCTGGTCGGTGTCAGTCCGGTCGCGTACGGTGAAGTACACGCTCCTAGCATCTTCGAATCCGTCGAATTCTTCGAACACCCGAACAGGAGACCTCCGTGCCGGTCCTCCCCGGAGCCGAGCCGTACCGCCACGAGGGCGGCGATGTCGGCGTACTCCTCTGCCACGGTTTCACCGGTTCGCCGCAGTCGCTGCGCCCCTGGGCCGAGTATCTGGCGGAGCACGGTCTGACCGTGTCGCTGCCGCTGTTGCCCGGGCACGGCACACGCTGGCAGGACATGCAGGTCACGAGCTGGCAGGACTGGTACGCGGAGGTGGACCGGGAGCTGCGGACGCTGCGGCAGCGGTGCGAGGCGGTCTTCGTGTGCGGGCTGTCCATGGGCGGGGCGCTCACGCTGCGGCTGGCCGCGCGGCACGGGGACGCGATCCGCGGGATCGTGCTGGTGAACCCGGCGAACAAGGTGCACGGGGTGATGGCGCACGCGCTGCCGGTCGTCCGGCACCTCGTCCCGTCGACGGACGGCATCGCGAGCGACATCGCCAAGGAGGGCGTGGAGGAGCTCGGCTACGACCGGGTGCCGCTGCACGCCGCGTACTCGCTGCGTCAGTTCTTCCAGGTGGTGGACGGGGAGCTGCCGCAGGTCACGCAGCCGGTGGTGCTGCTGCACAGCCCCCAGGACCATGTGGTGCCGCCCGCGGACTCGGCGCGGATCCTCAGCCGGATCTCGTCGACGGACGTGCGGGAGATCCTGCTGGAACAGAGCTACCACGTCGCGACGTTGGACCACGACGCGGAGCGGATCTTCGAGGAGAGCCTCGCGTTCATCGGCCGGCTCGCTCCGAGCATCGGCAAGGAGGGGAGCACGACCGTTGGCTGAGCAGCACGACGCGGAGCGCGGCGGGAGCCGCGAGGAGCGGGACGAGCAGCACCCGCCGGAGGAGGCACGCACGGCGGAGGACCGCGCCCCGGGGGCTGACGCCGCCGGGTCCGGCGAGGCGCCGCAGCCTGCCGACGAGCGGCAGGATGATGCGGAGGAGCGGCCGGGCGTGCGCGGTGAGGCGTCGTCGGCATCGGCGTCGTCGGCGTCGGCATCGGCATCGGCATCGGCATCGGCATCGGCATCACCGTCGTCGCCGTCGTCCGTGGACGAGGAGGCGGCCTGGGCGGCGATCGTCGCCGGGTACGGGGCCGAGCCCCCGGACCCGCCGGGCGCCAAGCCGTTCCGTTCGGTGGAGGATCTGGCGCTGCTGGAGGACGAGGGCGACGACGCCCCGGAGGACGAGGGCCGCCGGGGCGGCGGCAAGCCCGAGCCCGGCGGTCCGGCGCCCGCGCTGGGCAGCTCGGTGGTGTTCGCGCCCGGTGTGGGACCGCGCGGGCCGCGCGACTACGAGCTGGCCGAGCCCAAGGACGACGACGTCGCCGCGAGCGGCAAGAGCGACGCGGGTGACGACAGCGACGAGGGCCACTTCGTGCCGCCCGAGCCGCCGCCGCTGCCGGAGGCCGACGCGACGACGAAGTTCGCGTGGCTGGCCGTGGTCGGCGGACCGGTGCTGCTGCTGGTCGCGGTGCTGCTCCAGTGGGAGATGACGTGGTGGCTGACGACGCTCTGCGTCGGCGGTTTCCTCGGCGGCTTCGCCACTCTGGTGGCCCGGATGAAGCACGGCGACGACGACGAGCACGACGACCCGGGCCGCGGCGCCGTCGTCTGACCGGCCCGGACGGCCGTCAGGGAACTGCTGCCGGGACGTGGAGGGCGGCCAGGACCGGGAGGTGGTCCGTGGCCGCCTTCAGGTCCTCGTCGCTCACCCCGGGGAGGCCGGCCGGGACGCCGCAGCCCAGGACCTTGATGTCCTGCGTGGCGAAGATCGCGTCGATGCGCTGACGCGGGTCGCCCGGTGTCGATGTGTGTTCGCCGCCCCACGGACTCACCGCCCAGCAGTCCTGGAGCTCGGCGGTCAGGCGGCGGAAGGACCGGCCGTCGGGGCGTTCGTTGATGTCGCCACCGGCGATCGCGTGCGGCACGTCCAGCGCGGCCAGCCGGTCGAGGAGCATGCCCGCCTGCGCGTACCGCTCGTCCGTCCGCAGGCTCAGGTGGCAGCTCAGGAGCCCCAGACGGGCGCCCCCGATCCGTACGACGGCGGTGGCGAAGCCCCGGCGGTGCAGGCCCGGCGTGAGGGGCAGCAGTACGTCCTCGGCCCGTTCGACGGTGACCCGCAGCGAGCAGAGCAGCAGCGGCCCGGACGCCGTGGCGCCGCCGCCCAGGACGACCAGGTCGCTCTTGGCGGCGAGCCGCGCCGCGTGCTTGCGCCAGCGGAAGAAGCGGGGTGCCTCCTGCACGAGGACGACGTCCGGGGCACAGGCCTTGATGACCCGCGCCACGGCGTCCTCGTCGTCCCGCAGCGAGCGGACGTTGTAGCTGAGGACACGGACCACGGCCGAACCGTCCGGCTCGGTACGGGAGTCGGGCAGTGCGCTGAGCGTCGCCATGCGGCGCACGATACGGCAGCGCCCGCCGCGTCCCCAGGGGACACGACGGGCGCTCGGACGCCACCGGTACGGGCCGGGTAGGCCGGGAGGGCCGGGGCGGGCCCGGGCGGGCCGCTCAGCCCTGGCGGGCCAGGTCCGCCGCGCCGACCAGGCCCGCCTTGCCGCCGAGCTGGGCGGCGAGGACCTGGGCGTGCGGACGGTACTGCCCGCCGACGAGCCAGCGGCGGAAGGACTTGCGGATCGGGTCGAGGACCAGCTCGCCCTCGTCGGAGACGCCGCCGCCGACGATGAACGCCGACGGGTCGAAGAGCGACGCCAGGTCGGCGAGGCCGGCGCCCGCCCAGCGGGCCAGCTCGCGGAACGAGTCGACGGCCACCGGGCAGCCCTGCCGGGCGGCGTCGCTGATGTGCTTGCCCTCGATGCCTTCCGGGGTGCCGTCGCCGAGGCCGAGCAGGATCGTGGCGTTCTCCGGGGCGGCGAGGGCGCGCTGCTTCGCGTACCGCACAAGGGCGCGCCCGGAGGCGTACTGCTCCCAGCAGCCCTGGCTGCCGCAGCCGCACAGCAGACCGTCGGGGACGACCCGGATGTGGCCGAACTCGGCGGCGACGCCGAAGCGGCCGCGGCGCAGCTTGTTGCCGATGATGATGCCGCCGCCCAGGCCCGTGCCGAGCGTGATGCAGATGACGTCGTCGTGGCCCTGGCCCGCGCCGAAGCGGTACTCGCCCCAGGCGGCGGCGTTGGCGTCGTTCTCGACGACCACGGGGAGCCCTGTGCGCTGCTCGACCTTGTCCTTCAACGGCTCGTGCCGCCAGTGGATGTTGGGCGCGAACAGGACGGTGGCGCGCTTGTCGTCGACGTAGCCCGCGGCGCCGATGCCGACGGCCTCGATGTCATGGCCCTTGCCGGCCTCGGAGACGGCCGCGCAGATCGCGTCGACGATGCCTTGGGGTGTCGACGGGGTGGGCACCTTGTGCGTGTCGAGAATGGTGCCCTCTTCGTCGACCACGCCGGCCGCGATCTTCGTACCGCCGATGTCGACGCCGATGGTGAGTCCCATGTGTCCCTCAGTTTTCGGTCGAGCCCCGCTATGCCCAACCGTACCCGAGGGCGGGTGCCCGCCTGTTCGCCGCGGGTTCAGTCCAGGTCGATCTGTTCGCTGCCCGCGGGACCGCCGCCGTCCTCCTTCGGCCCGCCCTCCGGGCGGGGGCTCGCGGCGTCGGCGGGCCGCCCGTCGGGGCGGGTCCAGCGCTGCTCGTGGCCCTGGACGGCGGAGCGGTAGGCGGCGAGGAGTTCGCTGCCGGCCGCGGCGAGGTGGTCGAAGACCTGCGGATTGCGTTCGACGACCGGCTCGATGGCCGACCGCGCCTGGTCGACGAGGTTCCGTACGGCGCCCTGGGCGCCCTTGCCGAGCAGCGGGCCGCCCAGCGTGGAGACCTTCTCGGTGACCGCGTCGACGAGCTTGCGCAGCTCCTCGGCGGCGGAGCCGGGCGGCGGTGCGTAGCTGCCCCGGCGGCGGGCGCGCTCGGCCGCCAGGTCCTCGGCGCAGGCCTGCGCCCAGGCGTCGTCCTCGGGGCGTCCGGGCCGCTCGGTGGCATCGCTCATGGCATCGACGGTACCCGAACGGCCGATGGCTGTTCAGGGGGTACGGGGCCACAGCGCCGGGTCCGGGCTGAACCGGACGCCGAGCACGCCGTCGCGCAGGGCGGCCCCGGAGACCGTGCAGCGGCGCAGCGCGGCCGGCAGCGGGACGATGCGGCGGAACGGGCCCACGGTGAGGACGAGTTCGTCTCCGCGGCGCACGAGGCCGAGGTCGCTCTTGGCGGCGCCGGGGAGCGGGATGTGCCAGACGAGGACGCCGTCGTCGGCGCGCCGGTCCTCGACGTGCCACGTGCTGGCGGAGGCGGGGGCGGGCTCCGCCGGTGGTGCCGGAGGGGGGCCGAGTTCCGCCAGGTCGTCGGCGGTGCGCGGGTCGCGGCCGAGGTGGGGCACTTCGTGCACGGCGCCGGGCGCGTCCTCGTACAGGGCCTTGAGGTGCGTCTGCTGCTGGGCCGCGAGGGCGGCGAGCCAGGGGTCGGGAGAGGTCGGGGGAAGGAGGCGGTTGGCGACGACCGGGTCGGGTGCGAGGCCGTACAGGGCGAGGCCGGCGCGGGCGGTGCGCAGGGCGTCGGTGGTGGCCGGGCCTGGTTCGGCGACGAGGAGGACGCTGGTGGCGGGGGCTTCGAAGAGCTCCTGGACGGCGGCGAGGCGGGCGTCCCAGCGTGCGGCGGTGCGGTACAGCCACTCGGCCGGCATGGGGACGCCGGCGAGCTGGGCCAGCATGGGGCGCAGGGCGCGGGCGGCCTGGCGCTCGGGCGGGAGGAGGCGGCGCAGGTAGCGGCGGAGCTGCTCCGGGAGGCCGAGCAGGGCGATGGCGTCGCGCAGGGGCGGGAGGTCGGCGACGACGAGGTCGTGGTCGTGGTCGCCGCGGGCGGCGTCGTGGAGGGCGGCGAGGTACGCGAAGGGGGTGCTGCCCGGGAGTTCGGTGAGCTCCTCGTCGTCGAGGCGGGCGGCGCCGAGGAGTTCCAGCGCGGGGGCGGCGTGCTCCTGGAGGGCGAGGAGTTCCGCGCGGAAGTGGGCGGCGGGGTCCAGGTGCTGGACGGTGAGCCGCTCCTCCGGCTCCAGCCGATCCATCGGGTCCGCGGTCACGAGCAGGGCCCGCTGCCCTCGGCGGGCGGCGCGGAGGGCTGTCGCGGCGGCAAGGGTGGTGCGGCCGCTGCCGCCGGGCCCGGTCACGAGGAGCGTACGCATGCCGTGCACCGTACCGGTGCGGGCCGACAAGGGTGCGGGCGGCCGGTTCCGCTGTGCCCACCCTCCCCCAAGCTCTCGACTTCGCTCGAGCAGGGGGG
>NZ_JABWDV010000447.1 GCF_013362995.1 Streptomyces sp. TRM64462 | reverse complement strand
ACCACCAGCGCGAAGATCGTGGTGGCGGGCGGCTTCGGCGTGGGCAAGACCACGTTCGTCGGCGCCGTCTCGGAGATCAACCCGCTGCGTACCGAGGCCGTCATGACGTCCGCGTCCGCGGGCATCGACGACCTCACCCACACCGGCGACAAGACCACCACCACGGTGGCCATGGACTTCGGCCGGATCACCCTGGACCAGGACCTGATCCTCTACCTCTTCGGTACACCCGGACAGGACCGCTTCTGGTTCATGTGGGACGACCTCGTACGCGGCGCCATCGGCGCGGTCGTCCTCGTGGACACCCGACGCCTCGCCGACTGCTTCCCCGCCGTCGACTACTTCGAGAACAGCGGCCTCCCCTTCGTCATCGCCCTCAACGGCTTCGACGGACACCAGCCGTACACCCCCGACGAAGTACGCGAGGCGCTGCAGATCGGCCCGGACACGCCCATCATCACCACCGACGCCCGCCACCGCGCGGACGCCAAGAGCGCCCTCATCACCCTCGTCGAGCACGCCCTCATGGCTCGACTGCGGTAAGCGAGCGTTCGACGTTCTTTCTGCGCCTGGGGCCCGCACACCGACCGACCGGTGGAGCGGGCCCCAGGCGTGTCGGCACGCGACGGCTGCGAGCCGTGCCGGGCCGCACAGGGCAGGGCAGGGCGGGGCAAGGCACGCGAAGGGCCCCGCACTCAGGACGAGTGCGGGGCCCTTCGCGGCGTACGGGTTCCCGACGTGCGGGTTCCCGGCGTGCGGGTTCCCGACGTGCGGGTTCCCGACGTGCGGGTTCTGGACGTGCGGGTTCCCGGCGTACGGGCTACCGGCGTACAGGCCGGGGGGTTTCAGCCCTGCCAGGAGTGCGGCGCCCGGAAGCCGGACTGGCGCTCCAGGCGGCGCCAGCCGGCGGTGGAGCGGCCGCGGTGGGCGGGCTCGGCGGCGGGGCGGGCGTTGGCGCGGGCGAGGATGACCGCGGTGAGCGCGGCGAGCTCCTCGGGGGCGGCCTGGCCCTTCTCGACGCGGAGGAGGGAGGCGTCTGCCGTGGGTGTGGTCACAAGAGGCTCCTCGTTACTGGGGCGGGTTGCCGTGCTTGCGGGACGGCAGGTCGGCGTGCTTGGTGCGGAGCATCGCGAGGGACTTGATGAGCACCTCGCGGGTCTCGGCCGGGTCGATGACGTCGTCGACGAGCCCGCGCTCCGCGGCGTAGTAGGGGTGCATCAGCTCGGCCTTGTACTCCTTGACCATGCGGGCGCGCATGGCCTCGGGGTCCTCGGCGTCGGCGATCTGCCGGCGGAAGATGACGTTGGCGGCGCCTTCGGCGCCCATGACGGCGATCTCGTTGGTGGGCCAGGCGTAGGTGAGGTCGGCGCCGATGGACTGCGAGTCCATGACGATGTAGGCGCCGCCGTAGGCCTTGCGCAGGATGAGGCTGATCCGGGGCACGGTCGCGTTGCAGTACGCGTACAGCAGCTTGGCGCCGTGCCGGATGATGCCGCCGTGCTCCTGGTCGACACCGGGCAGGAAGCCGGGCACGTCGAGGAGCGTGATGATCGGGATGTTGAACGCGTCGCACATCTGCACGAAGCGCGCGGCTTTTTCGCTGGCCTCGATGTCGAGGACGCCGGCGAGGGTCTGGGGCTGGTTGGCGACGATGCCGACGACCTGGCCGTCGAGACGGGCGAGGGCGCAGACGATGTTGCGGGCCCAGCGCTCGTGGATCTCCAGGTAGTCGCCGTCGTCGACGAGCTCCTCGATGACCTTGTGCATGTCGTACGGGCGGTTGCCGTCGGCCGGCACGAGGTCCAGCAGTATGTCGCCGCGCCGGTCCGCGGGGTCCTCGCTCGGGTGGGCCGGCGGGTTCTCGCGGTTGTTGGAGGGCAGCATCGAGAGGAGGTAGCGGACCTCCGCGATGCAGGTCTCCTCGTCGTCGTACGCGAAGTGCGCGACGCCGCTGGTCTCGGCGTGGACGTCGGCGCCGCCGAGCCCGTTCTGGGTGATCTCCTCGCCGGTGACGGCCTTGACGACGTCGGGCCCGGTGATGAACATCTGCGAGGTCTCGCGGACCATGAACACGAAGTCGGTCAGCGCGGGGCTGTAGGCGGCGCCGCCGGCGCAGGGTCCGAGCATCACGCTGATCTGCGGGATGACACCGCTGGCCTTGGTGTTGCGCTGGAAGATGCCGCCGTAGCCGGCGAGGGCGGAGACGCCCTCCTGGATACGGGCACCGGCGCCGTCGTTGAGGGAGACGAGCGGTGCGCCGGCCGCGATGGCCATGTCCATGATCTTGTGGATCTTGGTGGCGTGGGCCTCGCCGAGGGCGCCGCCGAAGATCCGGAAGTCGTGCGCGTAGACGAAGACCGTACGGCCCTCGACCGTGCCCCATCCGGTGATGACGCCGTCGGTGTAGGGCTTCTTGTTCTCCAGTCCGAAACCGGTCGCCCGGTGCCGGCGCAACTGCTCCACCTCCCGGAACGATCCCTCGTCCAGCAGGAGCTCGATGCGCTCCCGGGCGGTCAGCTTGCCCTTGGCGTGCTGCGCCTCGGTCGCGCGCTCACTCGGGCCGCGCCGGGCCTCCTCGCGCAGGGCGTGCAGCTCCGCCACACGCCCGTGGGCGTCGGTGGGCTCTCCCTGGGTTTCGTCCACAACGGTCATGCACTGACCCTACGGAGCCGACCAAGGAAATCCCGCAGTCGACTCCGTACAGTCTCCGGACGGTTCTGCTGTGTGCCCTGAACAGAACCGTTTCGGAGGGCAGCCGAAGTGCCAGCATTCAGGCCCGGGCTGTTGTGCGATCCCTACAACGGGGGTGATAGGGGGCGGGTGAGGGGCGACGCGCGGCGGGGTCACCGTATTCGACCACAGACGGGCATGCGGCATCGACTCTGCACGACTCACGCAGATTGCTTGAACTTTAAACGGACGAGGGTTACAGTCGAATTCAGTTCAACATTCAACAACCCATTTCTTCCTCTCCCCTCCCCTCCCTTCGCCAAGGAGCACGTCATGGGCCTCTTCAGCCGCAACACCGCCGCCGCGACCGCTGCGACCCCCGCGACCGCCTCTGCCGACCCGGCACTGGCAGCGCTGACCGGTACGTACACCATCGACCCGTCCCACAGCGGCATCGGCTTCACCGCACGCCACGCCATGGTCACCAACGTGCGGGGCGCGTTCACGGGCTACGAGGGCACGCTGGTCCTGGACGGCACGGACCCGTCGGCGTCCTCGGCGTCCATCGACATCAGGATCGCCTCGATCGACACGGGCAGCGCCGACCGCGACGGCCACCTGCGCAGCGCCGACTTCTTCGACGCCGAGCAGTTCCCGCTGATGACGTTCCGCTCCACGGCGGCCGAGGCCCTGGGCGGCGAGGACTACCGGATCACCGGCGACCTCACCATCAAGGGCGTGACCCGGCCGGTCACCATCGACCTGGAGTTCAACGGCGCCGCGAAGGACCCGTTCGGCAACGAGCGCGTCGGCTTCGAGGGCAAGGCGGAGATCCTGCGCTCGGAGTGGGGCCTGACGTGGAACGCGGCTCTGGAGACGGGCGGTGTGCTGGTCAGCGACAAGATCAAGCTGAGCTTCGAGATCTCTGCGATCCGCTCGGCGGCCTGACGGCGTACGGCTTGACGGCATCCGGCCCCGACGGCACACGGCCTGACGGCACACGGCCTGGCCCGACGACCGGGGGCGGCGGAGAGGTACGGATAATCGCGCCATGCGAAGAACCGCCCGCCGCCGCCCCGGCCGGCCCGCCACGGCCGACCTGTCCGGCAGAGACCGCCTGCCCTCCCTGACCGGCCTGCGTTTCTGGGCGGCACTGGTGGTGGTCCTCTACCACCTGTCACGGCAGGTGGGCGAGCTCCCCGTGATCAGCGACGTCACGTGGTACGGCCGCAGTGGCGTGACATTCTTCTTCGTCCTGTCAGGATTCGTCCTGGCGTGGACGTACGACGGGAAGCCCGTACCGGCCGGGGTCTTCCTCTGGCGCCGCTTCGCCCGCATCTGGCCGCTGCTGGCGGCGACGACGGCCCTGTCGGTCGCGGCGTGGCTGGCCCTGGGCAAGACGGTGACGGCCAAGGCGGTGGCAGCGACACTCCTCCTGGTCAACGCCTGGATGCCGGACCCGGTGATCCTGCGGGGCGGCAACCCGGCGGCGTGGTCGCTGAGCGACGAGGCGTTCTTCTACGCCGTGTTCCCGCTGCTGATGCTGCTCCCGGCGCTGCGCTCGGCGAGCGGCCGGCGCCGCGTGGCCTGGACGGTGTGCGCGGGCGTGCTCCTGGCCTGGACGACCGGCGCCCTGCTGACGGACCCGTCGCTGCGCGCGTGGGCGCTGGACTACCTCCCGCTGACGCGCACACTCCAGTTCTTGCTGGGCGTCACGGCCGGCCTGGCGGTGGCACGCGGCTGGCGCCCGCCGCTGAGCCTCGGGGGGGCGGCCGCACTGGTGGTCGCCTGGCACCTGGCCCTGATCCCCTGGTCGCAGACGGTCCCCGACTCCGCCTGGTACGGCCCGTACCAGGCGTCCCAACTCCTGGCGACCCCGCTGTTCGCCCTCCTGGTCGCGGCAGCGGCCCACGCGGACCTGACGCCCCGCCGAACGGGCCTGACCGGCCAATGGTCCCTGCGCCTCGGGCACTGGTCGTTCGCGTGGTACCTGATCCACGAGGTGGTGATCCGAGTATGGGTGGGCGTATGGGGCCGCCCGGAGGGCCTGGCGGCGACGGCCCAGGCATGGCTGACCGTGCTGGCGGTAAGCCTGACGGTGTCGGCTGCGGCGTACTGCTGGGTGGAACACCCCCTGGAGCGGCGCTTGCGCGCTTGGGGGCCACAGGCAGCCGAGGCCGTGTCTGAAAGGCGTCAGGTCTCGAACCACTGAGCTCACAGCCCGTCGACGCTCTCGCGGCCGAGTGGAAGGGGTGGCGGCCCTGGCAATGGGACGCCGACCCCTTCGCGGCCACAGGTTCCGTATCGCGCGGTTGCTGCCCGACCTGCCTTCTCAGGTCGACCCCATCCGAGGAGTAGGAGTACGGGCCAAGAACACCATCATGCTTCATTGCGAGAGAGGGGTCAGGGGTAGGGCGTGAAGTACGGGGGCTCCCCAGTCGCTCCAAATCCACCGAACCCTTTGAACGACTCGTCGGCCACCAGTCGGTACACGAACTCGCTCATCGACATGTCGAAGCGCTCCGAGCGCTGCCCATCGTCCGGGCCAGGACTGGCCAGGACTCGGGGGATGTAGAACTGTCGGCGAGCCAGGCAAACTCGTCTCCCTGGACGCTCGCTCCCCATTGGAAGATGCCGCCCCGGCCGCCCGGCCGGAACAGGCCCTGCGGAAGGTAGTAGTCCCAACCTGCGGAGTCCTCTTCAGCGATCCGCCAGTTGTCTTCGTACACGTCGGCCAGTTTGGAGTCGGCGCCGTCCGCGGAAGCGTAAACCGTGAAGTAGTCGCAGAAGCCACCGTTGCCGAATGCCTCGCAGAGCTCTTTGTAGTCGGCAGGCAGGGCTGTCCCGATTCGAGACTCGATCGCAGCCCAATCGACGCGAAGGCCGAGTGGGCGCACGCCGACGGCCTCCACAAGCCGGTCGACCCACGACATGCGTCGCTCTTCAGCGGAGGGTTGTCGTGCTGTGGCTGGCGACTGACATGGAGACGTCGACTTCGTGGTCTGGTGCACGGGAGATTCAGTGACCATTACACCGGACGACACAGAGGTCTACATGAGTCCCTGCCTGATGGCCTCGCGGATCCTCTCCAGGCGCAGCCGATTCTCGTTCAGCCACGTATCGGTAACGTCGATCGGCACGCGTACGGCGATCTGCGTTGAGGGGGAGTCCTGGACGGTCACTTCCACTGGGTCCTCGGGTACTACCTCCAGCCAGGCGCTGCGCCCACCGGTGGGCCATTCAATTCCCTCCTCAGCCTCAAGGGCATCAAGACAGCGCCCCCAGTCACTCAAATCCTCTACCGAAACCTGCAGACCGACCCTCCCATTGAGGAAGCCACTCTGCATCACAATTTCGGCAGAATAGTACCACTCTTCTCCAACCACCATAGGTGCATCACATACCACCTCTACTGTGACACTCTGAACCGAATCAGAGAATCGGAAGAGTTCGAGCACTTGCCCTTCTTTTTTCACAGCTGCCTCTCGAGTGGCTTGATGAACTGAGTTGATTCCACCCCTCTCACATCCCCATCCAGGGATCACATTTACAAGAGGGTGGCCTGCCGGAACGGAATTCCACCTGAGGTGCTATGGGGCCGAAAGTGGACCCCTCGGACGACCGGGCCGCGGTCGAGCCGGTCACCGCCGTGCCGTCCGCCGTCAGAGCGGCGACCACGTCCGTGTGCCGGCCCGTCAGCAGACGCTGCTTCACCGTGCCCGTCGCGCCGGCGATCAGGCCGCCGCCCGGCGTGCGGGTGAGCAGTCGGTTGCGCTTGTCGTACTGCGCCGCTGCCGTGCCCGGCGGCGTCCGGTTGACCGGCCAGGTGACCAGAAGTGTGTGCGGTATGAGGCGGTATGACGCATGATCAATTTCACATAAGGTGTGGAGATGTTGTGCGTATCCTGTGAGGTGACGTAATTCTTTCCCGCTTTTGATCACCACTGCGGGGAGCTTTCCGTGCGCGTCGCGCGTCCTCTCGTTCTGTCCATGGCCTTCGTCATGGCCGTACTCGTCGGCACCGAGCACGCGGCACTCGCCGTCGGTGGCCGATTCGGCGCGGCCGCGGTCGAGTCCGGGGAGCGGCCCGAGCAAGGCTGGGGCGGCGCCGACGGGTTGGGGCACCGGACCGACGCGAACCGTACCGAGGCCGCGGCGTCCGGTGGGCGCGACGGTGCTCTGACCGCCCCGGGGCAGCTCGGCCCCGAACAGGGCGCGTCCGAGGTGAAGCTGCCTGGCGCCCCGAAGCCGCCGGCCATGGGCGAGGTCGAGGCCGTGCCCCCGCCGGTTCCGGCCCAGCCGCCCGGCGGGTTCGACGAGAAGGTCAGCAAGGAGCTCCCCGACGAGCGTGCCGAGCGGGCCCGGACGTTCCTCAACCAGGACGGCAGCTACACCACCCGCTTCTACAACGAGCCCGTCAACTTCCAGCGCGCTCCCGGCGTCTGGGAGCAGGTCGACACGACCCTCGTCAAGCCCACGGGCCCGCACAGCATGAGCACAGCCGACAGCTCTGACGCGTGGCAGCCCGTCTCCACCCAGGCCGGCATCTCCTTCGCGGAGTTCGCCGACGCCGCGCCACTCGCCCGGATCACCGTGGCCGACGGGATGTCGGTGGCGTACTCCGTCGAGGGCTCCGGTCACGTCCAGGGAGCAGCGGACGGCAGCACCATCACCTACCCCGGCCTGCGTCCCTCGGCCGATCTCGAACTCCTCGCCGGCAACGCCTCGCTGAAGGAGACCCTCGTCCTCAACGACGCGGACGCTCCTTCCGAGTGGCGCTTCCCTCTGCTGCTGGAAGGACTCACCGCTTCCCTGGACGGCCAGGGTGCGGTGGTGTTCGCCGACGCCGGCGGCACCGAGCGCGCCCGCATGCCGCGTGGCTGGATGGAAGACGCGAATGTCACACCGAACGCCCATCAGGGTGTGCTGTCCGACGGTGTCACGTATGGCCTGGCAACCGAGAACGGCCGTCAGATTCTGACCGTTTCGCTCGATCAGGAGTGGTTGCAGGCTCCGGAGCGGGTCTTCCCCGTGCGGGTCGATCCCTCCGTCACCGCGTTCAGCGCCACCTCCGGAACCTACGTCCAGTCGCCGTACAACACCAATTTCTCGACGGACACGGTCCTGAAGGCGGGCACGTATGACGGCGGCGGGCACAAGGCCGCGTCCTTCCTGCGCTTCTCGGGCGTCGAGACGACGCTGAAGAACGCCTGGGTCGTCAGCGCCAACCTCGCCCTTTACAACACTTGGTCGTACTCCTGCAACGCCCGGCCCGTGACGGTCCACCCCATCACGTCGAACTGGTCCGAGAGCACCACCACCCAGTACCCCGGCCCGGCCACCGGTGCGTCCCTCGCCTCCAAGAGCTTCGCGCACGGCTGGCGCCCCTCGGGCACCACCACCTGGTCCTGCGGCCCCGCCTGGGAGAGCATCCCGCTCGGCGCGGCGGGCCGGCAGCTCGTGGACGACTGGACCCACGGCCGCAAGAAGAACTACGGCCTCGCCGTCAAGGCGTCCGTCACCGACTCGAACGGCTGGAAGCAGTTCGGCTCGGACGGCTACGCCAACGGCAAGCCCAGCCTCGACATCACGTGGACGAAGTACGGCGCCACATACAAACTCGGTGAGTTCCTCAGCCCGGTGAACGCCACCACCGAGAGCACGATGCGCGTCACCGTCACCAACCAGGGTCAGCAGACCTGGGCCAAGGGCGGCAACATCAAGCTGCGCTACAACCTGTACGACGCGGCCAACAAGGAGATCACCGACTCCAGCAAGATCCGCTGGACGGCTCTGCCGGTCGACGTCCCGCCGGGCGGCAGCGTCACCCTGGACGGCAGGATCGCTCCGCTGACGCCCGCCACGTACACGCTCGTGTGGACGATGGACGACGTCGGCGTGACCCGCTTCACCAGCCAGGGCATCCCTGGGCCGGCCGTGAAGTTCTCCGCGGTCAACATCCCGCCGCATCTCACGGCCGCATCCCCCGCGAGCGGCGCCGTACTCCACTCGCTCACACCGACGCTGTGGGCCGCAGGCGCCGACCAGGACCGCTACCCGCAGGCCCTGCAGTACCAGTTCGAGGTGTGCGAGGTCGAGGGCAAGGACACGCGCAAGAACTGCCGCACCGGCACACGCGGCCCGGTCCAGCAGTGGGCCGTACCGGCGGGCTGGCTCACGTGGGGCAAGACCTACGCCTGGTACGCGTACGCCTACGACGGCGCCGCCACGTCGGCCCGGCCCGGGCCCTCGCTGTTCACGGCCGAGGTACCCCAGCCGGGCGTCACCAGCAGCCTCGGCGGCTCGGACCCCGGCCACGAGTTCGGTTCCCGCGCCGGCAACTTCACCACCGCCGCAACGGACGCCGCGCTGCCCACGGTGGGGCCGGAGCTGGCCGTCACCCGTACATACAACTCCCTGGACCCGCGCACCGGCGGGGCGTTCGGCGCGGGGTGGACCACGCGCTGGGACGTGCACCTCGTCGAGGAGCCGCTCGGCAACACCGTCCTGGTCACGGCCGCCGACGGCTCCCAGGCGCGGTACGGGCGGAACCTCGACGGCACGTACGCGGGCCCGTCCGGTTCCACGAGCCGGCTGACACGCCAGACCGACGGCTGGGTGCTGCGCGACCGGTCCGGCGCCACCTACCACTTCGGCACCGACGGGTACCTCGCGCGGATCGTGGACGGCGCAGGGCGCGGGCAGACGCTGACGCGCGCCGCGGACGGGAGCACGCTCACCAAGGTCGCCGACGACCTGTCCGGCCGCAGCATCAGCTTCACGTGGTCCGGCGGCCACGTCGCCTCCGTGACGACGAGCCCCGTGGACACCGGCAAGCCCGGCCTGACGTGGACGTACACCTACGACGGCGACCGGCTGACGAAGGTCTGCCCGCCGTCCTCGGCCACCCAGTGCACGACCTACACCTACGAGGGCGGCTCCCTCTACCGGGCCGGCGTCCTGGACGCCAACCCGCTCTCGTACTGGCGGCTCGGTGAGTCGGAAGGGGCAGTCGTCCGCAGCGAGGCGCCGTCACGTACGGGCCTCAACGACGCCCTCTACCGTGACGTCGTCCTTGGATCGGCGCCCGCGGTCGCCGGTACGGCCGACACCTCGGCCTCCTTCGACGGGGTGAACTCGGTGGTCGAACTGCCCGACAACACCCTGCGGGCGTCGGCGTTCGTGTCGGTCGAGATGTGGTTCAGGACGACGAAGGCCGGTGTGCTCGCCAGCCTGCAGGACGCCGAGGCGGGACAGCGGCCGAGCCGCTTCAGCCCGTACCTCAGCGTCGACGGCGAGGGGCGGCTGCGCGGCCAGTTCTACACCGTGGAGCACGGCGGCACGAAACCCATCGTCTCGGTACAGGCCGTCACCGACGACGCCTGGCACCACGTGGTGCTCACCAGCGCCGGGACGACACAGACGCTGTACCTCGACGGCGCCGAGGTCGGCAGCCTCACCGGCACCGTGCAGGCGCGCGGCGACCAGTACGCCTACCTCGGCTCCGGCTGGGGCAACGAGGGCTGGATGGGCGTCCCGGCCGGCACGTACCCCTTCCAGGGCTCGATCGACGAAGTCGCCGTGTACGGCCACGCCCTCGACGAGGGCACCGTGGCCGAGCACTACGCCGCCCGGACCGCGTCCAGCCTGATGACGAAGGTGGTGCTGCCCTCCGGCCGCACCCACGCGACGGCCCAGTACGACCCGGCGACCGCGCGTCTCGTCAGCACGACCGACGCGAACGGCGGCACCTGGAAGGTGTCCCACGCCTCCTACGCGTCCGGCTCAGCCGCCTACCAGGACGCCGTGCTGGCCAAGCGGCCGCAGGGCTACTGGCGGCTCGGCGAGCGCAACGGCGCCCAGGCGACGAGCGTCGTGGGCACCGGCATGGACGGCTCGTACCGCGACGGCGTCGACCTCGGCAACCCGGGCGTGTTCGCGGACGGCGACAACACGTCCGTCAGCCTCGACGGCACCGAGGGCGTGGTGGAGGTCCAGCCGGAGCCGCTCGCCACGGCGAGCGCGATGACGCTGGAGCTGTGGTTCCGTACGTCCAAGCCGGAGACCGTGCTGTTCGGCTTCCAGAACTCCGACATCTCCCAGCAGCCGACCTCCATCACCCCGCCCTCCTCATCGACCGCGGCGGCAAGCTGCGCGGCCAGCTCGACAAGAGCCAGGCCGGCACCACCATCGCGTCCACGCGAGTGGTGACGGACAACGAGTGGCACCACGTGATGCTGTCCGGCTACAGCGGTGGGCAGTTCCTCTACCTGGACGGAGAGTTCATCGGGAGTCTCTCCGGGGCGATCAAGCCGATCCCCCTGTCCCACGCCTACCTCGGCGGCGGCTACGTCACGACGCCGTGGGACGGCCAGCTCGCCGGCACGAAGTACTTCGCGGGGCAGATCGACGAGGCCGCGCTGTACACGACGGCACTCGGCCACGGCAGTGCGGCGCAGAACTACCGTGCCCGTACGGGCCTCGTGTCCGGCGACGCCCGCACTACCGCGGATCCGTCGTCGGCGACGCCCCTGCCGCCTTCTGGCGCCTGGACGAACCGGAGGGCGCGGCCAGGGCCGCCAGCGAGCTCGCCGCCAACAGCGCCACCGGCACGTACACGAACACCACCCTGGGCACCACCGGCGTCTTCGGCGTCCACGACGGCACCGCGGCGCAGCTCACCGGCACCGGACAGATCACCGTGCCGAGCGACCTGATCACCGCTTCCACGAATGTCGCTGTGGAACTGTGGTTCCGGACCACGCAGAAGGGTGTGCTGCTCGGTCTCCAGAACGCGCCGATCGGCAGCACGCCGACCGACTACCGCCCGGTGCTCAACGTCGGCGCGGACGGGTTGCTGCGCGGCCAGTTCTGGACCGCGGACCAGTCGACCGGCGCCACGCCGATGAAGTCGTCCGCCGGCGTCACCGACAACCAGTGGCACCACGCCGTCCTGAGCGCGTCCGGCAACAGCCAGGCCCTGTACCTGGACGGCGTCCGCGTCGGCACCATCGACCGGGCGGCACGCCACCTCCCGGGTGTGCACGCCTACCTGGGCGGCGGCTACGCGAACACCGCCTGGATGGGCGTGAGCACCGCGGGAACGTACCGCTTCACCGGTCAGCTCGACGAGGTGGCCGTCTACCAGCACGGCCTGACCGACGACCAGGTCAACGCCCACTACCAGGCCCGGGCCCGCAGCGGCGTCTCCGGACTCGCCTCGTCCGTCACGGTCACCGACCCCGCCGGGCACGCCACGACCACGACGTACGACGCGGTGCGCGGCCACCGCAGGACGGCGTTCACCGACGCCGAAGGCGGCCTGACCACGTACGCCTACGATGCGGGCGGCTTCCTCAGCACCGTGACCGACCCCAACGGCCACTCCACCATCACGGGCCACGACACGCGCGGCAACACGGTCACGACGACCGCCTGCCGGGACGTCAACGCCTGCTGGACGACGTTCTCGGACTACTACCTGAACGCAGCCGACCCGCTGGACCCGCGCAACGACAAGCCGACCGCGGTCCGTGACGCGCGCTCCTCCGGCCCGGGCGACGACCGGTACCGCACCACCACCACGTACACGGACCTGGGTCTGCCGGCCACCACCACCCTCGCCGACGGGCGCCAGGCCGTCCGGACGTACACGACGGGCACCGAGGCCGCCGTCGGAGGCGGCACCGCCCCGGCGGGCCTGGTGGCGTCGGAGCGCACGCCCGGCGGAGCGACGACGACGTACGCCTACTTCGCCAACGGCGACCTGGCGCGCGTCACCTCCCCGTCCGGGCTGGTGACGAGCTACGCCTACGACGGCCTGGGCCGGAAGCTGTCCGAGACCCAGACATCCGACACGTTCCCCGAGGGCGTCACCACGACGTTCGCGTACGACGCCCAGTCGAAGATCGTCACCGAGACCGGTGTCGGCGTGCGGAACGAGATCACCGGCACCACGCACACCGCGAAGATCAGCCGCACCTTCGACGCGGACGGCGCCCTGCTCACCGAGACGGTGGCGGACACCACCGGCGGAGACACCGCACGGACCACGACGTACGCGTACAACGCGCTCGGCCAACAGGAGCGGATCACGGACGCGGAGGGCGGCAGTACCTCCTTCACGTATGACGCGTTCGGGCGGGTGGTCCAGGAGACGGACGCCCTGGGCACCGCGTACGCGACGACGTACACCCCGCGCGGCCAGCACGCCGAAACGATTCTGAAGGGCTGGACCGGCGACCCGTCCGGCGAGCCGCGCGACCTCGTCCTGGAGTCGTACGCCTACGACCCGGCCGGCCGGCTCGCCACCACCACGGACGCGATGGGCGCCACCACGGCGTACACCTACTTCGACGACGGCCTCCCCGCCACGACGACCGCCCGGCAGATCACCCAGGCCGACGGCACCCGCCGCGACATCGTCCTGGAGGCCAACACCTACGACGGCGCCGGGCACCTCACCCGCCAGGTGACGAACGGCGGCACCACGGCCGTCACGTACACCGTCGACGCCACGGGCCGCACGACGCGCAGCGTCCTCGACCCCGACGGCCTGGCCCGGACGACGACGTTCGCGTACGACGCGGACGACCGCGTCACGGAATCGACGGCCGCCGTCGACGCGACCGGCCGCACCCTGAAGGCGACCACCGAGTACGACGCGGCCGGCAACCCGGTCCGCACCACGGTCACCGACGGCACCGGCACGCCCCGGTCCACGGTGAGCACCTACGACCAGCGCGGCATGCTCCTCTCCGAGACCAGCGCGCGCGGCACCGAGGCCGGGGCCGACGCGACGGCGCACACGACGACGTACCGCTACGACGCCCTCGGCCGCCTGGTCGAGACCAAAGCCCCACCCGTCGCGGCGGAGGAGAACGGGGCGACGGCCCAGACCGTGCGCCCCACCGCACTGACCGGCTACAACACGTTCGGCGAGCCCACCGCGACGCGCGACCCGCGCGGCGCCGTCACGCGCGCCGAGTTCGACCGGCTCGGCCGGGCCACCGCGGTGACCCTCCCGGCGTACACCCCGCCGGGCGCGAGCGAGCCGCTGACGTCCGTCACCCGCACGACGTACGACGCGCTGGGCCGCACGGCCACGGTGACGGACGCGCTGAACCGCACGACCCGCTACGGCTACGACCAGCTCGGCCACCTCGTACAGCGCACCGACCCGTTGGCGGGCGGCGCGCCCAGCCTGGAGGAGCCGAGCCCGTTCACCACGGACAGCACGGACCTGGACGGCGCGGGGGTCAGCCGCTACACGTGGACGCCGACCGGTCTCCAGCTCTCAGCCACGGACCCGACGGGTGCGCGGACGGAGGCGACCTATGACGAGCTCGGCCGGATGGTGACGTCCACGACGGTCGAGCGGCGCCCCGCGCTGCGCAACCTCACGACCCGCTACACGTGGGACGACGCGGGCCGGCAGATCGCGACGACCTCGCCCTCGGGCCGCACGGCCACGGTGACGTACAACCCGGCGGGCGAACCGCTGACGGCGTCGGACCCGGCGGGCGGAGTGACCCGGTTCGCGTACGACGGCCTGGGCCGCCGCACGTCGGTGACGGACCCCACGGGCCGCCGGAGCACGGTGGAGTACGACGCGCTCGGCCTCCCGCTGAAGGCCACGGACTACGGCACCTCCTCGACCCCGCTGCGTTCCGTGACGAGCGAGTACGACGCCGACGGCAACCTCACGGCAGCGGTCACGGCCACGGGCGCGCGCACCACGTACACGATGGACGCCCTGGGCCGGCCGACCCGGATGGTCGAACCGGTCAAGGACGGCGGGTCCATCACGACGACGTTCGGCTACGACGCGACGGGCAACCGCACGCGGCTGACGGACGGCCGGGGCAACACGACGCTGTACACCTTCAACGCGTGGGGCCTGCCCGAGTCGACGATCGAGCCGGTGACGGGCGCCCACCCCGCGGCGGCGGACCGCACGTGGACCACCGTGTACGACGCGGCGGGCCAGCCGGTGACCGACCTGCTCCCCGGTGGCGTGAAGCGGCAGCGTACGTACGACGGCCTGGGCCGCCTGACGCGCGAAACGGGCACGGGCGCGGAGGCGACCACCGTCGACCGCCTCTTCTCGTACGACCTGGCGAACCGCATCATCAGCGCCGGCACCCACGAGCTGACGTACCAGAACGTGTACACGTACAACGACCGCGGCCAGCTGCTGACGACGGACGGCCCGGCGGGCACGTCGAGCTACGCGTACGACGACGACGGCAACATGACGTCGCGTACGGACGCGGCCGGGACCACGGCGTACGGCTACGACACGGCCGGCCGCCTCAGCCGCACCGACGACCCGGTGACGGGCGCGCGGACCGTGACGTCGTACGACGCGGCGGGCCGCCCGGCGGCGGAGCAGCACACCCGCCTGTCGGCGGACGGCCAGGCCTGGACGGTGGAGGCGCAGCGCGCGTACGCCTACGACGCGCTGGGCCGCCTGACGGACGACAGGACGACGACGGCCACGGGCACGGTCCTGACGCGCCTGGGCTACGGCTACGACGCGGACGACCGCCTGGTGCGCAAGGAGTCGGAGGGCACGGGCACGGCGGGCGCGGGTGTGCAGACGTACGCCTACGACCAGGCGGGCCGCCTGGTGTCTGCGACGAACGGCACGGTGACGACGCCGTACGCGTGGGACGCGGCGGGCAACCGGACGCTGGCGGGCACGGCGAGCGCGCAGTACGACGAACGCAACCGCCTGTTGACGGACGGCACGCGCACGTACGGCTACACGCCGCGGGGCACGCTGTCCTCGATCGCCACGCCTGATGCGCCGGAGCGGGCGCTGACGTTCGACGCTTTCGAACGCAAGGTGACCGACGGCGCGGCGGTGTACGCGTACGACTCCTTCGACCGCGTGCTCAGCCGGGGCGGGACGTCGTTCCTCTACGACGGCGGTTCGAACAACCTGGTCTCGGACGGGACGACGGCCTACACCCGCACGCCGGGCGGCGGCCTGATCGCCGGCGCGACGGGCACGGTGAAGCAGCGTCTGCTGACGGACCGGCACACGGACGTGGTCGCCGCTCTGACGGCGGACGGCACGGCGGTGACCGGCTCCACCTCGTACGACCCGTTCGGCAAGCCCCAGGCCACGGCGGGCACGACCCCGTCGCTGGGCTACCAGTCCGGCTACACCGACCCCGACAACGGCGACGTCAACATGGCCGCCCGCTGGTACCAGCCCGGCACCGGCGCGTTCGCCTCCCGCGACACCTGGCTCCTCGACCCCAGCCCCTCGGCCCAGGCCAACCGCTACACCTACGCCAACACCGACCCCCTCAACGGCACCGACCCCACCGGACACATGAACGCCGACCTGGGCAGCGCCAGCCGCACGCACTCACGGGGAGCCTCCTACGGCTACCAGCCCTTCCCCGTCACAGGTCCGGTCCGATACCCCAGCGTTAAGCCGCAGCCCAGGCCCAAGAGCACGCGCCCCAAGACGCGTCCGCCCAAGAGCACTCGCCCCAGCGGCCGCACCACCTCCCGAAACCAGGCACGCCGCAACGCCCTGGAGATGGAGCGCTACGACACGGCACGTTCTCCCATACAGACGCGCCCGACTCGCCCCGGCACACCCCGCCCCGACCACGACCGTGGCCGAACCGACTCCGCGCCGGGCTCCGGTGGCAACTCTGGCGGCACCGGCTTCGCGGGCGGGAGCGGCGGAGGGTGTCGGGTCTCATGCACCAGCAGGCCGCCCGCCCCGCCCATCGACCAGAACCCCAACAACGGCCCCAACCCCGTCCCCGCAGTCGAGCGCCCCATCCCCAAACCCGACTGGGGCAGCAGCAAACCCGGAGGCTGGCAGCCCAAAGACGGCTGGCAAATCATCATCGGCGCCCTCGACATGCTCGGACTCGGCGACAACAGCCAATACACCCCCGACCAAGCCCCCGACACCCACCCCGCACCCGGCATAGATCCTGGTACTGGTAACGATCGCCGCCATTCAGGGGACTGCAGAGGAGCATGGGGCGGCTGGCGAAAGTACAGTCCGGTCGATAGGTCGCAAGGAAACCGGGCCACGGGTGTCGAGGCTTGCCTTGACAAGGCGTTTGTCGAAGCCAACCCCGGCACCGCCACCAACACCAAGGCTGTGGCTCCCCCGGGGTACACCTGGGCGGCGATATTCGCCTCGAACAACGGCAACCGCCCTGCCAAGTACTGGCGTAATGCGTGCCACCTACTGGGCAAACAGCTGAGTGGCGACGGTCTTCGACATGACAATCTGGCAACATGTTCTCGGTCGGCGAATGCAGCACCAATGGACAGTCGAGATCCCGGGCAGTTCCCGAATATGGTGTTCTACGAGAATCAGGTGAAGGCTGCGATCGATGTAGGTCAGGTGGTTCACTACAAGGTGACACCCAAGTGTGCGGGAAACCGAGTCGTTCCGATCAGCTTCCGCATGCAGGCACGCGGAGTAACCGAAGACGGGGCCCCTGGAATTCAATTTGACAACGAGGTACCCAACCTCATGTACAGCCTCAACGATCGCGGGTACTACAATCTCGGCACTCGAGTACCGGAGGGCTACCAGAAGTGAGCAGCCATATTGTGCAACTGCGTCAACTGCTGACAATCCTCGGGGAAGAAGCGGGAGACAGCATAGACTGGAAAGCGACCGAAGCTGCCTACAACGTAGTCTTCCCCGAAGACTACAAGGAATTCATTCGAACGTTCGGCAATGGGACGATCGAGGGAATGATTGGCGTCAAAATCCCCATCGTCACCTCTGATCCGACGGTCAGACGCGTGGACACCTTGCCTCGGCCTGCCCTTGAAAATCCTGATGTGAGCAAGTGGATCCGACCGGATCTCGGCGAGAAGTATCGGCTCACACAGATCCTTGTTTGGGGAGATACGGACAGCGCAGACACTCTCGGCTGGATCGTGGGCGGCCCCGACCCGGAAAAGTGGCCGCTCGCCGTCTATTCGCGAGGGGATGCGGCCTGGTCGGTCTATCACTGCGGCATGGTGGAGTTCCTGGTGAAGCTTCTCCGCGGCGAATTTACCGAATGCCCTATCAGCGACACTTCTCTTGTGGGATTGGAAAACCCTCGCTTCTTGCATGACAGGGACGAGGAACGCCTCGCAGAGCAAGGCATTTACCCATGGGATGAGTGAGGGATGTCAAACCACCCCCAGGGGACACCGCGCAGGCGCGGTTATCCGCCTCAGAACCCGCCGCCGAAGTCCCCGCCCCCGAAGCCGCCGCCGAAGTCGCCGCCGGTGCCTCCGAAGTCGCCGCCGCCGAAGTCGGACGGGTTGTAGTCCGCGCCCGAGAAGTCGCCGCCCGTGAAGCCTTCGCCGCCGTATTCGGCGGCGTACGCCGGGGTGGAGAGCATCGAGCCGAGCATCGTGCCGCCGAGGAGGCCCGGGAGGAGGGTGCCGCCGTAGTAGCCGCCCGCCCAGGGGCCGTAGGCCGGGCCGGCCTCCCAGTACGGGCGGGGGCCCTGGGGCGTGGCGACCGTGCGGGCCTCCGGGGGCTCGCCGGTCTTGATGCGGGACTCGTCCGCCGCGCAGACCGGGACGTCCCGGGGTGTGCCGCCGGGCGGGGTCCACGGGAGGTCCGTGACCGACGGGCCATGGCGCGGGTCGAAGAAGCAGGGTGCCCGCCGCTCGGGAAGCGGGCGGCCCTCGCGGCGGGCGGCAAGGACGGCCAGCGCGAAGCGGCCGTCCGTCAAGGTCTCGGTGACGGGGCGGACGTCGTGGGGGTGGCGGGCGCGGGACATGAGGGTCTTCGCCTTGTCGTAGGCGTCCAGCGCGTGCTCGTAGTCCGTGCGCATCGCGTCGTCGGCCGCCGGGTCCGCGGGGTGGAAGTCCAGGCGGTCCAGTTCCTCGCCGTACGCCGTGATGTCCTCGTCCACCACCGTGCGGAGCTTCTCCAGGGCCTCGTTCTCCTCGGCCCGGATGCGGCTGCGCTTACGGAGGGTCGCCGCGCCGACGCCCGCCGTCGTCGCGAGCAGCAGCGCGCCGAGCGTGATCAGGCCGCCCACCGGGGCGCCTTCCGGGGCGCCGTCCCGGGCGCCTTCGTCCGGGACGCCCGCCCAGGACGACGGTGCCGAGCCGCGGGTCTGCGGGAGGGCCTGGTCCACGAAGCTGTTCAGCTCCGTCGCCGCGTCCACGCCGGGCTGGTGGACCGCCGCCACCAGGTTCTCCACCGCCCGCGTCGGCAGGACCACCCGGTCCGCGCCCGCGTCGAAGGCGTCGCCCAGGCGCACCGCGTACACGCCCGTCACGCCCGTGAGCGTGCGGAGGTCACGGAGGAGGGTGTCCGGGGGGAAGTCCGGTGTGGCGGGGAGGACCGCCACCATCAGCGGTTTGTCCGCCTGGACGATCTTCTGTTCCAGGGCCTCCGCCTCCGCCGGCGGGAGCTGGTCCGCCGCCGCCGGGTGGACGTACACCGGGCCCTGCCTCAGCGCCGTCGCCGCCTCCCGCAGGCCGTCGGAGGCAGCCGCGTTGGCGCCCGCGGCGGGGACCAGGACCAGGAGGAGCGCCAGTACCAGCCCCGCCACGGCCGACAGCGGAGAGAAGAAGAACCCGCTCGGCCTCATATCATCGAAGCTACCCCAAAGGGGTGAAATTTGGGCAAAGTCGGTGACAGGTTCTTTCTGTTACTTTTCTGTGGGCTTCACGCCTGCCCTGAGCAGGCCGTACGTGTACGCGTCCGTCAGCGCCTGCCACGATGCCGCGATCACGTTCTCGCCCACGCCGACCGTCGCCCACTCCGCGTCGCCGTCGCTCGTCGTGATCAGGACGCGGGTCGTGGACTCCGTGCCGTGGCGGCCCTCCAGGATGCGGACCTTGTAGTCGACGAGCTCGAACTTCGCCATCTGCGGATAGATCCGCTCCAGGGCCACCAGCAGGGCGCGGTCCAGGGCGTTCACCGGGCCGTTGCCCTCGGCCGTGGCGACGATCCGTTCGCCGTCCGCCCAGACCTTGACCGTCGCCTCGTTGGCGTGGGTGCCGTCCGGGCGGTCCTCGACGATCGCCCGCCAGGACTCCGTACGGAAGTAGCGGAGCGGGCGGCCCTCGACCTCCTCGCGGAGCAGCAGCTCGAAGGACGCGTCCGCCGCCTCGTACGTGTAGCCGCGGAGCTCCCGTTCCTTGACGCGGTCCACGACCCGGCCGACCAGCTCGCGGTCGCCGCCAAGGTCGACGCCGAGCTCCTTGCCCTTGAGCTCGACCGACGCGCGGCCCGCCATGTCGGAGACCAGCATCCGCATGGTGTTGCCGACCAGCTCCGGGTCGATGTGCTGGTACAGGTCCGGGTCGACCTTGATCGCGGAGGCGTGGAGGCCCGCCTTGTGCGCGAAGGCCGAGACACCGACGTACGGCTGGTGCGTGGACGGGGTGAGGTTGACGACCTCCGCGATGGCGTGGGAGATCCGCGTCATCTCCGCCAGGGAGCCCGGAGGCAGCACCCGCTTGTTGTACTTCAGCTCCAGCGCCGCCACCACCGGGAACAGGTTGGCGTTGCCGACCCGCTCGCCGTAGCCGTTGGCGGTGCACTGGACGTGCGTGGCGCCGCCGTCGACCGCCGCCAGGGTGTTGGCGACGGCGCAGCCCGTGTCGTCCTGGGCGTGGATGCCGAGGCGGGCGCCCGTGTCGGCGAGCACGGTCGAGACCACGGCCTGGACCTGGGCGGGGAGCATGCCGCCGTTGGTGTCGCACAGGACCACGACGTCCGCGCCGGCCTCGGAGGCGGCGCGGACGACGGCTTTCGCGTACTCGGGGTTCGCCTTGTAGCCGTCGAAGAAGTGCTCGCAGTCGACGAAGACCCTGCGGCCCTGCTCGCGCAGGTACGAGACGGTGTCGCGGACCATGGCGAGGTTCTCGTCCAGGGTGGTGCGCAGGGCCAGCTCGACATGGCGGTCGTGGGATTTGGCGACCAGCGTGATCACCGGGGCGCCGGCCGCCAGGAGGGCCTTGACCTGCGGGTCGTCGGCCGCCTGGATGCCGGCGCGGCGGGTGGCGCCGAAGGCCACGAGCTGGGCGTGCCGGAAATCGATCTCCGCGCGGGCGCGGGCGAAGAACTCGGTGTCGCGCGGGTTGGCGCCGGGCCAGCCGCCCTCGATGAATCCCACGCCGAATTCGTCCAGGTGCCGCGCGATGGTCAGCTTGTCGGCGACGGTGAGGTTGATGCCCTCGCGCTGGGCGCCGTCGCGGAGGGTCGTGTCGAAGACGTGGAAGCCGTCGTCGACGGTCGGCTGATCCGTGGTCATGGCTGCTGTCCTGCTCCTGTGGGATGTGGCTCCGGGCCGGCTGAAGGGTCCGACTGAAGACTGAAGGGGTCCGGCTGAAGGGGTGGCTCCACTTGCCCCCATTCTCGCGCGCCGCCGCCCGGCCCATGGGTGGGGCCCGGAAAACGAAAAGACCCCTCGCGGGTGCGAGAGGTCTGCGCGCGGGTCTGGGACACGGTGTCCGCTGCCGCGACGGAGTGCTGTCGTGGTTCAGCGGTCACTGCGGACCGGCGCGCCGCTGCCGATAATCATCGGGTTTGCGAGCACGGGGGCAGTTTGCCACAAGGGGGCCAGGGGGTGGGCATGGGTCTCACCATGCGGTCAGGCTTCCGCGGCGGCGCCCCCGGTCGCCAGCAGGGACTCCTCGATGTGGTCGCGTACGTGGGTGAGCACCTGCTCCCGGCCCGTGCCCGGTATCCCGACGGCCACGTGCACGCTGAACCCGTCCAGGAGGGCGCGCAGCCGGGTCGCGTACCTGTCGGGGTCGACGCGGCGCAGCTCGCCGTGCGAGATGCCCTCGGCGAGCAGGGCGACCAGGTCGCGGTGCCAGGCCCCCTCGATGGCGGCCTGCCGGGCGCGGGCGTCGTCGTCGGCGTTCTGCGACCGGTTCCAGACCTCCAGCCACAGCGTCCAGTGCGGGTCGCGCGGGCCGTCGGGCACGTACAGCTCGACGTACGCGCGGAGGCGCTCGGCGACGGGGAGGTGCTGCTGCGACAGAAGTGCGCTGCGCTCGGCGCCGAGCCGGCCCTCGCTCCACTCCAGGGTGCGCAGCAGCAGCTCGTCCTTGGTGCGGAAGTAGTAGAGGAGGTGGCCGCTGCTCATGCCGACCTCGCGGCCGAGCCCGGCCATGGTGAGGCCCTCCAGACCGCGCTCGGCGATGGTCGCCATGGCCGCGGCCAGCACGTCCTCCCGGGGCGGCGCCGTGTTCCGGCGCCGCCCCGGGTGCGGCCGCGTCGCCTTGTGGGGTTCGTTCACTCGTACGTTGTACCTGATCAGGCGGGGTGGGTGTGACGTTCCGGTCAGACCCTCGGCTGCTGCTGGGTGATGCAGTGGATGCCGCCGCCGCCCGCGAAGATCGTGCGGGCGTCGACCAGGGTGACCGTGCGGTCCGGGAAGAGGCGGCGGAAGATGCCGGCCGCGATCTCGTCGCGCGGGTCGTCGAAGGCGCAGAGCACGACGCCGCCGTTGCAGATGTAGTGGTTGATGTACGAGTAGTCGACCCACTCGCCGTCCTCCTGGAGGACGGTCGGGGCGGGGATCTCGACGACCTCCAGGGCGCGGCCGCGGGCGTCGGTCTGGGAGCGGAGCAGGGCGACGTTGGCCTTGCACAGCTCGTGGTCCGGGTGGGCGGGGTCGGGCTGGGTGTGGGCCACGACGACGCCGGGGCGGGCGAAGGCGGCGACGATGTCGACGTGGCCGCGCGTGCCGTACATGCCGTAGTCGCCGGAGAGTCCGCGAGGCAGCCAGATGGCTTTCGTCGTGCCGAGCTTCGCGTGGATCTCGGCCTCGACCTGGGCGCGGGACCAGCCGGGGTTGCGCTCCGGGCCGAGCTGGACGGTGTCCGTCAACAGGACCGTGCCCTCGCCGTCGACGTGGATGGCGCCGCCCTCGTTGACCAGAGGACTGCTGTGCACCGCGACGCCCGCCGCGTCGGCCACATGGCGGGCGATCTTGGAGTCGTGCTCCCAGCGCGCCCAGTCCGCCGCGCCCCAGCCGTTGAACACCCAGTCCACGGCGGCGAGTTCCGTGCCGTTCGTGACGAACGTCGGGCCGATGTCCCGCATCCAGGCGTCGTCCAGGTCCCGTTCGATGAGGTCGATGTCCGGGCCCAGCAGTTCCCTCGCCGCCGGGGCGTCGCCCGGGGCCACCACCATCGTCACCGGTTCGAAGCGGCGCACGGCGCGGGCGACGGACGCCCAGGCGGCGCGGGCCTCCGCCAGCTCGTCGGCGTCGGTGAAGGTCGGGTTGGGGCTGGGCCAGGCCATCCAGGTGCGCTCGTGGGGAGCCCACTCTGCGGGCATGCGGAAGTTCATGGAGGTGTCCTCAGAGGAAGTAGAGGCGGTTGAGGGAGACGGAGTCGGCCGGTTCCGAGCGGACGGGGTCGCCGTCGAGGGTGACGAGGCCGGTACGGGCGTCCACGGCCACGTCTCCGATACGGGAGTTGAGGAGGAGGTTCCCGGGGCCGATGCCACGGGTGTTCCGTACGGCCACCCTGCGGCGGCGCGTCGGCATCCGGTCGGCGCCGAGCTGCGCCGCCGCGCCGGACACGAACGCGACGGAGATGTCGGCGGGCGTCGTGCCGTGTGCGCCGAACTGGGGGCCGAGCACGAGGGGTTCGCAGGTGTCGGTGGCCGCGTTCGGGTCGCCCACGACCCCGTACGCCGGGAAGCCGGCCTTGAGGACGAGCTGCGGCTTCGCGCCGAAGAACTCCGGCCGCCACAGCACGATGTCGGCGAGCTTGCCGGTCTCGATCGAGCCGACCTCGTGCGCGAGGCCGTGGGCGATCGCCGGGTTGATGGTGAGCTTGGCCATGTAGCGCAGGACGCGGGCGTTGTCGTCGCCGTCGCCGTCGCCGTCCAGCGGGCCCAGTTCGGCCTTCATCTTCCCGGCCATGGCGAAGGTCCGGCGTACGGTCTCGCCGGCCCTTCCCATGCCCTGTGCGTCCGACGACGTGATGCCGATGGCGCCGAGGTCGTGCAGCACGTCCTCCGCGCCCATCGTCCCGGACCGGATGCGGTCGCGGGCCATGGCGGCGTCGCCGGGCAGGTCGGTCTTCAGGTCGTGGACGGAGACGATCATGCCGTAGTGCTCGGCGACCGCGTCCCGCCCGAAGGGGAGGGTGGGGTTGGTGGACGAGCCGATGACGTTCGGGACGCCGGCCATCTTCAGGACGTTGGGGACGTGTCCGCCGCCGCAGCCCTCGATGTGGAAGGCGTGGATCGTACGGCCTTCGAGGACCTTCAGGGTGTCCTCGACCGACAGGCACTCGTTGAGGCCGTCGCTGTGCAGGGCGACCTGGACGTCGTGGTCCTCGGCGACGCGCAGGGCGGTGTCGAGGGCGCGGGTGTGGGCGCCCATGTCCTCGTGGACCTTGAAGCCGGAGGCGCCGCCCTCGGCGAGCGCCTCGATCAGCGGGGCCTCGTGGGAGGAGGAGCCGCGCGCCAGGAAGCCGATGTTGACGGGCCAGGCGTCGAAGGCGTTGAAGGCGTGCTTCAGCGCCCAGGGCGAGTTGACGCCGACGCCCCAGACGGGGCCGAACTCCTGGCCGATGATCGTGGTGACGCCGGAGGCGAGGGACGCCTCCATGATGCGCGGGGACAGGAGGTGGACGTGGGTGTCCACCGCTCCCGCCGTGGCGATCAGGCCCTCGCCGGACACGATGGACGTGCCCGTGCCGACGACGACGTCGACGCCGTCGAGGGTGTCGGGGTTGCCGGCGCGGCCGATGGCGTGGATGCGGCCCTCGCGGATGCCGATGGACACCTTGCGGATGCCCTGGACGGCGTCGATGACGAGGACGTTGCTGATGACGACGTCGCAGGTGTCGCGGACGGCGGCGGCCTTCAGGTGCAGTCCGTCGCGGGCGGTCTTGCCGAAGCCCGCGAGGAACTCGTCGCCGGGCTTCTGGGAGTCGGACTCGACACGTACGGTCAGCCCGGAGTCGCCGAGGCGGACGCGGTCGCCGGCGCGGGGGCCGTGGGTGGCGGCGTACTCGTACGGGGTGAGGCGGACGGCCTCGGCGGGGTGGCCTCCGGGGCGGCTCATCGCTCGACCTCCTGGTCAGTGGTGTCGGATACGCCGAGGTAGCCGCAGGCGGCGGCCCTGCGCAGGGCCTCCTCCTTCGCCCCCGGAGCGTCCAGCGGTCCGTCGACGAGGCCGGCGAAGCCGATGGCGATCCGGTCGCCGCCGATGGGCACGAGGCCCACCTGGGCCTCGCCGCCGGGGTCGAACCGCATGGAGGCCCCCGCCGGGACGCACAGCCGCATGCCGTACGCGGCGGCGCGGTCGAAGCGCAGCCGTGGGTTGGCCTCGAAGAAGTGGAAGTGCGAGGTGACGCTGACCGGCACGGGCGCGGTGTTGCGGACCTTGAGCCTCACGTCCGGGACCAGCTCGGCGTAGCCGGGCCCCGGCAGGAGCGCGCCCGGGGCGTCCGTGCCCGCGCCCGTGCCGCCGATGGGGTCGGTGACCACCGCGAGGCGGGAGCCGTCGTCGAAGACGGCCTCGACGTGGACCTCGGTGACGACGTCGGCGACGCCCGGCAGGACGTCGTCCGGGCCGAGCACGGAGCGTGCGGCCGCGATCGCCTCCGCGAGGCGCCGGCCGTCGCGGGCGGCCTCGCAGACGGTGTCCGCGATGAGGGCGGTGGCCTCCGGGACGTTGAGCCGCAGTCCACGGGCGCGGCGGGCCCGGGCGAGTTCGGCGGCGCCGAAAAGCAGCAGCCGGTCGCGTTCCGTGGGGGTCAGTCGCACGTCTTCACACCTCCTGGCGTGCACGAAGTTCAACAAAGTTAGAGCACCACTCTAACCGTGACTTTCCTTGAGGGGAACCGTTGGCGGATATCCGCGATGCAGGTTACATTGAGCGCCGCTCTAAACATGCGCCATGGTCCTGCCGGCGGCGGGACCCGCGGCGGAAAAGGGCGAGCGCCCGACTCCTGGGGGAGTCGGGCGCTCGGAAAGCGCTGGGGCCTCAGGCCACCGGGTGCGTCCAGCCGTGGACGTCCTCGGCCGCGCCGGTCTGGATGGCCAGCAGGGCCTCGCGGAGCTTCAGGGTGACCTCGCCCGGTTCGCCGCCGGAGTGCTGCCACTCGCCGGACGCGCACTTGACCGTGCCGACCGGGGTGATCACCGCGGCCGTGCCGCAGGCGAAGACCTCGGTGAGGGTGCCGTTCTCGGTGTCGGCCCGCCACTGGTCGATGGAGACGCGGCCCTCCCGGGACTCGTAACCGAGGTCCTTCGCGAGCTGGAGGAGCGAGTCGCGGGTGATGCCCGCGAGCAGGGAGCCGGTGAGGGCGGGGGTGACGATCACCGGCTTCTCACCGGCTGCGCCCCCGTACACGAAGTACAGGTTCATGCCGCCCAGCTCCTCGACCCACTTGTGCTCCACGGCGTCGAGGTAGGCGACCTGGTCGCAGCCCTTCTCCGCGGCCTCGGCCTGGGCGAGGAGTGACGCGGCGTAGTTGCCGCCCGTCTTGGCGTCGCCCATGCCGCCGGGGACGGCGCGGACGCGGTCCTCGGAGAGCCAGATGGAGACCGGCTTCACACCGCCGGGGAAGTACGCGCCGGCGGGCGAGGCGATGACCGCGAACAGGTACTCGTTGGCCGGCCTGACGCCCAGCCCGACCTCGGTCGCGATCATGAAGGGCCGCAGGTAGAGGGAGTCCTCGCCGCCGTGGGCGGGCACCCAGGCCTCGTCCTGGCGGACGAGCGCGTCGCAGGCCTCGATGAAGGTCTCGACGGGCAGCTCGGGCATGGCCAGCCGGCGGGCGGACGCCTGGAAGCGGCGCGCGTTCGCCTCGGGGCGGAACAGGGAGACGGAGCCGTCGGGGCGACGGTAGGCCTTCATGCCCTCGAAGATCTCCTGCGCGTAGTGCAGGACCTGCGTGGCCGGGTCGAGGGAGAGCGGGCCGTACGGGACGAGCTGGGCGTCGTGCCAGCCGCGGCCCTCGGTCCACTTGATCGTCACCATGTGGTCGGTGAAGTGGCGGCCGAAACCGGGGTTGGCCAGGATGGCCTCGCGCTCCGCGGCGGACAGCGGGTTCGAGGAGGGCTTGAGCTCGATCGTCGTGGGCGTCGTCATGAGTGCTGTGTCCTTCACCGGTTGTGTGTGACGGACCGCGCTCACGCCGTACCAGCCGCTGACGCTGCTGCTGCTAGGACGTCCGAGCATTACCGCATGCCGCGGCCCCGCGTTCGATTATCGCTCGGGGGGCCGGGCCAGGGAAACGGGTGGGTGTGACCGCGGTCCAGGCTTCGATGGTGGCACCCCGCGGCCGCACAGGAGAAGCCGCCGGGTGCGTGGGATGCGACCCGGCGGCTGTGTCTGGTGGTCTCCAGTCGGCGGGTCAGCTCGCTACGCGTACCGCGAGCGCGTCGCCGATCTCGTCCGTCGTACGGGCGGCGGCGCCGGTGCGCGCGGTGAGGTCGGCGGCTACGGCGTCCTCGACGCGGGCGGCCTCGGCGTCGTACCCGAGGTGGCGCAGGAGCAGTGCCACGGACAGGATCGTGGCGGTGGGGTCGGCCTTGCCGGTGCCCGCGATGTCGGGCGCGGAGCCGTGCACCGGCTCGAACATCGACGGGAACGCGCCCGTCGGGTTGATGTTGCCGGACGCGGCCAGGCCGATGCCGCCGGTCACGGCGGCGGCGAGGTCGGTCAGGATGTCGCCGAAGAGGTTGTCGGTGACGATGACGTCGAACCGCTCGGGCTGCGTGACGAAGAAGATCGTCGCGGCGTCGACGTGCAGATAGTCGGTGGTGACCTCGGGGTACTCCTCGCCGACCTTGTCGAAGATCTTCTTCCACATGTGGCCGGCGTACACGAGCACGTTGTTCTTGTGGACCAGGGTCAGCTTCTTGCGGGGGCGGGCCTTGGCGCGCTCGTACGCGTCCCTGACGACGCGCTCGACGCCGTACGCGGTGTTGACGCTGACCTCGGTGGCCACCTCGGCGGGCGTGCCGGTGCGCAGCGAGCCGCCGTTGCCGGTGTACGGGCCCTCGGTGCCCTCGCGGACGACGACGAAGTCGATGTCCGGGCGCCCGGCGAGCGGGGTCGCCGTGTTCGGGAACAGCTTCGACGGGCGCAGGTTGACGTAGTGGTCGAACGCGAAGCGCAGTTTCAGGAGGAGACCGCGCTCCAGGACGCCGGACGGCACGGACGGGTCGCCGATCGCGCCGAGCAGGATGGCGTCGTGGCCCTTGAGGGACTCCAGCTCCGCGTCGGGGAGGGTCTCACCGGTGCGGTGCCAGCGCTGGGCGCCGAGGTCGTACTCCTTGGTCTCCAGCTTCACATCCTGCGGAAGGACGGCGCGGAGGACCTTGAGTCCCTGGGCCACGACCTCCTGGCCGATGCCGTCACCGGGGATCACTGCGAGATTGATGCTGCGAGACATGGCGGCACCCTACTCACTCGTCCCATTGCCTGACATCGTCCGTCCACCATATGGACGAACCGACGAAGTGACGAATCGACGAAGTGACGAGAGACGGGACGGGGAAGCGGCGGACGGTCGGCGGCGGTCGGTCAGTGGCCCGTGGAGCCGCCGTTGTCGCGGCGGTCGAGCGCGCGCTGCAGTGCGGCGGCGGCGTTCTTGCGCTCGGCCTCGGAGGGGCGGGCGGCGGTGTGGCGGACGCGGGCACGGCGAACGACGGTGGCAGTGGCCATGGGAGACGACTCCTTCAGATGAGGGAAGTGAAGGCGCCGGAAGGGGCGGGGAGCGCTGCCGCAGGGGTGGCCTGCCAGGGGCACCGCGCTCTCGACCGCCATTCGCCGATGAGGCGAGACGTTCGGCTCATCCCAAGCTAAGTGCGCCGACCGTCCCTGTCTCCACAATTACTCGGACTTCCTACTATCTGAGACGAGCGAGGGCGAGCCGTTGGCCCGAGCACCACGGAACGTCACATCACAGCAGGTCGCCGTCGCGCCAGTCGAAGAGCAGCGCACCCCGCTCCGCCGCGGGCAGTGGACGCCCCGCGGCCGGCCGGAGGAACGTGCTGTCCTCCTCGTCCGGCAGGTGGATCACGCCCCGCGGCCCGTACGCCTCGACGCGGCCGTTCCAGAGCTGCCAGCCCCGCTCCCGGTAGAGCGGCGCGCCCTCGTCGGACGCGGACAGGGCCCCGAAGTCGTACGCGCCGTCGATCACTTCCTCCAGCGCCGCCATGACCCGGCCGCCGAGACCCTGCCGGCGGCGGTCGGGCCGTACGCCGACCCCCTCCACGTAGCCGACGCGGTGGGCGTGCCCCGCGTGCACCACGCGGCGCATGATCACGCTGCCGTGCGCGGCGATCCGCCCGTCGGCGTCCTCGACGTAGGCGTGGACGCCGCCGAGGCCGTGCTCCCAGTCCTCATCGGAGAAGTCCCCGTCGAAGGCGCTGTGGAGCACGGCCCGGAGCTCGTCGAGTATGGCGGGCTTCAACTCGTAGGTGTGGGCGGTACGCAGACGGTCGGTCATACCGCCCACTGTGACACCACTCCCGCCGGCGCGGGGGCGGCTCAGTACACGTTCACGCCGTACGCGGCGAGCGCCTCGCGCACCGGCTGGTGGATGGCCGAGCCGCTGGTGCCCGAGCAGCCGGAGCTGCCGGAGTGGATGCCGAGCGCGACCGAGCCCGCGAAGTGGGCGCCGCCGCTGTCGCCGCCGGCCGAGCAGGCGGTCGTACGGACCATGCCGTACACGGGGCCGCTGCTGTAGTTGACGGTGACGTTCACGGCCGTGACGGTGCCGCTGGTCACCTTGGTGGTGGAGCCGCTCTTGCGGATGGACTGGCCGACGACGGCGTCGGCGGCGGAGGCGATGTCCTGGTAGCCGCCGTTGTAGAGGTTGACGCGGCCGGTGGTGTTGCTGGTGGTGGTGTAGCGGACGATGCCGTAGTCGTTGGTCGGGAAGCTGCTGCCCTCGCGGACGCCTATGGAGGAGCCGCCGGAGGTCGCGGACCAGGTCGAGGAGATGTCGGTGCAGTGGCCGGCCGTCAGGAAGTACCGGACGCCGTTCTTGGTGACGTTGAAGGCGGCCGAGCAGCGTGAGCCGCCGCCGTAGATCGCGTCACCGCCGGCGACCTCGCGCTGGAAGACGCCGGGTACGCGGGTGACGCGTACCGCGCCGTCGAGCGAGGCGGCGACCTTGCGGAGGCGGGCCATGTCCTTGGCGGACACGGAGGAGTCGGCCTCCACGGCGATCTGGTTGGTGCGCGGGTCCAGGCCCCAGGAGGTGCCGGTGATCTTGGCCTGTTCCTCCAGGGTCGCCATGGCGGCGTCGAGCTGCGCGGCGCCGCGCTGGACGCGCTTCGGTGTGGCACCGGCGGCGCGGACGCGCTCGGCGGCGGCCTCGGTGGTGACGGTGACGACGAGCCGGCCGGTCGCGGCGTCGACGTAGGTGCCGGCACTCTCGTCGCCGAGGGCGCGTTCGACGGCGGCGTCGAGGGCGAAGACGTTCGCCTCGCCCGCGGCGCCGGCCGGGGCGGCGCCGAGGCCGAGGCCGAGGGACGCGGCGACGAGCAGGGCGGACAGGAGTGTGCGCGCACGGGTGGTGCGTCTCATGTGGGGGGGCTCCTTCGTCGGTGCGGCGTGGGGATACCGATGAAGGAATCTGACATGTACGCATCACCCTGACAAGGGCGCGATCCCGCCGCCCGCGCGCACCCGCGCGCACATGAGAACCGCCCCCGTCCGGCGTGGGGGCGCCGAAGGGGGGCGGTGTCTACGGGAGGGCTGCCGCGGTCAGCCCGTGTGGAGGGCTACCGCGGTCAGCCCATGTGCGGGTAGCCGTACTCGGTCGGCGGGACCAGCGTCTCCTTGATGGCGCGGGTCAGCGTCCAGCGCATCAGGTTCTGCGGGGCGCCGGCCTTGTCGTTCGTACCGGAGGCGCGGCCGCCGCCGAAGGGCTGCTGGCCGACGACGGCACCGGTCGACTTGTCGTTGATGTAGAAGTTGCCCGCGGCGTACCGCAGCTTCTCCATCGTGTACGCGGCGGCGGCGCGGTCGGCCGAGATGACCGAGCCGGTCAGCGCGTAGGCCGACACCGACTCCATCTGCTCCAGCATCGCCTCGTACCGGTCGTCCTCGTACACGTGCACGGCGAGGAACGGCCCGAAGTACTCGGTCGTGAAGACCTCGTTCGAAGGGTCCGAGCACTCGACGACGGTCGGGCGGACGAAGTAGCCGACCGAGTCGTCGTACGTGCCGCCGGCGACGACCGTGCAGGTCGGGTCGGACTTGGCGCGGTCGATCGCGGCCTTGTTCTTGGCGAAGGCACGCTCGTCGATGACGGCGCCGATGAAGTTCGTCAGGTCGGTGACGTCACCCATCTTGATGCCGTCGACCTCGGCCGCGAACTCCTCCTTGAAGCCGGAGTTCCAGATCGAGGCCGGGATGTACGCACGCGAGGTGGCCGAGCACTTCTGGCCCTGGAACTCGAAGGCGCCGCGGGTCAGCGCGGTCTTCAGTACGGCGCGGTCGGCGCTCGGGTGCGCGACGACGAAGTCCTTGCCGCCCGTCTCGCCGACGATCCGCGGGTAGGAGCGGTACTTCTCGATGTTGTTGCCGACGGTCTTCCACAGGTGCTGGAAGGTCTTCGTCGAGCCGGTGAAGTGGATACCGGCGAGCATCGGGTGGTTCAGGGCCACCTCGGACACGGCGATGCCGTCGCCCGTCACCAGGTTGATGACGCCCTTCGGCAGACCGGCCTCCTCCAGCAGCTCCATGAGCAGCACGGCGGCGTGGGTCTGCGTCGGGGACGGCTTCCACACCACCACGTTGCCCATGAGGGCGGGGGCGGTGGGCAGGTTGCCGGCGATCGCGGTGAAGTTGAACGGCGTGATCGCGTAGACGAAGCCTTCGAGCGGACGGTGGTCGAGGCGGTTCCAGACGCCCGGGGAGTTCGCCAGGGGCTGCTCGGCGAGCAGGTCACGGGCATACTTGACGTTGAAGCGCCAGAAGTCGATCAGCTCGCACGGCGTGTCGATCTCGGCCTGCTGGGCGGTCTTCGACTGGCCGAGCATGGTGGAGGCGGCCAGCGTCTCGCGCCACGGGCCGGACAGCAGCTCGGCGGCGCGCAGGAAGATCGCGGCGCGGTCGTCGAAGGACAGCGCGCGCCAGCCGGGCGCGGCGGCCAGGGCCGCGTCGACCGCGTCCTGGGCGTCCTCCTGGGTGGCGGCGGCGAAGGTGCCGATGACCGCCTGGTGGTTGTGCGGCTGCACGACGTTCACCCGCTCGCCGCGGCCCATGCGCTTGACGCCGTTGATGGTCATGGGCAGGTCGATGGGGTTCTCGGCCAGCTCCTTGAGCTTCGCCTCAAGGCGCGCGCGCTCCGCAGAACCGGGGGCGTAGCCGTGCACCGGCTCGTTGACCGGGGCGGGGACCTGGGTCACAGCGTCCATGGGTTCCGTAGCTCCTTCGGTGAGGGGTGGGTTTCCGGGTTCTGGTTCTGTGGGGGGGCCGGATCAGTTCTTGGTGATCGTCGACCGCGCGAAGAACAGCAGGTTCGCCGGCTTCTCCGCGAGGCGCCGCATGCTGTGCCTTCCCGGGGGACGACCCCCGGACCCCCGGCAGAAGCGGTGCGTATCGGGCATGTCAATCACGGGTCAGCATGCTGCGCGCGAAGAACAGCAGGTTCGCCGGCTTCTCCGCCAGACGGCGCATGAAGTAGCCGTACCAGTCGGTTCCGTACGCCGTGTACACGCGCATCCGGTGGCCTTCGGCCGCGAGCCGGAGCTGCTCGTCGCCGCGGATGCCGTACAGCATCTGGAACTCGTACTCTTCCAGTTTGCGCCCCGCACGGCGTGCGAGCTCCTGTGTGATGGCGATGAGCCGCGGGTCGTGCGACCCGATCATGGGGTAGCCGTCGCCCGCCATGAGGATCTTGAGGATCCGGACGTACGCCTTGTCGATCTCGGCCTTGTCCTGGTACGCGACAGACGCCGGCTCCTTGTAGGCGCCCTTCACCAGGCGGACGCGGCTGCCGTTGGCGGCGAGGCGGCGGGCGTCGGCCTCGGTGCGGAAGAGATACGACTGGATGACGCAGCCGGTCTCCGGGAAGTCCTTCCGCAGCTCGTCGTGGATGGCGAACATCGAGTCCAGCGTCGTGTGGTCCTCGGCGTCCAGCGTCACCGTCGTACCGATCGCGGCGGCGGCCTCGACGACGGGGCGGACGTTCGCGAGGGCCAGCTCGTGGCCGCCGTCCAGCGCCTGGCCGAACATCGACAGCTTGACGGACATCTCGGCGCAGCCTTCGAGGCCCAGCGGCTTCAGGCGCTCGACGAGCTGGAGGTAGGCGTCACGCGCGGCGGTGGCCTGCTCGGGCGTGGTGATGTCCTCGCCGACGACGTCGAGGGTGACCTCCAGGCCCTTGTCGGCCAGATCCGTGACGATGGGGATGACCTCGTCGACCGTCTCGCCGGGGATGAACCGGTCGACGACCGGCTTGGTCACCGGGGCCGCGGACACGAGACGGCGCATCTTGTCGCTGCGCGACGCGGCGAGGATCACGGGACCCAGCACGGGGCACCTCCACGAACAGGAATCGGAGCTCGGAAGCTCGGGAAGCAAGGGGCGGAAACGACCGGAAGCCGACGCATCGGAGACGTATCGGAAACGGCACGGGGAACCACCGTGAAACCTAAGGATCGCCCCGGCCGACGGCCATCGACAGCTGTCACGCATCCGTGCCGCAGATCTCAGACAGATGTCTGAAGCGGGTGGGAGAATGTCCGGGTGAAGGGCGATTATCAGGAACTGGTCGACGAGATCTCGGCGCTGCTGGGCGCTCCCGCGACGCTGGAGGACCGGGATTTCCGGCTGATCTCCTTCGGGGCGCACGACAGCGAGGACGCCTCCGCGATGGACCCGGTCCGTACGCGCTCGATCCTGACCCGGAAGTCCACACCGGCGGTGCGGACCTGGTTCGAGGGGTTCGGCATCACGCGGGCGACGGGCCCGGTGCGAATCCCTGCCGCGCCGGACGCGGGCGTGTACCGCGACCGGCTCTGCCTGCCGGTACGGCACCGGGGCGTCGTCCTGGGGTACGTCTGGCTGCTGGACACGGAGCCCGGTCCGGCACCGGGGCGGCTGGCGGCGGCGATGGAGGTGACAACCCGGATCGGGGCGCTGCTCGCGGACGAGGAGCGGGCGGGCGCGGATCTGTCGCGGGAGCTGCGGGCGGTGCTGACGGCGGCGCCGGCGGCGAAGCGCGACGGGGAGTACGACACGGAGTACGGCAGGGAGTACGGCAGGGCGGTGGTCGCGCTGCGGACGGCGCTCGGCCCGGGCGCGGCCGACGGACCGCACGCCCTGGTGTGCGTCGCCCCGTGGCCGGACGCCGACAGCCCTTCGGTGCGTACGGCTCCGGGGGCCGCCGCCCTCTGCA
>NZ_JABWDV010000446.1 GCF_013362995.1 Streptomyces sp. TRM64462 | reverse complement strand
GGGGTGACGTCGCGCAACATGCAGGTCAGGCGGGCCGAGCAGACGCGCTTGTCCTGCTCGTCCGTGATGACGATGTCGTACGTCGCCGTGGACCGGCCCCGGTGCACCGGCGTCGCCACGCCGGTGACAAGCCCGGATCGGACGCCCCGGTGGTGCGTGCAGTTCAGGTCGACACCCACGGCGATCTTGCGGGAGCCGCCGTGGAGCATGGCGCCGATGGAGCCGAGCGTCTCGGCGAGCACGGCCGAGGCACCGCCGTGGAGGAGCCCGTACGGCTGTGTGTTGCCCTCGACGGGCATGGTGCCGACGACGCGCTCGGCGGCGGCCTCGACGATCTGCACGCCCATGCGGTTGCCGAGGTGACCTGCGGAGAAGAGGGCGGGCAGGTCGACGCCGAGCGCGGCGTACTCGTCGATGACCTCTTGCGGGAACCTGGTTGTCGTCTGCTCGCCCATGGGGCCCGAACTCCGTTCGTCGTCGTACGGCTGTCCTGCGGTGCTCACTGAGCGAACGCTCAGTCGGCCGGTGATTGTTCCAGACGGATGACGACGGACTTGCTGGCGGGGGTGTTGCTGATGTCCGCGGTGGCGTCGAGCGGCACCAGGACGTTCGTCTCCGGGTAGTACGCGGCCGCGCAGCCACGGGCGGTCGGGTAGTGGACGACCCGGAAGCCGGGGGCGCGGCGCTCCGTGCCGTCGGTCCACTCGCTGACGAGGTCCGCGTAGGCACCGTCGGCGAGGCCGAGCGCGCGGGCGTCGTCGGGGTGCACCAGGACGACGCGGCGGCCGCCCTTGATGCCGCGGTAACGGTCGTCGAGGCCGTAGATGGTGGTGTTGTACTGGTCGTGCGAACGCAGCGTCTGCAGCAGAAGCCGGCCCTCCGGCACCTTCGGGTACTCGACGGGCGCCGCCGTGAAGTTGGCCTTGCCGGTGGCCGTGGGGAAGCGCCGCTCGTCACGCGGGGCGTGCGGCAGCGCGAAGCCGCCGGGGTTCGCGGCGAGCCGGGCGTTGAAGTCCTCGAACCCCGGGATCACGCGCGCGATGCGGTCGCGGATCGTCGCGTAGTCCCGCTCGAAGTCCTCCCACGGCGTGGCCGAGGCGTCGCCCAGGACGGCACGGGCCATCCGCGCGACGATGGCCGGCTCCGACAGCAGCCACGGGCTCGCCGGGGGCAGGTTGCCGCGCGACGCGTGCACAAGGCCCATCGAGTCCTCGACGGTGACGAACCGCACCGTGCCCCGCTTGCCGGGAGCACCGGCCTGGACGTCCTTGTCGGACCGGCCCAGCGTCGGCAGGATCAGCGCGCGCGTGCCCGTGACGGCATGGGACCGGTTGAGCTTCGTCGACACATGGACGGTGAGACGCGCCCGGCGCACTGCGGCCTCCGTGACCTCCGTATCGGGGGTGGCCCCCACGAAGTTCCCGCCCATGGCGAAGAACACCTTCGCCCGCCCGTCGCGCAGCGCCTGGATGGCGCGGACCACGTCATAGCCGTGGTGGCGCGGCGACGAGATGCCGAACTCCCTGTCCAGCGCGTCGAGGAACGCGGGCGCGGGCCGCTCGAAGATCCCCATGGTGCGGTCGCCCTGCACGTTGGAGTGCCCGCGCACGGGGCAGACACCCGCGCCGGGCCGGCCGACGGCACCGCGGAGCAGCAGCAGGTTCACGACCTCGCGGATCGTGGGGACCGCGTGCTTGTGCTGGGTGAGTCCCATGGCCCAGCACACGATGGTGCGCTCCGAGGCGAGGATCATCCGAAGCGCCCGCTCGATGTCCGACCGGGCCAGACCGGTCGCGGCGAGGGTCTCGTCCCAGTCGGCGGCGCGCGCGGCGGCCGCGAACTCCTCGTACCCGTGGGTGTGCGTACGGACGAAGTCCTCGTCGACGGCGCCCTCCGTCTCGACGATCAGCTTGTTGAGGAGCCGGAACAGGGCCTGGTCGCCGCCGATACGGATCTGGAGGAACAGATCCGTCAGGGCCGTGCCCTTGACGAGGCCCTTCGGCGTCTGCGGGTTCTTGAAGCGTTCGAGCCCCGCCTCGGGCAGCGGATTCACCGAGATGATCCGCGCGCCCGCGGCCTTGGCCTTCTCCAGCGCGGACAGCATGCGCGGATGGTTGGTGCCCGGATTCTGCCCGGCCACGATGATCAGGTCCGCCTGGTGCAGATCGTCCAGCGAGACGCTGCCCTTGCCGACCCCCAGCGTCTCGGTGAGCGCCGAGCCCGACGACTCGTGGCACATGTTGGAGCAGTCCGGCAGGTTGTTCGTGCCGAACTCGCGCGCGAAGAGCTGGAGCAGGAACGCCGCCTCGTTGCTCGTACGGCCCGAGGTGTAGAAGACGGCCTCGTCGGGCGAGCCGAGCGCCTTCAGCTCCTCGGCGATGATCCCGAAGGCCCGCTCCCAGCTCACCGGCTCGTACCGCTCCGCACCCTCCGGCAGAAACATGGGCTCCGTGATGCGACCCTGCTGCCCCAGCCAGTAGCCGCTGCGCCCCGCGAGGTCCGCGACCGTGTGCGCCGCGAAGAACTCCGGAGTGACCCGGCGCAGCGTGGCCTCCTCGGCGACCGCCTTGGCGCCGTTCTCGCAGAACTCCGCCACGTGCCGCTTGTCGGCCTCCGGCCAGGCGCAGCCCGGGCAGTCGAAGCCGTCCTTCTGGTTGACCTTGCGGAGCGTGCCGGCCGTGCGCCGCACGCCCATCTGCCGCTGCGCCATCCGCAGCGTGTGCGCGACGGCGGGCAGGCCGGCGGCCGCGTGCTGGACGGCCGTCACCTGCGGCGCGTCCTGGACGGGGTCGTCGGCGGGCGGCTTGCTGGCCATCGCGCTCTCCTTCGAGTCGCCGTGCACGCGCCTTGTCCGAGCGCGCACGAGGTACGTCTCCGATCCTGTCACGCGGCACCGACAACGGGTGACGCCGTCCGTGGTTGTCAGTGGAGCGTGGCAGGATCGTGTGCGTGGCTGAGACAGCATCGAAGAAGACCGCGCAAGACCGACCCCGCCTGCTCCTCATGGACGGGCACTCCCTGGCGTACCGGGCGTTCTTCGCGCTGCCCGCGGAGAATTTCACGACGTCGAGCGGCCAGACGACCAACGCCGTCTACGGCTTCGCGTCGATGCTGGCGAACACGCTGCGTGACGAGGGCCCCACGCACTTCGCGGTGGCGTTCGACGTCTCCCGCAAGACATGGCGCTCCCAGGAGTTCCCCGAGTACAAGGCGAACCGCTCGTCGACGCCCGACGAGTTCAAGGGCCAGGTCGAGCTGATCGGCGAGCTGCTGGACGCCATGAACGCGCAGCGGTTCGCGGTGGACGGCTTCGAGGCGGACGACGTGATCGCCACGCTCGCCACACAGGCCGAGGCCGCCGGCTTCGATGTGCTGATCGTCACCGGTGACCGTGACTCCTTCCAGCTGGTCTCCGACCACGTCACCGTGCTGTACCCGACCAAGGGCGTCTCGGAGCTGACCCGGTTCACGCCGGAGAAGGTCAAGGAGAAGTACGGTCTCTCGCCGAGCCAGTACCCGGACTTCGCGGCCCTGCGGGGCGACCCGTCCGACAACCTTCCGGGCATCCCGGGCGTCGGCGAGAAGACGGCCACGAAGTGGATCAACCAGTTCGGCTCGTTCGCGGAACTCGTGGAGCGGGCCGACGAGGTCAAGGGCAAGGTCGGGCAGGCCCTGCGCGACCACCTGGAGTCGGTGAAGCTGAACCGGCACCTCACGGAGCTCGTCCGGGACGTGGAGCTGCCGAAGGCGGTGGCCGACCTGGAGCGCGCCCCGTACGACCGCACGGCCCTGAAGGGCTTCCTGGAAGTCCTGGAGATCCGCAACCCGAGCCTGCGGGACCGGCTGCTCGCCGTGGACCCGGGCGCCGCCGAGGAGGAGGCCCCCGCACCGGCCGCCGGTGTGGAGCTGGACGGCGCGGTGCTCGGCGCCGGCGAGCTCGCGCCGTGGCTGGAGCGGCACGGCGGGCAGCCGCTGGGCGTCGTCACCGTGGACAGCTGGGCGCTCGGCGTGGGCAGCGTGTCCGAGGTCGCCCTCGCCGCCGCGGGCGGCGCCGCCGCCTGGTTCGACCCGGCGGAGCTGGACGAGGCCGACGAGCGGGCGTTCGCCGCCTGGATCGCCGACCCGGAGCGGCCCAAGACCATGCACAACGCCAAGGCCGCGATGCGGGTCTTCCCCGAACACGGCTGGAGCGTCGCCGGCGTCACCATGGACACCGCGCTCGCCGCGTACCTGGTGAAGCCCGGCCGCCGCTCGTTCGCGCTCGACGCCCTGTCCGTCGAGTACCTGGGCCGCGAGCTCGCCCCCGCGGCCGCCGCCGACGGCCAGCTCGCCTTCGGCGCCGAGGACACCGCCGAGCGGGACGCGCTGATGGCCCAGGCCCGGGCCGTACTCGACCTCGGCGAGGCGTTCACCGCCCGGCTCGACGAGGTCGGCGCGACCCGGCTGCTGCACGAGGTGGAGCTGCCCACGTCCGAGCTGCTCGCACGCATGGAGCGGCACGGCATCGCCGCCGACCGGCCCCACCTGGAGGCCATGGAGCAGCAGTTCGCCGGCGCCGTGCAGCAGGCCATAAAGGAGGCCCACGCCTCCGTCGGGCACGAGTTCAACCTCGGCTCGCCCAAGCAGCTCCAGGAGGTGCTCTTCGGCGAGCTGAACCTGCCGAAGACGAAGAAGACGAAGACCGGCTACACCACGGACGCGGACGCGCTGGCCTGGCTCGCGGCGCAGACCGAGCACGAACTGCCGGTCATCATGCTGCGCCACCGTGAGCAGGCGAAGCTGCGCGTCACGGTCGAGGGCCTGATCAAGACCATCGCGTCCGACGGCCGCATCCACACCACGTTCAACCAGACGGTCGCCGCCACCGGCCGGCTGTCGTCCACGGACCCGAACCTGCAGAACATCCCGGTCCGTACGGACGAGGGCCGGGCCATCCGGCGCGGCTTCGTCGTCGGCGAGGGCTTCGAGGCCCTGATGACCGCCGACTACAGCCAGATCGAACTGCGCGTGATGGCCCACCTGTCGGAGGACGAGGGCCTCATCGAGGCGTTCACGTCCGGCGAGGACCTGCACACCACGGTCGCCTCGCAGGTCTTCGGCGTGGACAAGACGGCCGTCGACGCGGAGATGCGCCGCAAGATCAAGGCGATGTCGTACGGACTGGCGTACGGCCTGTCGGCGTTCGGCCTGTCCCAGCAGCTCAACATCGAGGCCGCCGAGGCACGGGCGCTGATGGACACGTACTTCGAGCGGTTCGGGGGCGTGCGGGACTATCTGCGCCGCGTCGTCGACGAGGCCCGCGCCACGGGCTACACGGAGACGATGCTGGGCCGCCGCCGCTACCTGCCGGACCTGAACAGCGACAACCGGCAGCGGCGCGAGATGGCCGAGCGGATGGCGCTCAACGCGCCGATCCAGGGCACGGCCGCCGACATCGTCAAGGTCGCCATGCTCAACGTCGGCCGGGCGCTGGCCGACGCGGGCCTGAACTCCCGGATGCTGCTCCAGGTCCACGACGAAATCGTGCTGGAGCTGGCGCCGGGGGAGCGGGAGCGCGTCGAGGACATCGTGCGCCGCGAGATGTCGAAGGCGGTGGAGCTCCGGGCCCCGCTGGACGTGTCGGTGGGCGTCGGCCCGGACTGGGAGTCGGCGGCGCACTGACGCCGCGGCTCACGCCGGAAGGGCTGGCGGGTGGCGCGCCGCGGCGCACCGCCCGCCAGCCCGGCGCCGGCCGAGCGCCTGCCCCAGGGCCCGGCCCTCCCGCCCGCCTGCCCGCCGTCGTCAGGAGCGGGTCGCGGTGCCGGTGGTGCGCAGCAGCCGCACGCCGGCCCCGTAGAGGACGAGGCCCACGGCCAGGCCCGCCCCGGCACCGAAGCACGCGGTCGGGATGATGTCGAGGGGCGTCTCGATCCGCCCCCAGTACGCGTACCAGCGCAGGCACCGGTGAGCGGTACCCGCCGCCACGCACGCCGCCAGCAGCCCGCCCGCCAGCCACCGGCCACGCCGCGTCAGCACCGCCCGCAGCCCCGGCACGTCCGCCGCGACCGGCCCGTCCGCCGTGTCCGACCCGTCCGGCCTGTCCGCCGCCTCGGCCGGGGCGCGCCGCAGCGCCCCGTACCCGAACCACCCGAGCACGACCAGCGCCAGCGCCGAACCCCCGTACTGCGCGTACAGATACACCGGGAAGCCCGCGACCACCTCGCCCAGCACCGGGAAGACCCGCATGCCCCACCGGTCGGCGTGTGTGAACAGGTCCCACACCACATGCGTCGCCGCGCCGATGACCGCCGAGACGGAGAACCAGGCCGCCAGCGCCACAGGATGCCGCCCCCGCCAGGGCCGGCCCCGCAGCACCGCGTACACCCGGCCCCGCCACCGTCCCGGCAGCAGCGCCACCAGCGGCTCACGCACCATCAGCCACACCGCCACCAGCGCCGCCGTCACCAGCACGTCGACCGTCAACACGCCCCACGCGCTGTGCGTGATGTCGCCCAACGCCATGGCACCGGGCACCACACTGTCGGCGAAGTACGTCATATCGGGCGCGAACGAGCCCATGACGAGGGCAGACGCGACGAGCGGACCGCGTCCGGCGCCCGACCTCCGTATCCCCGGCAGGACGGCTGCTGCATGGCTGAGCGTGAACGGCATGGAAAGGGCACCCCCGTGAAGAACGCGACAGTCGGTCAGTCTGCATCATCTTCCGGTCGATATGCGGCACCGTCAGATCCGGAATCCGGAAGGACGACAGGTGACGAAACCGTGAAAACCGGTCAGCTGTCGGTGCCATGGGCCGACGGTTGACGTAGGGTCGCCTGAGTCCGCGCGCTGGGGAGCGCGGCGGTCGTCATCGGGCGCCGACGGGCGCCATCGGGGAGGGACAGGCGAATGTCAGCGCATCTCGGCCGACGGCTGCGCAAGGGAGCCACCACCACCGCTGTGGCCGCGGCCGCCGTGGCGGCGCTCTCCGCGTCGCAGGCACCGGGCGTGACCCCGGTCAACGGCGACCGGGCGGCGGCGGACACGACACCGCCGGCCTCCGCCGGCGACACCGCCACCGGCGACTCCCCTTACTACACCGACCTGCCGCCCCTCAACAGCCCCAACCCCACCGAAGGCCCTGGCACCGGCGCGGGCACCGGCGACCCCGTCGTCACGGGACCCGCCGAGGCCGGCATACCCGCGACCGTCCTCGCCGCGTACAAGCAGGCCGAGCAGCACCTCAAGGGCGTCAAGCCCGGCTGCAACCTCCCGTGGCAACTCCTCGCGGGCATCGGCAAGGTCGAGTCGGGCCAGGCGCGCGGCGGCCGCGTCGACGCCAACGGCACCACGTTCTCCCCGATCCTGGGCCCCGTCCTGAACGGCGCCGGCTTCGCCAACATCCCCGACACCGACGGCGGCGCGTACGACAGCGACACGCGCTACGACCGCGCGGTCGGCCCCATGCAGTTCATCCCCTCCACCTGGGCCTCCTGGGGCCAGGACGCCAACGGCGACGGCCGCAAGGACCCCAACAACATCTACGACGCCGCGCAGGCCGCCGGCATGTACCTGTGCGCCAACAACCGCGACCTCGCGGTCAAGGCGGACCTCGACCGGGCGATCCTCAGCTACAACCGCTCGCGGGAATACCTCCGTACGGTGCTGTCCTGGTTCGAGTTCTACAAGAACGGCACCCACGAGGTCCCGGACGGCACCGGTGTGGTGCCGAGCGACCGCGAGCGCAGCGACAACGGGACGGCGAACGGTACGGAGAACGGCCGCACGGGCGCCACGCCGACGCCGACCCCCACGCCGAAGCCGAAGCCGAAGCCGAAGCCGAAGCCGACGCCGAAGCCGACGCCGAGCCCCTCGGTCACCACGCCGAAGCCGAGCCCGACCCCCACACCGACGCCGACCCCGAAGCCCACGCCGTCGAAGCCGGTGATCACCCCCAAGCCCACCCCGACCCCGACCCCCACGCCCACTCCGACGCCCACCCCGACCCCGTCCCCCGAGAAGCGGGTGCACCGGCTGGAGAAGGCCGGCACCGGCACGCTCACCACCACGGCGGGCAGCGCGTTCACCGAGCGGCCCGCGGTCGTCGCGCGCACCGCGTGGGGCTCGCCGGTCGCGGGGGCGGCGATCAGGTTCGAGATCGTCGGCGACACCGACACACGGTTTCCCGACGGGGCGGCCGGCGTCACCGTGACCACGGGCTCCGACGGCACCGCCACCGCACCCGTGCTCCAGGCAGGCGAGCGGACGGGCGAGTTCACCGTCCGGACCACCGTCGTGGGCCGCGACCTGGCCCCGGTCGACTTCACCGCGACCGTCACGCCCCGCCAGGCCGACACCCTCACGCGCACCGGCGACGCCCCGCTGACGGCGGCAGCCGAGGGCGAGTTCGCCGAGCAGATCACCGTGAAGGCCACGCACAAGGGCGCCGCCGCCTCCGGAGTGGCGATGACCGCGACCATGGTCGCCACCGCGGACGGCACCGAGCCCAACGACCACGGCCCCTACTTCAAGGACGACAAGGGCAACCCGGTCCGCACGCTCACCGGCCTCACGACCGACGCCGACGGCGTCGTCCGGCTGCCGAAGATGTACGCCGACAGCCGGACCGGCACATTCCTCATCCGCCTCACCGCCGAGGGCGGAGCGACCCTGACCCTCGAACTCGAGGTCGGCTGACGCCACGGCAGGAAGGGAAGGGACGCGGCGCCGACGGCGAAGGCCGTCAGCGCCGCGGATTGGTCCGCCGTGTCGCCTCGGCGGCCGACGGATCCTCCGGCCACGGATGCTTCGGGTAGCGGCCGCGCAGCTCGGCCCGTACGGAGCGGTACCCGTCCCGCCAGAACGACGCCAGGTCAGCGGTCACGGCGGCCGGACGCCCGGCGGGCGACAGCAGATGCACCAGTACGGGCACCCCCGCGACCCTCGGCGTCTCGCCGAGCCCGAACATCTCCTGCAACTTCACCGCGAGCACGGGCTGTTCGCCCCCGTACTCGACCCGGATCCGCGAACCGCTCGGCACGTCCAGCCGCTCGGGCGCGAGCTCGTCGAGGCGCGCGGCGTCCCCGCTCGCCCAGGGCAGCAGCCGCCGCAACGCCTCACCCGCGTCGATCCGGCCGAGACCCGCACGCCGCCGCGCCCGCGACAGCTCCGGCTCCAGCCACTCGTCGGCACGCTCCAGAAGGGCGCCGTCCGAGACGTCGGGCCAGGGCGAGCCCAGCGTCCGGTGCAGAAACGCCAGCCGCTCCCGCAGCCGCACGGCGTCGGGCGACCACCCCAGCAGCCCGAGCCCCTCACGCCGCAGCCCGTCCAGCAGGGCGGCCCGTACGAGACCGGGGCCGGCGTCCTTGAGCGGCCGTACGGCAAGGTCGACCGCCCCGAGCCGCTCGACGGACCGTGCGACGACGTCCCCGTCCTCCCACCGCACCTCATCGCCCGCGACCCGCAGATGCCCGGCGGCGAGCCGCGCCGTGTCCTCGTCGCACACGGCGGCCAGCCGCACTCGCGCCGAGGCGGCATGCGCGGGCCGGTCCGCCACGGCCACCGCCAGCCACGGCGCCGACCGCAGCCCGGACCCGCCCGCGACCTCGGCCCCGGTCCCCGACACCATCAAGAAGGCACCCCCACCCCGCGCCCGAGCCACCCGCTCCGGAAACGCCAACGCCACCACAACCCCGGCAACCCCGTCGTCGCCCAGCCCCCCGAGACCCCCGGCGCTCACACCCGCGGAACCCGCGGCCGACCCCGGGCGGACCTCCCTCACAGAGCCGCTCGCAGGCTCCACACGTGCTGCCGAACCATCCACAACAACGTCCGCACCAGCCTCCGCCGCCGCCCCCGCACCGGCCACGTCGCTCGGTACCGCCCTCGCATCCGGCGCGACACCCACTGCGGTACCGGCCGCCAGGCCCGTACCTGTGTCCCACGCCTCACGGGCACCCGCCGCCGAACCGACCGCGACGTCCGCGCCCGCCACCGAACCGGCCGCGGCTCCCGCCCCGGCATCCGCCACCGCGCCCGCACCGGCCGCCGTGCCCGCATCGGCCATCGCATCGGCCGCCGCACCCG
>NZ_JABWDV010000445.1:50144-62812 GCF_013362995.1 Streptomyces sp. TRM64462 | reverse complement strand
GGGGCGGCCGCAGGGCCCGGGGCGGCCGCAGGGCCCGAGGCGGCCGCAGGGCCCGAGGCGTTCGCCGACCCCGGCCCGGAGCCCGCCGCGGAGCATGCCCCGGGGCCGGGCGTCGCCAACGGCTGGGAGCGCCGCGTCGCGGGCGGCCTGGCGTTCCTGCGGCGGCGCATCACCGGCGCGTACGAGGTCGACGAGTTCGGCTTCGACGAGGAGCTCACCGACCAGGTCCTGATGTCGCTGCTGCGGCCCCTGTTCGAGAAGTACTTCCGCGTCGAGGTGAAGGGCGTCGAGAACATCCCGTCCGACGGCGGGGCGCTGGTGGTGGCGAACCACTCGGGCACGCTGCCGCTGGACGGGCTGATGATGCAGGTCGCCGTGCACGACCACCACCCGGCGGGGCGCCATCTGCGGCTGCTCGCGGCGGACCTGGTGTTCGTGCTGCCCGTCGTCAGCGAGCTGGCCCGCAAGGCGGGGCACACCCTGGCGTGCGCGGAGGACGCGGAGCGGCTGCTGCGGCGCGGCGAGGTCGTCGGGGTGATGCCGGAGGGCTTCAAGGGCATCGGGAAACCGTTCAGCGAACGGTACAAACTGCAGCGTTTCGGGCGGGGTGGTTTCGTGTCGACGGCGCTGCGCGCGGGCGTGCCGATCGTGCCGTGCTCGATCGTGGGCGCGGAGGAGATCTACCCGATGGTCGGCAACGCGAAGACGCTGGCCCGGCTGCTGGGCTTCCCGTACTTCCCGATCACGCCGACGTTCCCGTGGCTGGGGCCTCTGGGCGCCCTGCCGCTGCCGACGAAGTGGACGATCCAGTTCGGGGAGCCGATCCCGACGGACGGGTACGCGCCGGAGGCGGCGGAGGACCCGATGCTGATGTTCAACCTGACGGATCAGGTCCGCGAGCAGATCCAGCACACGCTGTACAAGCTTCTGGTGCGGCGGCGGTCGGTGTTCTTCTAGCGGGTGGCTCCGGTACTCGGTACACAGACGTGATGGGCGCCGCTCCTGGTGGAGCGGCGCCCATCAACGGGTCCGTGCCTAGCGGGCTAGCGGGCGTCTTCCTCGTCGATGCCGAGGCCCGGGAGGATGCCCGGCAGGAGCGGCGGGATGGTGACGTCCGGGGCGGGGGGCAGCGGATTGTCCTGGCCGGGCTGCCCTGTCTGGCCGCTCTCGGAGGCCGACGGGGACGTCGTCGGGTCGCCCTGGTCGAGGAGGCCGCCCGTGTTGCCGCCGAGGAGGCCCTCCGCGGGCGTGCTGCCCGACTGGGACGGTCCCGGCCGGCTGCTGCCGCCCGATGGCTGCGACTGCGGGCTGGACGGCGCCTGCCGGTCCGGGCTGGAGCCGCCGGGGGCGGAGGAGGAGCCGGACGTCCCGGAGCTGCGGCCGTTCTTCTCCGCCACGTCCGGGAGCTGCGCCTGGAGCGGCGCCACGTCCTCGTCTATGGCGTCGAAGACCGAGCTCACCTGGTCGCGTACGTCGGTGAGCTGCGGGGGCAGCCGGTCGCGCATGCCGTTCCACGTGCCGCGGTGGCTGCGGGCGAAGGAGTCGAGGGCGGCCATCGGTCCGATGCTGCCGTCCCGCTGGTAGGCGCGGCGCAGCAGGCGGTGGCCTTCGGTCACGTCGTGCTGCATGCCGTTGAGGGCGCGCCGGATCTCGCTGAGGGACTCGTGGTCGAGGTCGCCGACGCGGCCGCGGTCCATGAGGCGGCGGGCCTCGCTGAGCCGGGTCGACGCGTGGTCGAGGTAGATCTCTCCGCGGTCGGCGTCGTCGTCCGCCAGGCCGAGCTTGAGGTCTTCCATGCCGCGCTTCAGGCCGTACAGCGAGTCACCCGGGAGGGCGTCGGAACTGGCAGCGGCCACTCCGCTGAACGCGCCCGCGGCCACCCCCACAGTGAGGCCGCCGGCGGCGAGCCCCTTCGACCAGCGGGAGCGGGGCCGCAATTTCCGGAGGGCGGCGGCGCGGTGGGCGCCCCGGGCGCCCGACCTCCGCTGCTCCGGCACCGTAGGGTCCGCGGACGCACCGCCCGCGGCCGTGCCCTCCTGGAGCATGGCTTCCATGGCGGCGACGAGCTGTGCTCGCTGCACCACCTTCACTTCGGGGTCCAATTCCGGCTTCGGCAGCTCGCCGAGGCCGCTCGCCAGGGCCAACAGACGGCCCTGCTCGGTCCGTTCGGCCGACGCCTCGGGCTGCTGGGCCGCCTGATCTTCCAGGGCCTGGGCGAAGGCGTTCGCCCGCCGGTGCGCCGATACGTTCGCGATCACTGGCGGCACCTCCTCTCGTCATGACGGTCGACTCCCCGGGGGGTCCGGAAGGTTGCACACCTTGAGCACATCCACACGAACGAGTGAGTGGCTGTGGGTGGGGCGTGACCGCAGGGAGCCTGCTTCCCGCACAACGAGAGTCGCGGCACTTGGGTTACGCACGAAGGATGATCGGACCAGTGCGTCATGGGGTCGTTACCGATGGTGAGTTGGGGGCGGGGGCGGGGGCGGGTACCGGAGGGCGTCGCGTCAGCGGGCGTCTTCGGGGAGCAGGCGCGCCAGGGTGCGCACCGCGCGGTACTGGAGGGTCTTGATCGCGCCCTCGTTCTTTCCCATCACGCGCGCGGTCTCCGCGACGGACAGGCCCTGGAGGAAGCGCAGGGTCACGCACTCCTGCTGCTGCGGGTTGAGCTTGCGGACCGCCTCCAGGAGGGCCGCGTTCGAGAGGGACTCGAGGACGGAGTCCTCCGGGCTGCGCTCGACCTCGTTGGCATCGAGCATTTCGCCGGTGGTCACTTCCAGTCGGAAGCGGCTCGACTTGAAGTGGTCGGCGACCAGGTTCCGCGCGATCGTGACCAGCCAGGCGCCGAAGTCGCGCCCCTGCCAGGTGAACGTGGAGATACGGCGCAGGGCGCGCAGGAACGTCTCGCTGGTCAGGTCCTCGGCGGTGGCCTTCCCGCCGACGCGGTAATAGATGTAGCGGTAGACGGTGTCGCTGTACTGGTCGTACAGGCGGCCGAAGGCCTCGGCCTCGCCGGCCTGGGCGCGCTCGACCAGCTCCATCATGCGGGCGCTGTCGCTGTCGGCGGTGGGCCGGCGAGCGGTGGTCGAGGTGCCCGCGCCGCCCCGCCCGGCCCGTCTTCCGACGGCGGCGGCACCGCCGTCGGCCAGGGCGTAGCAGGGACCGGCGGGTGCCGGTACGGCAAATGCGGGGACGGCGTACGCGGTGGGGACGAAGCCGCGCAAGTGGTCGAGGACCGTTGCGCGCAGCGTAGCCAGGCCCGAGGCGTCAACCCCGACGTGTGGGTACACGGGACTCCCAGAGGCAGAGCTTCCATCACGTGCAGTAGCGGGACCGTTCACTCGTCATGGCGACGTGTGGGGGGTTCCGTATGCGTCTGAGGAGAATAACGCTTCGTGCAGGGAGCGCTACACCGAGTTGCTCAAATCATCGATTCAGTCGCTTCTGTTACGGCTAAGAGACGGATCGAGTCGCACTTAGTGACCGTTTATTGATCGGATTACTTCGGGATCTGTCTGCCCGCGCGCTGTGTTGTGGCCGAGTCCGCGGCGGTGGACTGGCGGGCGCGCGGCGCGGGTAAGACCCGTGAATGGCCGTACGCGGACGTAGGCGAACGTACGGGGACGTGCTCAGCGGCGGCGGCGGTGCAGGGCGACCGCAGCGGCCGTGCCGCCGGCCAGGGCGCCGACGCCCGCGGCGGCGGGGATGCCGACCTTGGCGGCCTTGCGGCCCGTCCGGTAGTCGCGCAGCCGCCAGTCCCGCTCCTTGGCGTACCGGCGGAGCTTGGCGTCCGGGTTGATCGCGTACGGGTGGCCGACCAGCGACAGCATCGGGATGTCGTTGTGCGAGTCGCTGTACGCGGCGCAGCGCTCCAGCTCCAGGCCCTCGGCCGCCGCCAGCGCCCGGACCGCCTCCGCCTTGGCGGGGCCGTGCAGGGGCTCGCCGACGAGCTTGCCCGTATAGACGCCGTCCACGGACTCGGCGACCGTGCCGAGTGCGCCGGTAAGGCCCAGGCGGCGGGCGATGATGGTGGCCGTCTCGACCGGGGCCGCCGTGACCAGCCAGACCTTCTGGCCCGCGTCCAGGTGGGCCTGGGCGAGCGCGCGGGTGCCGGGCCAGATGCGGTCGGCCATGTACTCGTCGTAGATCTCCTCGCCGATGGTCATGAGCTCGGAGACGCGGTGGCCCTTGACGATGGACAGGGCGCTGTCGCGGGCGTCCTGCATGTGCTCGGGGTCCTCGATGCCGGCGACCCGGAACCAGGTCTGCTGCCAGGCGAAGCGGGCCAGCTCGCGGCGCTGGAAGAACTTCCGCTTGTACAGGCCGCGGCCGAAGTGGAACAGGGCGGCGCCCTGCATGACGGTGTTGTCCAGGTCGAAGAAGGCGGCGGCGCGGAGGTCGCCCCGTACCGGGAACTCGGCTTCCGGCAGCGCCGGGGCCTCGGCGGCCGCGGCCTTGGTCTCGGCCTCCGCCTCGGCGAGGGCTTCGAGCTGCTGCGACGTCTTGCGTGCCGCCTCCGCCGCGGCCTCGCCTGCCAGCACGCTGCGCGCCGTGGCGGAGCGTCTACGGGGGGTGAGCCATCCCAGTGCGGCCATGACGTGAGCATAGCCAGTGTGTTCGGTCGCTTGTGTTGCGGCGGGGCTTCGGCAAGGCGTCGCCGCGGCGGACAATGGGCGGCATGTTCGGACGTGGACGTATGAAGAAGAGGGCAGAGGCCGCCGCCGGTCCGCGGACGGTCACGCTCATCGGCAAGCCCGGGTGCCATCTGTGCGACGACGCGCGCGCGGTGATCGAGCGGGTCTGCGCGGAGACGGGCGCGGTATGGGAGGAGAAGGACATCACGCGGGACGAGGAGCTGCACCGGGCGTACTGGGAGCAGATCCCGGTCGTGCTCGTGGACGGGGAGCAGCACACGTTCTGGAAGGTGGACGCCGAGCGGCTGCGGCGGGAGCTGCTCGGCTGAGGCCCCCGCGGGGCGGTGTCGGGGTGCTGTCGTGGTGCGGCGTGGTGGGCCCTGGGCGGCGTGGCCGGTTACCATCGTGTGCGTTTTGGTCGGTTTCGGGGGCGTGATCGTAAGGAGTGTGTACGGTTTTGCCCCCTTCGGATCTTCAACGCGCCGTGGCTCCCCCCGGTTCCGCGATGGCGCGATCGGCACGCGTGACCCCGGTCACTTTGCTCGGACAAAGCGGACATCATCTTTGTGCACGCGTTCACAAAGACATAGCCTGCTGTCGACGGGGCGGTCTCGGGACAGGCCGCCCGCAGCCCCGCTCATCCCGCAGGAGCACCGTGGCAACTGGCCGAACTCACCGACCGGCGACCCGTAGCCGAGGAATTCCCGAGGCCACCGTCGCCAGGCTTCCGCTGTATCTGCGGGCGCTCACCGCACTGTCGGAGCGCTCCGTGCCCACGGTCTCGTCCGAGGAGCTCGCCGCCGCCGCCGGAGTGAACTCGGCCAAGCTGCGCAAGGACTTCAGCTACCTCGGGTCGTACGGCACGCGTGGTGTCGGTTACGACGTCGAGTACCTCGTCTACCAGATCTCGCGCGAGCTGGGGCTGACCCAGGACTGGCCGATCGTCATGGTCGGTATCGGTAACCTCGGCGCCGCCCTCGCCAACTACGGCGGGTTCGCCTCGCGCGGCTTCCGCGTGGCCGCGCTGATCGACGCGGACCCGGCGATGGTCGGCAAGCCGGTCGCCGGCATCCCGGTCCAGTACATCGACGACCTCGAGAAGATCATCGAGGAGAACGGTGTGTCGATCGGCGTCATCGCCACCCCGGCCGGGGCCGCGCAGCAGGTCTGCGACCGGCTCGTCGCCGCCGGTGTGACGTCCATCCTGAACTTCGCGCCGACCGTGCTGTCCGTCCCCGACGGGGTGGACGTGCGGAAGGTCGACCTCTCCATCGAGCTGCAGATCCTCGCCTTCCACGAGCAGCGCAAGGCCGGCGAGGAAGGCGGGGTCGCCGAGGCGGCGGCCGCCGCCGCCCCGGTACCCGCCGTGCCGGCCACCGCCGTGCCGCCCGCCGCCCCCGTGCGTACGGGCGGCGGCTCCGAGCAGGCCCCCGGCCGGAAGGGACCCGACGGGGACATGCCCGCCGTGATGCCGGCATGAGCCTCCTCGTCGTCGGCCTCAGCCACCGCAGCGCGCCCGTCAGCGTGCTGGAGCGGGCATCGCTCGACCCCGACACGCAGAGCAAGCTGCTCCAGGACGCCCTCGCCGCCGAACCGGCCGCCGAGGCCGCCCTGCTGGCCACCTGCAACCGCATCGAGCTGTACGCGGACGTGGACAAGTTCCACGCCGGTGTCGCCGAGCTGTCCACGCTCCTCGCCCAGCACAGCGGCGTCGGCCTGGAGGAGCTCACCCCTTATCTCTACGTGCACTACGAGGACCGGGCCGTCCACCACCTGTTCTCGGTGGCCTGCGGCCTCGACTCCATGGTCGTCGGCGAGGGTCAGATCCTCGGCCAGATCAAGGACGCCCTCGCCCGCTCCCAGGAGCTGCACACCGCCGGACGGCTGCTGAACGACCTGTTCCAGCAGGCCCTGCGCGTCGGCAAGCGCGCCCACAGCGAGACCGGCATCGACCGCGCCGGGCAGTCCCTCGTCACCTTCGGCCTTGAGCAGCTCGCCGCCGGCAGCGCCGTCGACGCCTGGGCCAAGGGCAAGCGGGCCCTCGTCATCGGCGCTGGCTCCATGTCGTCCCTCGCGGCCGCGACCCTCGCCCGGGCCGGCGTCGACGAGATCGTCATCGCGAACCGCACCTTCGAGCGCGCCGAGCGCCTCGCCCAGATCCTCACCGAGCCCGGCACCGGTCACACGGGTGTCGCCGCGCGCGCCGTCGAGATGGCCGCCGTCGCCACCGAACTGCCCGCCGCGGACATCGCCGTGTCCTGCACCGGCGCCACGGGCCTCGTCCTCACCGCCCCGGCCGTCGAGACCGCCCTGGCCGGCCGTACGGCGCCGCTCGCGCTGCTCGACCTGGCCATGCCCCGGGACATCGACGCCGCCGTGCACCGCATGGTCGACGTACGGCTCGTCGACATCGAGTCACTCGCCGAGGCCTCCGCCGACGCGCCCATGGCAGGCGACGTCGACCAGGTCCGCGGCATCGTCTCCGACGAGGTCGCCGCGTTCGGCGCCGCCCAGCGGGCCGCGCACATCACGCCCACCGTCGTCGCGCTGCGCACCATGGCCGCCGACGTCGTGACCAGCGAGATGGCCCGCCTGGAAGGGCGCCTCCCCGGCCTCGACGACAAGCACCGCGCCGAGATCACCCAGACCGTGCGCCGCGTCGTCGACAAGCTGCTGCACGCGCCCACCGTGCGGGTCAAGCAGCTCGCCAGCGAGCCCGGCGGCGCCGGGTACGCGGACGCGCTGCGCACACTCTTCGACCTCGACCCGGAGACGGTCGCCGCCGTCTCGCGGGCCGACCTGAATGACGCCGACGTCAAGAACCGAGGGCGAGTATGACCGACAGGGCCCAGAGCACCCGGAGCACCGAGAGGGCGTTGAGGCTGGGGACCAGGCGCAGCAAGCTCGCCATGGCCCAGTCCGGGCAGGTCGCGGAGGCGGTCCGGAAGCTGACCGGGCGCCCGGTCGAGCTGGTGGAGATCACCACGTACGGGGACACCTCCCGCGAGCACCTCGCGCAGATCGGCGGCACCGGCGTCTTCGTCACCGCACTGCGCGACGCGCTCCTCGACGAGCAGGTGGACTTCGCCGTGCACTCGCTCAAGGACCTGCCCACCGCGCAGCCCCACGACCTGGTGCTCGCCGCGATCCCGCGCCGCGAGGACCCGCGCGACGTGCTGGTCGCGCGCGGCGGGCTGACGCTCGACCGGCTGCCGGACGGCGCGCGCGTCGGCACCGGCTCGCCGCGCCGCATGGCCCAGCTCAACGCGTACGCGCGCAGCCACGGCCTGCGGATCGAGACCGTGCCCATCCGGGGGAATGTCGACACCCGGATCGGATACGTACGGAGCGGGGAGCTCGACGCGGTCGTCCTGGCCGCCGCCGGGCTGAACCGTATCGGCCGGATCGACGAGGTGACCGACTTCCTTCCGGCCGACACCGTCCTGCCCGCACCGGGACAGGGCGCCCTCGCGATCGAGTGCCGGGCGTCCGACACCGGTCTCACCGCCGTACTCGCGCAGCTCGACGACGAGCACACGCGGGCCGCGGTCACCGCCGAGCGGTCCCTGCTCGCCGCCCTGGAAGCCGGCTGCTCCGCGCCCGTGGGCGCGCTGGCGGACCTGCCTGCCGGCTCCGGTGAAGAGCAGGATGTTCATGAGATGCGCCTGCGCGGCGTCGTCGGCACGACCGACGGCTCCACGCTGGTGCAGTTGTCCACCACCGGTCCCGTACCCACGTCGCACGACGACGCGGTGGCGCTCGGTCGCGAACTCGCGTCCGAGATGCTCGCCAAGGGCGCGGCCGGTCTTATGGGGGAGCGAGCACTTTGAGCCCCACCACTGCATCCAAGGCTTCCTCGGCGTTCTCCGCGTGCGGGCACGTCACCTTCCTGGGCGCCGGACCCGGTGATCCGGGGCTGCTGACTCTGCGCGCCGTGGAGGCGCTGGCAGGCGCGGACGTACTGATCGCCGAGCCTGATGTGCTCGACGTCGTACGCGGCCACGCCCGGGCGGGGGTGAGCACGCCCGAGCTGACGGTTGTTGACGATGCGTCAATGACCGCCGGAGTCCCCGTGTTGAGGGATGCCGCCAATCTTGTCATGGAGGCCGCGCGGAGCGGCAAGCGGGTGGTGCGTGCGCTGAGCGGCGACCCGGGGCTCGACGGCAACGCGGGCGCCGAGATGCTGGCCTGCGCCGCCGAGGGCATCCCGTTCGAGGTCGTGCCCGGTGTCGCCGCCGCCGTCGGTGTGCCCGCCTACGCCGGTGTCCCGCTGCGCGACGGCGAGGGCGCGGACGTGCGGTTCGTGGACGCCCGGACGGCGAGCGACCGCTGCTGGACGGAGGTCGGCGCGTCCGACGGGACCGTCGTCGTGTCCACCACCCTGGACGCGGTGGCCGCGGCCGCCGGTGAACTGGTGTCGGCCGGCCGTAAGCCGGACACCCCGATGACGGTCACCGTGGCCGGTACGACGACCCGGCAGCGCACGTGGACCGCGACGCTCGGCTCCATCGCGCAGACGCTGAAGCAGGCGAAGGTGCTGCCGTCGCCGGAGGGCCACCGGCCCGTCATAGCCGTGGTCGGTGAGCGCAGCGCGGCCGCCCAGCGCGACCAGCTCGCGTGGTTCGAGTCCAAGCCGCTGTTCGGCTGGAAGGTGCTCGTGCCGCGCACCAAGGAGCAGGCGGCGTCGCTCTCCGACCAGCTCAGGTCGTACGGCGCCGTGCCCAGCGAGGTCCCGACCATCGCCGTGGAGCCGCCGCGCACCCCGCAGCAGATGGAGCGCGCGGTCAAGGGCCTGGTCACGGGCCGGTACGAGTGGATCGCCTTCACCTCCGTGAACGCCGTGAAGGCGGTGCGCGAGAAGTTCGAGGAGTACGGGCTCGACGCCCGCGCCTTCGCCGGGATCAAGGTCGCGGCGGTGGGCGAGCAGACCGCGAAGGCGCTGATCGACTTCGGCGTGAAGCCGGACCTGGTGCCGAGCGGCGAGCAGTCCGCGGCGGGGCTGCTGGAGGACTGGCCGCCGTACGACCCGGTCTTCGACCCGATCGACCGCGTCTTCCTGCCGCGCGCCGACATCGCCACGGAGACCCTGGTCGCCGGGCTCATCGAGCTCGGCTGGGAGGTCGACGACGTCACCGCCTACCGGACGGTGCGCGCCTCGCCGCCGCCGGCGGAGACGCGTGAGGCCATCAAGGGCGGCGGTTTCGACGCGGTGCTGTTCACGTCGTCGTCGACGGTGCGGAACCTGGTGGGGATCGCGGGCAAGCCGCACAACGTGACGGTCATCGCGTGCATCGGCCCCGCCACCGCGAAGACGGCGGAGGAGCACGGGCTGCGGGTCGACGTCCTGTCGCCGGAGCCGTCCGTGACGAAGCTGGCGGAGGCGCTGGCGGAGTTCGGCGCGAAGCGCCGAGCGGCCGCGTTGGAGGCGGGCGACCCTGTGACGCGCCCCTCGGAGCGGCGCCCCGGGGCGCGGCGGCGTCGTACGACGACGTAACGGAACGGTTTGCCCTGCGGGGCGGGCCGGTACGCCCTGCGGGCGGGCGCACGGGTATGGGCACCGCCCGCGGGGGCTGTGCCCACCCGTTCCTCCCCCAAGCACTCCGTGCAGGGGGGACCCCCAGCGGAACGCCTGCCCACAGCGGTCAGCGGTGCAGCGGTGGGCTCGCCCCTGGGGCCGACATGGTGTCGGCAATTGCTGGGCTGTGTGCGGCGTAGCGTGGGCGTATGACTGTGTACGGATCCTTTCCCGGGGCGCGGCCGCGGCGGCTGCGTACGACGCCCACCATGCGGCGGATGGTCGCGGAGACGCGGCTGCATCCGGCGGACCTGATCCTTCCCGCGTTCGTGCGGGAGGGCGTCAGCGAGCCCGTGCCGATCAGCGCCATGCCCGGTGTCGTGCAGCACACCCGGGACACCCTGCGGAAGGCCGCCGTGGAGGCCGTCGAGGCGGGGGTCTCCGGGATCATGCTGTTCGGTGTGCCGGAGGAGGCGAAGAAGGACGCCGCCGGGACCGCGGGGACCGATCCCGACGGGATCCTCCAGGTCGCCATCCGGGACGTGCGGGCCGAGGTCGGGGACGAGCTCGTCGTCATGTCCGATCTGTGTCTCGACGAGTACACCGATCACGGGCACTGCGGAGTCCTGGACGCGGACGGGCGTGTGGACAACGACGCCACCCTGGAGCGGTACGCCGAGATGGCCCAGGTCCAGGCCGACGCCGGCGTCCACGTCGTGGGCCCCAGCGGCATGATGGACGGGCAGGTCGGAGTCATCCGCGACGCACTCGACACCATCGGCAAGGAGGACGTCGCGATCCTCGCGTACACCGCCAAGTACGCCTCCGCCTTCTACGGCCCCTTCCGCGAGGCCGTCGGGTCCTCGCTGAGCGGCGACCGCAAGACCTACCAGCAGGACCCCGCCAATGTGCGCGAGTCCCTGCGGGAGCTGGCGCTCGACCTCGACGAGGGTGCCGACATGGTCATGGTCAAGCCGGCCGGGCCCTACCTCGACATCCTCGCGAAGGTCGCGGACGCCGTGGACGTGCCGGTCGCGGCGTACCAGATCAGCGGTGAGTACGCGATGATCGAGGCCGCCGCCGAGAAGGGCTGGATCGACCGTGACGCGGCCATCCTGGAGTCCCTCACCGGCATCCGCCGCGCGGGCGCCCAAATGATCCTCACCTACTGGGCGACGGAGGTCGCGCAGCGGATCGCGGGACGGGCCGGCTAGCAGCCACGGCCTAGGGGCTGTCGCCGGCTATGGCCTTGCCTGTGGTGTCGTACAAGGTCACGTTGCCGGCCCACGGGGCTCCGGTGTCGCGGTACGGAGTCGTGGCGTACCAGGCGCCCCAGCCCGGTCTGCCGGGGAGTTCGACGAGGGTCGCGGTCGTCCGGGTGCCGTCTCGGCCGGTCAGCTCCATGCGTCCGGCGTTCTTCGCGTAGTAGACGCCGACGTGGAAGCCCCCGTGTGAGTAGTGGCTGAAGTCGGGGATGGGCGGGCCCTCCTGGGAGCTGTCCGAGAAGTCCTCGTAGCCGTCGGGGCCCGACATGTGCAGGCCCTGCTGCGTCAGCCGCAGCGTCCAGCCGTCCGCCGGCTTCACCTGGTCGCCCGGCGCCACCACCGTGGGCCCTCCGGCCGGGACCGGCGGGGCGGGGGAGGTAACGGCGGGCCGGCTCGGTGAGGGCGGGGTGGCCGGCGGGGCGGAAGGCGAACTCGTCGTCTGGACGAGGGCGATCGTGACCGCCGTCACCACGGCGGCGCAGCCGACCGTCAGGACCGCCTCCCTGCGGCGACGGCGGGCGCGGCCCGCACGCCGGACTTCCGCCAGCGGCACCGGACCGGGGGTGATGTCGTGCGCGGCGTCCGCGAACACCGCACGCAGGGCCCGGTCGCTCGCCTCGGTATCTGCTTCGGACTCTGAGGTCATCGCTGTGCTCCGCTAGGGGCATCGGGGTGCGGGTGGGGGTGGGCGTGGGGTGCGAACGCCGGGTGGGCGCGCAGCGCTTCCAGACCACGCCGGGCGTGGGTCTTGACCGTACCGACCGAGCAGTCGAGCACCTTCGCGATGTCCCGTTCGTGCAGGTCCTCCCAGTAGCGGAGCACCATCACGGCGCGCTGGCGGGGAGTGAGGTCCGCCAGGGCCTGGAGGAGGGCCGTGCGCTGCTCGACCGTCTCGGCGTGGCCCGCGTGCGCGTGCCGGGCCGACTCGGGCAGTAACGGTGTCAGCAGGTGCGCGACGCGCCTTCGTCTGAGCCGGCTGATGTTGTTGTTGACCAGGGCGCGGCGAACGTACAGGTCGACCTCGTCGCGGGGGATCCTCCGCCAGTGTCCGTAGACCTTGGCCAGCGTCGTCTGGACGAGGTCCTCCGCCTCGTGGAAGTCGCCCGTCAGCAGTTGCGCCGTGCGGACCAGGCGGGGCCACGCCGCCGTGGCGAAGTCGGCGAAGTCGACGTCGATGTCCTCGGAGGCGGGCTCGTGCGGCACGGTGGAAGTCCTCGTGATCGGACGGCGACGGCGTGACGGGGGCGGGGGACG
>NZ_JABWDV010000445.1:0-50134 GCF_013362995.1 Streptomyces sp. TRM64462 | reverse complement strand
GGCGGCCGGGGGCCCCGTCCCCCACGCGGGGCCCCCGCCGCCCTGTCGGTGGTGGCTGCGGCTCAGCCGCCCTGGCCGAACGGGACCAGCTCGGTGAGCAGCCTGCCCTTACGGTCGTAGACGGAGACGGTCACATCGGGATGGCTCCCGTCCTGGGTGGGCGGGGTGTAGGCGTAGTAGACGCCCCAGCCGGGCTTGCCGGGCAGCTTCAGGAGGGAGGCCGTGGCCGTCGTTCCCTCGTGGTCGGTCACGACCACGCGTGCCGCCTTGGTCGTGCCGTAGTAGATGCCGGTGTGGTACGCGCCTTCCGGCCCGGAGGTCATCTGGAGGCTGACGCCGGGGCGGGACATGTCGATGTTGCCGTCGACGACGCTGCGGAAGTTCTCGATGCCGTCCGGCTCGGTCCAGTGCTTGCCCTCCTCGGTCAGCCACAGCTCCCAGCCGTCCCAGGGCTGGACGCGCTCGCCGGGCTGGACGACGCGGATCGGGCTCGTCTTGGCGGTGTGGGACGCCACGGCGGCGTGCTGCGTGGGCGACGGGGCGGCGTGGGCCACGGTCGGCGCCACCGCCATCAGCGCGGCGGCCACGGACGCGGCCAGCACGTACTTCTTCATCCAGTGCTCCTCGGTCGTGCGGTGCTCGACGGGTGGAGTGGCGCCTCTCCACCCCTTCTAACGCCGCTGGCCCCGAAGCCGGATGACATGAGATGGCGGTTACTTCAGTCCCACCAGAACCACCACTCCGTCTGGCCGAGCACCGCCTCAGCCGCGTACTCCTCCAGGGAGCCGGCGCCCTGCCATACGTTGTCGGGGCAGAACGCGTGGTGTTCCGCCGCGACCGCCAGCGCGTGCTCCCGCGTGCGGGGCGGTGCCGCGACCGACACGGACATGAAGTCCGGGCCCAGGCCCACGACCCGTATGCCGAACCGGTCCTCCCACGAGCGCAGCACCGTGGCCAACTGGACGGCATCCGTGTGGTTGCTCGCCCCGCCCCAGCCCAGCGCCGTCACGATGTCCGCGCTGCGGCGGGCGGGGACGAGCGCGGCGTGCGCGCCCTTGAAGTGCTTGTCGTCCGTGGCCAGTTCCGCCGCCAGCTCGGCCGCCTGCGCGTCCGGGTCGGCGGTCGGCTCGCCCGGCGCTGCGAGGCCCGGCCACGGCTCGTCGCCGTACTCGGGCTCCTCGTCCTCCTGGACGTACGCCCACAGTTCGGCGAGCGTCGCCGAGACGTCGCGGTCGTCCGCGTCGCCTCTCTGGCTCGCGCTCAGGTGCTGCGTCTCGGTGAGCAGCACCGGCTGCAACCCGGCCGCCTCCCGCGCGGGCAGGAGACGGGACCAGGTGTCGTGCGTGGCGGGCTCGTTCGCGTACCAGTAGGACGGCTGTACGCGGACGGTGCCGGGCGGAAGGTCCAGGCCGAGCGCGTTCGGGTTGATCACCATGCGACCACGCTACGGGCCGCCACTGACAATCAGCCCAGCGTGCGGGTGAACGCCGCCCAGGCGGTCGGCGCGACCGTGAGTATCGGGCCGCTGGGGTTCATCTTGGAGTCGCGGATGTGGACGGCGGAGGGGTGGGCGGCGATCTCGACGCAGGCGCCGCCCTGCTCGGTGCTGTACGTGGACTTGCGCCAGTCGTAGGCGACTTCCAGGCACTCGCCACCATCGCTGCCGCTGTAGCTGGACTTGAACCACTCAAGTGGGGTGCTCATTGCTCTCCTAGCAGCTGCTCCAACAGGCCCTTGGTGTCCTCGGGGTTGAGAGCCTGCGTCCGCAGCATCGCATACCTTTGGGCAAGGATGCTGGTCTCATCGGGGTCGGTGATGAGCTGGCTACCTCGTTGGGTTTCCGTATACGCGAGGTGCTGATAATCGGGGGTCTCCAGGAGCACGAACGGCCCGTCCAGCGCGGCGTGCGTGGCGCGGTCGGTTGGCATGACCTGGATCGATACCCCTGGGAGATCAGCGCACTTCAGAAGGTGCCGCAGGGTCTCGCGGTGCGCCTCCGTGCCTCCCAGGGGCGCTCTGACGATGGCCTCAGCGAGGATGAAGCTCATCATGGGCGGCGTCTTGCGGTGCAGGATCTCTTGGCGCTCCAAACGGACCTGCACCATGGCCGCGATGTCGTCCTCACAGAGAGCGGGGACCCTGCTGCGGAACACCGCCTCCGCGTAACTCTTGGGCTGGAGCAGGCCCGGCAATACCTGGTTCGCGAAGAACTCAAGGACGATCGCCTCGCGCTCCAGGTCCATGTACTGCTCCGCCCACACCGGGATCCGGTCGATCTCCGGCATGTTCGCCACCGCCGTCTCCAGTGCTCCCTTCGTCTCCAAGAGCCGGTCCAGTGCCTTCGCGAGGTCCGGCTTCAGGGTGCGCCTGCCCTGTTCGATCGACGCGATCGTCTCCTCGCCCGCGCCCACCGCGTCGCCAAGGGCCTTCTGCGTGAGGCCCGCCGCCTCTCGGAACTGTCCGACCAGCGCGCCGACGAGCTTCATGGCCGACGCGTTCTTCCGCTGCCGCTTCCTGGGGTGCATAGCCGGTCAACTCCCCACCCGTACACGTACGTCACGCCCTCTCAACCCGTACAAAAAATCTGTACGGGTGCGCGCAGTGCAGCAGCCAAGTCACGGTCGGTGACTCTCGTCCCGTGAATCACGTGACTGAATGCGGGCTGGTCCGCGACCGGTTCTACGAGCGGGCGCGGCGTACCGTCTCCGACGCGCGGCGGCTGACGCGGGACGTACTGTCCGAGTGGGGGCTCTACGCGCGCGTGGAGGACGTCCAGCTCTGTGTGAGCGAGTTGGCGACGAACGCGATCGTGCACGCCGTACCGCCGGGGCGCGGCTACAAGGTGCGGCTCGCGTGGGAGGCGCACCACCAGGTGCTGCGGCTTGAGGTGCACGACAGCGGCGGGTGGTGGCCGCTCGCCGAGGAGCCCGAGTGGGAGATCGGGCATGGGCTGGCGCTCGTAGAGGAGTTGGCCGACTCCTGGGGCGTACGGGAGCGGAAGCCGGGGCACGTGGTGTGGTGCGAGTTCGGCGCGTCTCGTCAGGCGGTCGGGGTCCCGTCTTCCGCCAGCGATTTGATGTCCTGGAGCGTCGCCTCCATGTGAGTGCGGAGCTGGTCCAGGCGGAACGCCACGATGGCCTCCTCGTTGGCCGGGTCCTGGTCGATGACCAGGGTCACGCCCGAGGGGGCCGGGCCGAGGCGGACGGTCTGGCGGAGGAGCGTGCCGCCGGCGGGTTCCGGGGCCGGGGACAGGTCGAAGCGCCAGGTCGCCAGGGGGTTCTCGGGGGTCGGCTCCACGGCGCCGTAGCGGTCGTCCGGGTCCGTCACCGCCCAGGCGAAGGCGCGGTGCTCGGCCAGTTCGACCACGTACGAGTGCGTGCGCCAGGCGCCGAGCTGCGGGTGCTCGTTGTGGCCCTCGAAGCGGGCGCCCAGCGCGGGGGCCTTGGCTCCGTCGAGCCAGGTCACGCGCTGGAGTTCGGGGCTGCGGCGGGCTGGGAGGCCGATGTCGGTCACGAGCTCCCAGACGCGGGCGGGCGGTGCGCCGACGGTGATCTCGGCGGTCGCGGTCGGGCCGTCTGCGTAGCGCATGAGGGGATCGTAGGGCGGCTTGCCCGGACGGGAGCCGCCCTTGCGGGGAACGTGGCCGGGGTCACGTCCCCGCGGGGTCGCCTTTCGGCCGCGTCACCGCGCCGAGCGGACACCGCCCGCCCGTACGGGCTGAGGGGCGGGCGTCCCCGGTGCCGTGAGGCGGTCCGCGCCGTCCGGGACGGGGACGGCCGCGAAGATGGCGTCCTGCTGCGCCTGGAGCTCCTTCTTCCGCTCCGGCGGCGTGCTGGGCAGGCGCTGCTCCTCGTACAGCTTGTGCGTCTCCTCCTGCGCCCACTTGCTGGCCGGCGTGTGGAACTGGATCTCGAAGCGCATTCCGGAACGCGGTGCCTTCCAGGCGGTGTTGAGGCCCTTGTAGCCGCTCGCCCTGCCCCAGGTGTTCTTCCAGCGGATGCTGTCGTTGCCCCAGGAGGAGAGGTGGGCGGACGCGTCGACCACACCGGTCGTGTAGTGGGCGTCCGGCCACTGGAGGGTGTAGCGGACGGCGTCGTTCATCGTGGCGAGCGCGGCCTCCACGCTCTGGCCCGGGGTCTCCTTCATGGACGTGGCGACCTTGCGCTTCAGCGAATCGGGCGACTTCAGGCGGCTGTCGAAGCCGATCAGCTCCGCGTCCGTGAGCCAGGCCGCCGCCCGCACCTGGGGGCTGATCGAGCGCTCGGCCTCGCGGGCGTCGGCGAGGAAGGCGTCGACCTTCTCGTTGTCGGCGGCGTTCAGGTGCAGGCCGTCCTGCTGCCAGCCGTCCTTGTCGCCGTCCGCGTGGGCCGCGGTCGTCGCACCGCACACGGCCAGTGCGGAGGCGAGCGCGGTGGCGAGCGCCGTGGTGGTGAGCGTCCTCGGGAGGGTCCGCTGAGGGGACATCCGGTTCTCCGTGTCTCTCCGGGGTGGTGGTTTCGGAGAGTGAACAGCGGAGGGCCGGTCGAGGATGCGATCCCCGGCCGCCGTCACCGTACGTGACGAGGAGCGGAACGGCGGCGGGCGGAGCACCCTGGAAGGGAACCACCGGAGGTGAACGCCATGCACACACTCGTCGGATGGCACGTCGACATGGAGTTCCAGGAGGAGGGCAACCGTACGAAGGCCGCCGCCCTGGTGCGGCTCACTGACGGCGCCGAGGTGCGCGGGCACGGGCAGGCCCAGCGCCATCCCTCCGACGCGGAACAGCTGCGGGTCGGTGAGGAGATCGCGGGGGCCCGCGCGCTCATGGACATCGCCACGCAGCTGCTGCAGAAGGCCCACGTCGAGATCGACGACGCGAAGGGGAAGCCCTCGCATCCGCTGATCTGAGGAGCGACGCGGGACAGGCGAAGGGGGCGGCGTTGTCGTCGACTACGCCGCCCCCAAGGGCTTTGCTGTGCCCGCCGTCCGCCGTCCGCCGTCCGCCGTCCGCCGTCCGCCGTCCGCCGTCAGAGGCGCTCGGCCGCCGTCAGAGGCGTTCGGGCGTCCGGATGCCCAGCAGCGCCATGCCCTGGCTCAGCGTCCGCGCGGTCAGGTCGCACAGGAACAGCCGGTTCTCGACCTGCTCCGGCGTGGGCGCCTTGAGTACCGGGCACTCCGCGAAGAACGTCGTGTACAGCGACGCGAGCTGGTACAGGTACGCCGCCAGCTTGTGCGGCTCGTACGACTCCGCCACCTCGGCCAGCGTCTCGCCGAACTGGTCCAGGTGCAGGCCCAGCGCGCGCTCCGCCGGGGCCAGCTCCACCTCCGGGTGCGCGACCGGCCGCGCGTCGCCGGACTTGCGGAGGATCGACCTGTTCCGCGCGTACGCGTACTGGAGGTACACCGACGTGTCGCCGTTCAGCGACACCATCTGGTCCAGGTCGAACTTGTAGTCCCGGGACGCGGACGTCGACAGGTCGGCGTACTTGATCGCGCCGATGCCCACCTGGGCGCCGCGCTCCGCGATCTCGTCCTCCGTGAGCCGCTCGGCCTCCGGCAGGCCCGCGTTCTTCTCCCGGACGACGTCCGACGCCCGCTCGATCGCCTCGTCCAGCAGGTCCACCAGCCGGACCGTCTCGCCCTCACGGGTCTTGAACGGCTTGCCGTCCTTGCCCAGGACCGTGCCGAACGCGAGCTGGACCGCCTTCACGCCGTCGCCCAGCCAGCCGGCCCGCCGCGCCGTCTCGAAGACCATCTTGAAGTGCAGCGACTGCCGCGCGTCCACCACGTACAGCAGGGTGTTCGCGCCGAGGTTCTGGACCCGGTCGCGGATCGCGGACAGGTCCGTCGCCGCGTAGCCGTAGCCGCCGTTCGACTTCCGTACGATCAGCGGGACCGGCTTGCCGTCCGGGCCCTTCACGTCGTCGAAGAACACGCACAGCGCGCCCTCGGAGCGGACGGCGACGCCGGACTCCTCCAGGAGGCGGCACGTCTCGTCCAGCATGTCGTTGTAGCCGGACTCACCGACCACGTCCGGGTCGTTGATCTCCATGTCGAGCTTGTCGAAGACCGAGTAGAAGTAGATCTTCGACTCGTCCACGAACCGCTGCCACATCTTCAGCGTCTCGTCGTCGCCCGACTGGAGCAGCACCACCCGGTCCCGGGACCGGGCCTTGAACTCCTCGTCCGCGTCGAACAGCGCCCGCGACGCCTTGTAGAGGCGGTTCAGGTTCGACATGGCCTCCTCGCCGGAGGCCTCCGTGTCGCCCGCGTCCGCCTTGTGGTCCAGCTCGTGCGGGTGCTCGATCAGGTACTGGATCAGCATGCCGAACTGCGTGCCCCAGTCGCCGATGTGGTGGCGCCGGACCACCTTCTCGCCGGCGAACTCCAGGATCCGCACCATCGCGTCACCGATCACGGCCGACCGGAGATGCCCGACGTGCATCTCCTTCGCCACGTTCGGCTGGGCGTAGTCGATCACCGTCGTGCCCGGCTTCGCCGCGTACGGCACGCCGAGCCGCTCGTCGGCGGCGCGGGCCGCCAGCGTCTCGGTGATCGCCCGGTCGCCGACGGTGATGTTCAGGAAGCCGGGGCCCGAGACCTCGACGTCCTTCAGCAGCGCGTCGTCACCGGCCGGGAGCGCCTCCACGACCTTCGTCGCCAGCTCGCGCGGGTTGCCCTTGAGCTTCTTCGCGAGCGCCAGGATGCCGTTGGCCTGGAAATCGGCCCGGTCGCTGCGTCGCAGCAGCGGGTCGGCGGAGCCGGCCTCCGGCAGGGCTGCCGAAAGGGCGTCCGCGAGGCGCTGCTGCACGGTCGAAGCGAGAGAAGGGACCGAGGCCATGAGCTTCCGTTCCTGTGGAGTGGGTGTTTTCGGGTGAGCTGGTTCGGTTGTCAAGTCTCCCATGGCCCGGCAACACCTTTTCGCTCCGCCGTACACCGTCCGCCTACACCTGTGGACAACCTCCGGGGTCTCTGTTCCGTCTGGGAGAATGGCGGAGGGCAACCCCCCGCACCAACCCTTCGAAACCCGTATCAGAGACATCAAGGACGTGCCGATCGTGGCTCAGAGCAGCACCGAGACCGACTGGGTCTCCCGTTTCGCGGACGAGGTCATCGCCGAGTCGGAGCGACGTGCGCCTGGCAAACCGGTCGTCGTCGCCTCCGGCCTGTCGCCGTCCGGCCCGATCCACATGGGCAACCTCCGCGAGGTCATGACCCCGCACCTCGTCGCCGACGAGATCCGGCGCCGCGGGCACGAGGTCCGCCACCTGATCTCCTGGGACGACTACGACCGCTACCGTAAGGTCCCGGCCGGCGTCCCGGGCGTCGACGGCTCCTGGGCCGACCACATCGGCAAGCCCCTCACCTCCGTGCCCGCCCCCGCGGGCTCCCCGCACGCGAACTGGGCGGAGCACTTCAAGGCCGACATGATCGCGTCCCTCGCGGAGCTGGGCGTCGAGTTCGACGGCATCAGCCAGACCGAGATGTACACGTCGGGCGCCTACCGCGAGCAGATCCTGCACGCGATGACGCACCGGCACGACATCGACGCGATCCTCGACCGCTACCGCACCAAGGACAAGGCCACCGGCCAGCCCAAGGGCAAGGGCCAGAAGCCGCAGCAGCAGAAGCAGCAGAAGCCGGTCGACGAGGCCGAGCTGGAGGCCGCCGAGGGCTCCGGCGCCGCCAGCGAGGACGACGGCTCCGGCGGCGCCGCCGGCTACTTCCCGTACAAGCCCTACTGCGGCCGCTGCGAGCGCGACCTCACCACGGTCACCGCGTACGACGACGAGACCACCGAGCTGACCTACACCTGCGTGTGCGGCCACTCCGAGACCGTCCACCTGCGCGACTTCAACCGCGGCAAGCTCGTGTGGAAGGTCGACTGGCCGATGCGCTGGGCGTACGAGGGCGTCATCTTCGAGCCCAGCGGCGTCGACCACTCCTCGCCCGGCTCGTCGTTCGTCGTCGGCGGCCAGATCGTCCGCGAGATCTTCGACGGCGTCCAGCCCATCGGCCCCATGTACGCCTTCGTCGGCATCTCCGGCATGGCCAAGATGTCCTCGTCGAAGGGCGGCGTGCCCACCCCGGCCGACGCCCTGAAGATCATGGAGGCGCCGCTGCTGCGCTGGCTCTACGCCCGCCGCAGGCCGAACCAGTCCTTCAAGGTCGCCTTCGACCAGGAGATCCAGCGGCTGTACGACGAGTGGGACAAGCTGGAGGCCAAGGTCGCCGACGGCACGGCCCTGCCCGCCGACGCCGCCGCCCACTCCCGGGCCGTCCGCACCGCGGCCGGCGAGCTGCCCCGCACGCCGCGCCCGCTGCCGTACCGCACGCTCGCCTCGGTCGCCGACATCACGGCCGGACACGACGAGCAGACGCTCCGGATCCTCAGCGACCTCGACCCGGCCAATCCGCTGACCTCCCTCGACGAGGTCCGCCCCCGGCTGGACCGCGCCGAGAACTGGATCACCACCCAGGTCCCGGCCGAGGCCCGCACGATCGTGCGCGACGAGCCCGACACCGAGCTCCTCGCCTCGCTGGACGACGAGGGCCGCGAATCGCTGCGGCTCCTCCTGGAAGGCCTGGACAGCCACTGGTCGCTGGACGGGCTCACCACGCTCGTCTACGGCGTCCCGAAGGTGATGGCAGGACTGGACCCGGAGGCCAAGCCGACGCCCGAGCTGAAGGTCGCCCAGCGCACCTTCTTCGCCCTGCTGTACCGGCTGCTCGTCAGCCGCGACACGGGGCCGCGCCTGCCCACGCTGCTTCTCGCCGTCGGCGCGGACCGGGTGCGCAAGCTGCTCGGCGCCTGAGCCCCCTACCCCGCCCCTTCCCGAATCGGGGGCTCCGCCCCCGAACCCCCGCTCCTCAAGCGCCGGAGGGGCTCAATTCGAGCCCCTCCGGCGCTTGAGGAGAGATGCGGGCTGGGCGCTACGCGATGTGTTCGGCCTCCAGCTCCGCCTGGTAGCGGTTCTTGAAGTCGGGCAGGAGGCGGCGCAGAAGCGCGGCGCTGCGCGGGTGCTGGATGCCGTGCGTGTCGGCGAGGTGTATGTCGAGGACGTCCGCGCTCGGCCAGTCGCCGTGCTCACCGACGTACGTGCGGAACACGTCGTACGCGATGCGGGCGAACTCGTCCGCCTCGGCCTGCGCCTGCGCCTGGGCCTGCGCCTGGGCCTCGGCCTGCTCCGGGGTCTCCGGGGCCTCCGGGTCCTGCGGGTACGCCGCCGGGTCGTAGGTGCCCGCGTACGCGGCGTCGTTCGGCAGCTTGGGCGCGGCGAACCAGGGGCTCACGTGCGTGGGCGGCACCGGGTACTCGGGCTCAGGCTCGGGGGCCGACTGGTGCTGGTTCTGGGCGGGGTGCTCGTACGCCGGCTGCTGCTGGGGCTGCGGGGCCTGCGCGTGCTGCGCCGGGCCCTGCTGCGGTACGGCGGCTTCCGGGGGTGCGGCCTGCTGCGGCTGCGGCTGCGGCTGCGGCTGCTGGGCCTGGGGCTGGGCCTGGGGCTGGGGCGTGTGCTCGGGCTGCTGCCGGGGCTGGTCCGGGGTCGCCGTCTGCGGGAGTTCCGGTGCCTGTGCCGCGGCCGGGACGGCCACAGCGGCCACCGCCGGGGCCTCCGGCTCCTCCTTGACCAGCACCGCCGTCGGGTTCGGCGGCAGCAGCACCGGCTCGATGCCCGCCGCCGCAAGCCCCGCCGGTGCCGTCTCGGCGAGCGGCACCCCGTACCGCGCGAGACGCAGCGGCATCAGCGCCTCCACCGGCGCCTTGCGCCGCCACGCGCGCCCGAAGCGGGCCTGGAGCCGCGCCTGGTAGATCAGCCGGTCCTGCTCCAGCTTGATCACCTGCTCGTACGAGCGCAGCTCCCACAGCTTCATCCGCCGCCACAGCCGGAACGTCGGCACCGGCGACAGCAGCCACCGCGTCAGCCGTACGCCCTCCATGTGCTTGTCGGCCGTGATGTCCGCGATCCGGCCCACCGCGTGCCGGGCCGCCTCCACGGCGACGACGAACAGCACGGGAATCACCGCGTGCATGCCCACACCGAGCGGATCCGGCCACGCCGCAGCGCCGTTGAACGCGATGGTCGCGGCCGTCAGCAGCCACGCCGTCTGGCGCAGCAGCGGGAACGGGATCCGCATCCACGTCAGCAGCAGGTCCAGAGCGAGCAGCACACAGATGCCCGCGTCGATGCCGATGGGGAAGACCAGGGAGAAGTCGCCGAATCCTTTCTTCTCGGCGAGCTCCCGCACCGCGGCGTACGACCCCGCGAAGCCGATCCCGGCGATGACCAAAGCACCGGCGACGACGACACCGATCAAAACGCGGTGCATCCGTGTCAGCTGCATCGCGGCCACCCGCGGTCCCCTCCCGACGTCGATATCTCTGACGCGATATCCCTCTCGCGGGGCACAGCCTGGCACACGCGTACGGATACCGGCCCCCGGGGGGAGGCCGGAAGCTCCACACGAGACCCCCGAGCCGCGGGCGAAGGCCGCTGCGGCGGCTACTTGTTGGCGTCAGCGACGGCCTTGACGGTCTCCTTCACGGCCTTCACCGTGCCCTCCATCATGTCGGCGGCGGCCGGCGGCTCGGCGCCCGCGTAGCCGGTGCCGTTGTAGGAGACGGTGATCAGCGCGTTCTCCGTACGGGCCACGATCACCGCGTAGCGGAAGGTCTCGCCCGTCTTCTTCAGGGCGTAGCTGATGGCCGTCGACTCGTTGCCGACGCCCGCGGCGGGCGACGTACGGATGTCCGTCGCGCCCTCGGTCGCCTTCACCTCGGCGACCTTCTCCATGTACTTCTGCTGCGCCCGCTCCTCACCGCTGCCGAGCGTCTGCTCCGAGTCGAAGCGCAGCAGCGAGACGTCGAGCCAGCGGTAGTTCGAGCCCTTCGTGCCCTTGTCCTCAAGGGCGTTCCAGGAGCAGCTCCCACGGCTGGCCAGGTCGGAGGTCTTGCCCGGCACGCCGCCCTTCTGCTTCAGCTCCGGGATCAGTTCCTCCAGCGTCTTCACCGTGACGGCCTTGCAGGCGTCCGGCAGCTTCGCGTACTTCGCGGGTGCGACGGTCGGCTTCGGCGCGGCGGGCTTCGACGGCGCGGCCGAGGCGGCCGCGGACGACTCCGCGGCCTTGCCGCCGCCGGAGCCCGCGGAGCCGCCGCCGGAGTCGTCCGACGAGCAGCCGGTGACGACGAGCAGCGCCGGGACGGCGGCGCAGGCGAGTATGCGGGTGAGGCGCGGGGCTGATCGGTGCATGGTTCCTTCAGTCAGTCGCTCTGTCGCGTGTTGTCACACGTCCGGGCAGCGGTCCGGCCCGGCCACGTTAGCCCGACTCGGACCGGCGGCGGAGCCCGTACGGGAAGCCCGGCGGCGGTCAGTCGTCGAACCGGTCGGCCAGGCTGCGGGCCAGCGCGCGGGCCCTGTCCTGCAGTTCCTCACTGTCCGGAACCTCACCGACACGGGCGGGCTGGGCCGCGTACCGCACGGTCACGATGACGTTCGATGTGCGGAACACCACGCTGACGGTGCGCTGCTGGGCGGCCGGGCCGGCCGGGGCGAGGACGTCGTCGATGAACGCCGCGTCGGCGAGGTCGTCCAGGACGCGGGGCTGGAGGCCGTCGGGGGTCGCGGAGACGGACGCGTCGGGCGAGGCCGGAGGGGCGGCGGGGGAGCCCGAGGCGCCCGGGCTCGGCGTGCCGGTCTGCGCCTGCTGGCCGCCGGCCGGGGGCGTCGCGGCGGAGGAACCGGAGGGCGAGCCACCGGAAGCGGAGGCACCGGGAGCGGACGCGCCGGGAGCGGACGCGCCGGAAGGCGACGCGCTGCCGGGCTCCGGCGTACGGGCGGGGAGCCCAGCAGCCGTCTCCTTGCGCTCGAACACCTCCTGCGCCCTGCTGTCGTCGCTGACCGTCGGGTCGTACGACACCACCCGCTCGAAGTCGAGCGTGAGGTGGTGCACGGCGTCCACCCCGTCCGCCTTCCAACTGCACCCGGCACGCCGGTCGGTGTCGTACGAGACGGCGGCGGTGCCGCGCAGGACGCGCTCGCGCTGCTCGGCCGGCAGATCGGCCACGCCGGGCAGAAGCTCCTGGAGAAGCGACGCGCTGACGGAGCCGCACGGCTCGTACAGGGTGCGGTACCTGCCGGGGGCCGCGACCGGGCCGGTGGTGGTACCGGACTTGGCGTCGGCGTCCGCGCCGTCCGTTCCCGCACCCGCACTGCATCCGCCGAGCCCGGTGACGACGGCGAGCGCCGCGAGAAGCGCGGCCAGGCCGGGTGCGTACGCCCTTCGCTGCACGGTCCCGGGCTCCTTTCCCTGACGGTCACGGTGAAAACAGCTTGCCGGTCGTCGTCGGCCGGTGAACACAATGTGTATCGCACGCGCAGCCGTCGCTGCCGTTCCGCTGCGGCCTTTGCGGATGCTGGCACCGGTTTTTGCGCTTTCAGTCTTTTGGTGGGGGATCGAGGAAGTATGTCGTACGTAGAAGTACCCGGGGCGAAGGTCCCGATCCGGATGTGGACCGACCCCACGACGGTGGAGGACGGCGCGATGCAGCAGCTCCGCAACGTCACGACACTGCCGTGGATCAAGGGCCTCGCGGTCATGCCGGACGTCCATTACGGCAAGGGCGCGACGGTCGGTTCGGTCATCGCCATGCGCGGCGCGGTCTGTCCGGCGGCGGTCGGGGTCGACATCGGCTGCGGGATGTCCGCCGTCAAGACGTCCCTGACGGCCAATGACCTGCCGGGCGACCTGTCCGGGCTCCGCTCGAGGATCGAGCAGGCGATCCCGGTCGGCCGCGGGATGCACGACGAGGCGGTGGACCCGAGCCGCTTCCACGGCTTCTCGCTGACGGGCTTCGACGACCTGTGGGCACGGTTCGACGGGGTCGCGGAGGCGGTCAAGTTCCGTCAGGAACGGGCCACGAAGCAGATGGGAACGCTCGGATCGGGAAATCATATGATCGAGGTTTGTCTCGATCAGTCGGATTCGGTCTGGTTGATGCTGCACTCCGGCTCCCGCAACATCGGCAAGGAACTGGCCGAGCATCACATCGGCGTTGCTCAGAAGCTGCCCCACAACCAGGATCTGGTCGACCGTGACCTGGCGGTCTTCGTGGCGGACACTCCGGAGATGGCTGCCTACAGGAACGATCTGTACTGGGCGCAGGAGTATGCGAAGCACAACCGCGCGATCATGATGGCGCTGCTCAAGGGCGTGATCAGCAAGGAGTTCAAGAAGGCCAAGGTGACCTTCGACCAGGAGATCTCCTGCCACCACAACTACGTGGCGGAGGAGCGTTACGACGGCATGGATCTGTTGGTCACCAGGAAGGGCGCGATCCGCGCGGGCAGCGGCGATTTCGGGATCATCCCGGGGTCCATGGGCACCAGCTCGTACATCGTGAAGGGCCTCGGGAACGAGAAGGCGTTCAACTCGGCCTCGCACGGAGCGGGCCGGCGGATGAGCCGGAACGCGGCGAAGCGGCGCTTCACGGTCCGGGACCTGGAGGAGCAGACGCGTGGTGTGGAGTGCCGTAAGGACTCTGGCGTCCTCGACGAGATTCCGGCCGCCTACAAGCAGATCGATCAGGTGATGGCTCAGCAGCGGGACCTGGTAGAGGTCGTCGCGAAGCTCAAGCAGTTCATCTGTGTGAAGGGCTGAGACAGCACTGGGCCCCCGGAGCCGATGCTCCGGGGGCCCAGTGCCGGCTGTCAGCCGACGGCGTTCTCCTCGGGCGGCATGGGCACCCGCCCGGTCTTCAGGCGCCACAGGCGAAGGCTGCAGCTCTGCTCTGTACGCCCGAGTTCCTCAGCGGAGGCAGCGGGGCTGTCGAGCTTGAGCAGGACTCGGTCCTCCCACGCCTTCCATCGGCGCCGGGGTGGTGCGATCTTCATGTCCGCAGGGCGCACCCAGTCGGAGAGCGTCGCGGCCGCTGTGCGTTTGCGCTCCAGGCTCAGGCAGCCGGGGTAGTAGAGGTGCGCACTCAGCTCCTGCGCTGCTTCCTTTGTGTAGAGGATGTTGTAGATGCTGTCGCGGGCGTTGCGCTTGATGGTGCGCTGTGCACCCGTCACCTTCTTCGCGTAGTGGCAGAGGTAGGCTCCCACCGCCGTACTCGCCGTGGTCAGGGAGACAAATGGGAAGCCCTGTTCGGTGTAGCCGACCGAGCCATCCGCATCGATCACGCCGCGTAGGTAGTCCGGGCGTGAGAACGGCACACGGGGCGGCGTGATCTTGACTGACTTCTTGCCGTAGGGCAGGCCCAGCTTGTTCAGTCGCGTTCGGGCCTCCAGGGAGCACAGGCTCCATGTGGCGGAGTGGTGGGAACCGCTGAAGTTGGTCTGGCGCGTGCGCTCTGTGATGGACGTGTAGTACGGCGTGAGGCGCTGGAACTCCTCCAGTATGTGGAGGTCCCGCGCGTTGATCTCAACCGTCAGGCGGCCCTTCCGGCCCGCCCCTTAGCCCAGGTGCCCGTCGGCCTGTATGAAGCCGAACATGTACGCGTAGTCGGGGTTTTCGAGGTCCATGAAGGGCCCGTTAGGCTCGCGTTCAGCCATGGGAAGGTCTCTGCTTCCTGTGGTGAGGCCTGTGGTCGGGACGGCTATCCCGGCCACAGGCTGCTTCTTTGTGGTTGTGCGCGAGCGTAGGGCGAAGGTTCGGGTGTCGTACGGACGATGGGGTGTGTTCACCCGATTGGATCAGCGTTCGCGGTGGATCTTGGTGTTGGAGGCCTGGGCTCGGGGGCGGACGACCAGGAGGTCGATGTTGACGTGGGGTGGGCGGGTGACCGCCCAGGTGACCGTGTCGGCGACGTCGTCGGCCGTCAGGGGGTCGGCCACGCCCTCGTAGACCTTCGCGGCCTTCTCCGTGTCGCCGTGGAAGCGGGTGGTCGCGAACTCCTCCGTCCTGACCATGCCGGGGGCGATCTCGATGACGCGGACCGGGGTGCCGACGATCTCCAGGCGGAGGGTCTCGGCCAGGACGTGGGCGCCGTGCTTGGCGGCGACGTAGCCGGCGCCGCCCTCGTAGGTGGAGTGGGCCGCCGTGGAGGAGATCACGACGACCGTGCCCGCGCCGCTCGCCGTGAGGGCGGGGAGCAGGGCCTGGGTCATGTGGAGGGTGCCGAGGACGTTGACCTCGTACATGCGGCGCCACTCCTCGGGGTCGCCGGTGGCGACGGGGTCGGCGCCGAGTGCGCCGCCCGCGTTGTTGACCAGGACGTCGCAGCGGGCGAGCCCCGCGGCGAAGGCGTCGACCGCCGCGCGGTCGGTGACGTCCAGGGGGTGGGCCGTGGCCTGGTGGCCGGCCGCGGTGAGCTCGGCGGCCAGGGTCTCGACGCGGTCCTTGCGGCGGGCCGTGAGGATCACGTGGTGGCCGGCCTCCGCGAGGCGGCGTGCGGTGGCCGCGCCGATGCCGCTGCTGGCTCCGGTGACGACGGCGACGGGGAGGGCGGCGGCGGTCATGGCGGGGCTCCTCGTACAAGTGGTCGGGTGAGGCGTTGTCAGCATAGGTCGGCGGCGGTGACGCGGCGGAATGGGGGAACGCCGGGCCGCTCGGCCGCGTGGCTGCGTCGGGGGCGGTATGAAATCGGTATCTTCGGGACATGTTTGCTCTGCGCAAGGCCGCTCTGGCGGTTTCCCTGGCGGCGGCGACCGTGGTGGGCCCGGGCGTCGGTGGTGGCGTGGCGGGCGCCGCGCCCGCGCCTGTCGCGCCTGAGGCGGATGTGGCGTATCACGGGTTCGCGTCCCTCTCGGAAGGCCGGCTCGACGTTCTCGTACTGAGCCGGAACAGCGGGCCGTCGTCGCTGGAGGAGGCGACGGTCCGGCTGGCCTTCTCGGTGCCGGTCGTTCCCGGCAAGCTGCCCCCGGACTGCGTGTGGGGCGGCGACCGCGTCGTGCTGTGCTCGACGGGCGCCCTGCCCTCCGACGGGACCCGGCGCGAGAAGGCCCTGGAGCTGCGGACCGTGGGCACGCCGCACGAGGTGACCCTCCACGTCGACACCGCCTGGAACGGCGGCGCGACGGACAAGAACCCGCAGAACAACGACCATCGCGTTCTCGTGCCGGCCACCGGTGACCCGTACGTGTTCTGACGGCCGCGCCTGACGGCCGCGCCTGACGGCCGCGCCTGACGGCCGCGCCTGACGGCCGGGGCGGTCACGCCGCCGCGTCGCCGCCGAAGTCGCGCAGGGCGTTCTGGACGATGGTCTCCAGGCGGGCGTGGTGGGCGCCGCGCCAGTAGACGCGCCCGCAGGCCGTGCAGCGCGCGAACACGTCGTACGTCCGCTGCGTGCCCTGTTCCAGGTGCTCGCGCACCTCGTCCTTGTGGGCCTGTGTCAGCTCCCCGTTGCAGGCCGTGCAGCGCGTCCACGGCGCGAGCCGCGGGGCGAACCGCTCGAGCACGTCCCGGAGCTGGTCGTCCGGCCGGTGGCTGTACACGTACGCGCCCGCCCACAGCTCGCGGCGGCGCAGCAGCCCCCGGTCGCGCGACAGCATCACGCGCCGCTCCCGCGCCGACTGGGCGGCCAGCGCGGCGTCGCCGATGTCCTCGCTCTCGTACGCCGCGTCCACGCCCAGCAGCCGCAGCCGCCGCGCCAGCGTGCCCAGGTGGACGTCCAGCAGGAATCGGAGCGGGGCGCCCGGCACCCGCTGGGGGCGTTCGACGCCCCGTACCTCGACCTCCTCGCCGTCGGCGGGGACGTGCGCGGGCGTGACCGGGTGGCCGCCCACGAGGAGGGCGCCGACCTCGGTGAGCGGCACGCCCAGCGACTCGACGACATGGCCGAGCGTGGACGCGCCGTCGGTGGTGAGCGGCGTGCGGCCCGCGCGGCGCGCGGCGGGCACGAACAGGCCGAGGGCGGGCGCGAAGCGTATGTGGATCTCCGGTCCGTTCACGCCGCCAGGATGCCACCGGGGCGTGAGCCGGGCCAGATCATTTCGGCGGGGCGGGGGCCCGGTCGTCCCCCGGGTCCTGCCGGTCGGGGTCCTGCCCGTCCTGGGCCCGGCCGTCCGGGGCCCGGACATCCGGGGCCTGGCCGTCCGGGGCCTGGCCGTCCCGGGCCTGGCCGTTCGGTGCGGGCGTGAGGTCGAAGCGCCAGTCGTGACTGCGGGCCAGGTGGCCGGGCGGGTACTCGAAGAGGCGTACGCCGCGCAGCGTGAAGCCGGCCCTGCGGCACACGCCGTTGGACGCGGCGTTCTCGACGGACGGGAAGGCGTGCAGGTGGCGGGGGCTCTGCTCGGTGCGTACCGCGCGGATCCGGTCGATCAGCGCGAGCGTGGCCGCCGTCGCCACGCCGCGGCCCTGGTACGGGGGCAGGACGCTCCACCCGGTCTCGTACACCGGCTCGCCGTCCCAGGTCAGCTCCCAGAAGCCGACCGTGCCGACCGGTACGTCGCCCGGCGGCAGCAGGATCCGGTACATGCGGCCCGCCTCGGGGCGGCCGGCGCTCATCGCCGTGTACCGCCGGTGCCGGTCGGCGAGCCGCGCGGGGGTCTCGGGGCCGCCGAGGTGCACGGTCATCGCGGGGACGTTGGCGGCCCGCAGCAGGTCGTAGTCCAGGGGCGACCAGGCGTCGAGCCGCACAGCGGGGCCCGCCGGGACGGTGTCCTGCCGCGTCACGGCCAGACCAGGCAGTACGGCTGGTGGCCCGCCTCGTGGAGTCGTACGGAGAAGTCCTGCCACTCGTGGAGGAGCTGGTACACGTTGAACGCGTCGCGCGGGCCCCCGCGGTCGGGGACCGTGGACCAGATGAACGCGGCCGCGCCCACCGACTCCTCGCCGACGCCGCGCAGCGGGTCGACGACCGTCATCGGGAGCTTGACCACGGCGTAGTCGGGGTGGAGCACGACCAGTTCCAGCGGGGGGACCTTGTGCAGGGGCATGCCCTGGAGGCCGGTGAGGACCATGGCGGCTATGGTCTCCGGCTTGATCTTGGTGAACATGCCGCCCATGCCCAGCTCGTCGCCCCCGAGTTCCTCGGGGCGCATCGAGATCGGCACGCGCGCGGCGGTGGCGCCGTTGGGTGCGCCGAAGTATTTGTACGTGACGCCCATGCCCCGGCCGCCGCCCCTGTTCTCCAGGGGATCAGCTCCCATGGGCTCGCCCTCCACGGGACCGTTGTCCCGTTCTCGCCGGTGCCTTCCCCGCCGGGCACGCTCGGGCCCCAGATCGCCGGTCCCCTCGCCCCGTCCGCCACCGCGATGCATATCTCCACCCGACTGCTTGCTGGGTATCACGGCCCCCGCCGCGCAACCCGATCATCGTGTCAGTTGACCTCCCCCGCGAGCGTGTGGTGAAACACCTGTTCCGCAACAACGTCCGGGCCTCTGACACCATGGTTTCCGTGAGCTCTCCCTATGACGCCCCAGTTTCGCAGACGCGGAGGACTGGCGCCTTGCCGAAAACAAGGTCCGGAAACCTCCGCTGAAGCAAGATCATGAAGCAGATCGTGAAGCACGGCGTCATGCGAAAGCAAGGGCGTGGGCCGTCTGTGCCCGCGGTTAGTCGATCGTCCACTCGTTCTCGCAGGTCAGGACCCAAGTGTCGTATTCATACGAAGCCCCAGTCTCACAGTCGCTCTTCGACCGCGCGTCCCAGGTGACGCCCGGCGGCGTGAACTCTCCCGTCCGGGCCTTCCGCGCCGTCGGCGGCACGCCCCGGTTCATGGTGTCCGGTACGGGGCCGTACCTCACGGACGCGGACGGGCGCGAGTACGTCGACCTCGTGTGCTCGTGGGGGCCGATGATCCTCGGGCACGCCCACCCCGAGGTGATCGCCGCCGTGCAGGAGGCCGTGGCGCGCGGTACGTCGTTCGGTACGCCGGGTGAGGGCGAGGTGGCGCTCGCGGAGGAGATCGTGGCGCGCGTCGCGCCGGTCGAGCAGGTACGGCTCGTGTCGAGCGGCACCGAGGCGACCATGTCGGCGATCCGCCTGGCCAGGGGTTTCACCGGCCGCGCCAAGGTGATCAAGTTCGCGGGCTGCTACCACGGGCACGTCGACGCGCTGCTGGCGGCGGCGGGCTCCGGTGTCGCGACGTTCGGGCTGCCCGACACGCCCGGTGTCACGGGCGCGCAGGCGGGCGACACGATCGTGCTGCCGTACAACGACCTGGAGGCGGTCCAGGAGGCGTTCCACCGCCACCCGGGCGAGATCGCCTGTGTGATCACGGAGGCGTCGCCCGGCAACATGGGCGTGGTGCCGCCGCGGCCCGGCTTCAACCAGGGTCTGAAGGACGCCTGCGCGAAGAACGGCGCCCTGTACATCTCCGACGAGGTCATGACGGGGTTCCGCACGTCGAAGGCCGGCTGGTACGGGGTCGACGGGGTGACGCCCGATCTGCTGACGTTCGGCAAGGTCATGGGCGGCGGCTTCCCGGCGGCGGCGTTCGGCGGCCGCGCCGACGTCATGGCGCACCTGGCGCCGGCCGGCCCGGTCTACCAGGCGGGCACGCTGTCCGGTAACCCGATCGCCACGGCGGCGGGGCTCGCGCAGCTGCGGCTGCTGGACGACGGCGCGTACGAGAAGGTCGACGCGGTGTCGGCGGAGATCCAGGGCCTTGTGACGGACGCGCTGGCCAAGGAGGGTGTCGCGCACCGGCTGCAGACGGCGTCCAACATGTTCTCGGTGTTCTTCACGGACCGTGAGGTGCGGGACTACGAGGACGCGAAGGGCCAGGAGTCGTTCCGGTTCACGGCGTTCTTCCACGCGATGCTGGCGGAGGGCGTCTACCTGCCGCCGTCGGCGTTCGAGTCGTGGTTCGTGTCGACGGCGCACGACGAGCGCGCGGTCGAGCGGATCGCGGCCGCGCTGCCGGTCGCGGCGCGCGCGGCGGCGGAGGCGACACCGGAGGCCGCGGCATGAGCGGCATGAGCGGCACGGGCGACACCGGCACGGGCGAGGACGTCACCATCGTCCATCTGATGCGGCACGGCGAGGTGCACAACCCGGACGGGATCCTGTACGGGCGCCGGGCCGGCTACCACCTGTCCGAGCTGGGCCGGCAGATGGCCGACCGGGTCGCGGAGCACCTGGCGGGCCGGGACGTCACGTACGTCGTGGCGTCGCCGCTGGAGCGGGCCCAGGAGACGGCGGCGCCGATCGCCAAGACGCACGGTCTGGATCCGGCCACGGACGAGCGGCTGATCGAGGCCGCCAACGTCTTCGAGGGCAAGACGTTCGGCGTCGGCGACGGCGCGCTGCGCAAGCCCGGGAACTGGCGGCACCTGACCAACCCGTTCCGGCCGTCGTGGGGCGAGCCGTACATCGACCAGGTCGTACGGATGATGGGCGCCCTGAACGCGGCGCGTGACGCGGCGCGCGGGCACGAGGCGGTGTGCGTGAGCCACCAGCTGCCGATCTGGATCGTGCGGAGCTTCATCGAGCGGCGCAGGCTGTGGCACGACCCGCGGCGGCGGCAGTGCACGCTCGCGTCGCTGACCACGTTCACGTACCACGGCGACAAGATCGTCTCTGTGGGGTACAGCGAACCGGCCCGCGATCTCGTTCCGGCGCATCTGCTGGCCGGTGCGAAGCCGGTGAAGGGGAAGTCGAAGGCTTTCGGCGCGTAGTTGGGGAGGTCTGGGGGCTGGTTCCGCCCCCGGATCCCCGTCCCGTAACCGTTGTGTCACCGCGGGAACCCCCGCTCCTTTTCCGCCATCTCTGCGTATGCCGACTCGGACTTTTGTCCGGCAAACGCAAGCGCGGATGGGGAACGATATGCGCGGGATCAGTCGAAGGGCATTGCTGGGAGCGGGAGTTGGGACCGCGACCGCGGTCGGGGTGACGGGCTGCGGCCTCGTCGGCGAAAACAACGGGAACAACGGGAACGGCGGGAACAGCGCGAACGGCGGGAACAGCGGGAACAACGGAAGCGGCGGCGGGGGCAAGGAACCGAACGGGAAGCCGCAGGGCCGCCTCATAGGCGACGGCTCCACCTCCGACACCGGAAAGCAGCCCCACCAGCCCGAACGCCCCGTCCCCCTGGAGGCAGGACAGACTCCGCCGCAGTTCGTGATCTTCTCCTGGGACGGGGCGGGCGAGGTCGGGAACGGCCTCTTCCCGCGCTTCCTCGACCTCGCCAAGGACCACGGCGCGGCCATGACCTTCTTCCTCTCCGGGATCTATCTGCTCCCCGAGTCGAAGAAGACGCTCTACCGCCCGCCGAACAACCGCCCCGGCGCGTCCGACATCGGTTACCTCACCGACGAACACATCAAGGACACCCTCAAGAACGTCCGCCGCGCCTGGCTCGAAGGCCACGAGATCGGCACGCACTTCAACGGTCATTTCTGCGGCGGCTCCGGATCCGTCGGGAATTGGACGCCCGAACAGTGGCGCAGTGAGATAGACCAGGCGGTGAAGTTCGTCACCGAATGGAAGACGCACAGCGGCTGGACCGATCTCGACCCGCTGCCTTTCGACTACCGCAAGGAACTCGTCGGCGGCCGCACGCCCTGCCTGCTCGGCCAGGACAATCTGCTGCCGACGGCCAGGAAACTCGGCTGGCGCTACGACGCGTCCTCGCCGGGCGGCCGCCAGGTGTGGCCCGCCAGGCGCCAGGGCGTCTGGGACCTGCCCCTCCAGGCCATCCCGTTCCCCGGCCACTCCTTCGAGGTCCTCTCGATGGACTACAACATCCTCGCCAACCAGTCCAAGAACACCACCCAGGGTGTTCCCTCGCGCTATCCCGGCTGGCGCAAGCAGGCCACCGAGGCGTATCTCGCCGGATTCAACCGCGCGTACGAGACGAACCGCGCGCCGTTCTTCATCGGAAACCACTTCGAGCAGTGGAACGGCGGCATTTACATGGACGCCGTCGAAGAGGCGCTCAAGGGGATGGCCGGCAAGAAGGACGTACGGCTCGTGTCGTTCCGGCAGTTCGTCGACTGGCTCGACGTGCAGGACCCCAAGATCCTGGAGAAGCTGCGCGGCCTGCCCGTGGGAGAATCCCCGGCGGGTGGCTGGAAGGCGTACCTCGCTTAGGCCGGGCGGCCTTACTCAGGTCCGCACTTAGGTCCGCTTCACAACGGGCTTCCATGGGCCTTTCGGGCACTCAGGGGGGTGCCCAAGATCCCCCAAAGGCGCATGCGAAACTTTTCACATGAGCCTCAGCCGCGCCCCCCGAGGGTTCCTGCTCACCGCCGGTGCCATGGCGGCCGCGCTCACGCTCACGGCGTGCAGCGACGACTCCACAGGCAAGTCCGGCGGTGGCGGGAACACCAACTTCGTCACCAACACCGGCGGCATCGACACCGTCGCCAAGGGTGAGCGCACCGGCCCGAAGGGCCTCTCGGGCGAGACTCTGGACGGCGAGAAGCTCGACGTCGCCGACCTCAAGGGCAAGGTCGTCGTCCTCAACGTGTGGGGCTCGTGGTGCGCGCCCTGCCGTGCCGAGGCGCCGCACTTCAAGAAGGTGTCGGAGGAGCTGAAGCCCAAGGGCGTGGAGTTCGTCGGCATCAACACCCGGGACCCGCAGAAGACCAAGGCCCTCGCCTTCGAGCAGGACTTCGGGATCACGTACCCCAGCCTGTACGACCCGTACGGCAAGCTCGTCCTCAACGGCTTCCCCAAGGGCACCCTCCTGCCCCAGGGCATCCCGTCGACCATCGTCCTCGACCGCGACGGCAAGATCGCCGCCCGCTCCCTGAAGGCGGTCGACGAGAAGCAGCTCCGCGAAATGATCCAGCCGGTACTCGACGAGAAGGCCTCGGGGCAGTAGCCGATGTCCCTGAACGAGACGGTCGCCGGCGGCGCGCTCCTGCTGGCCCTCCCCATCGCCCTGCTCGCGGGCCTGATCTCCTTCTTCTCGCCGTGCGTGCTGCCCCTCGTCCCCGGCTACCTCTCGTACGTCACCGGGGTCACCGGCACCGACCTGGCCGAGGCGCGGCGGGGCCGGATGGTCGCGGGTGCCTCGCTCTTCGTGCTCGGCTTCTCGGCCGTCTTCGTCTCGGGCGGCGCGCTCTTCGGGTTCTTCGGCTGGACGCTTCAGCAGCACCGGGAGATCCTCACCACGGTCCTCGGCGTGCTGATGATCGTCATGGGTGTGTTCTTCATGGGGCTCATGCCCTGGTTCACGCAGCGCGAGTTCCGCTTCCACAAGCGGCCGTCCACCGGGCTCGTCGGCGCGCCCGTGCTCGGCGCCCTGTTCGGCATCGGCTGGACCCCGTGCATCGGACCCACGCTGGCGTCCGTCACCGCGCTGGCCGCCAACGAGGCCAGCGCGGGGCGCGGCGCGCTGCTGACCTTCGTGTACTGCCTCGGGCTCGGCCTGCCGTTCATCCTGGCCGCCGTGGCGTTCCGCAAGGCGCTCGGGGCGTTCGGGTGGGTCAAGCGGCACTACGCCTGGGTCATGCGCGTCGGCGGCGGCATGATGATCGCCACCGGGCTGCTCCTGCTCACCGGAGCGTGGGACGTCATGGTGCAGGAGATGCAGAGCTGGTCCGCCGGCTTCGAGGTGGGGATCTGAGGTCACCATGAGCAACACCGAACAGACCGAACAGACCGAACAGCCCGAACAGCGCGAGCAGGCTGAGCGGGCCGAACAGCCCGAGCAGGCTGAACAGGCTGAGCAGCGGCTGTCCACCGCGCCCCGTCAGGACGACGACGGCACCGTCACCCTCCCCTCCCTCGGGTTCGTCGGCTGGATCCGCTGGTTCTGGCGGCAGCTGACGTCCATGCGCGTCGCGCTGATCCTGCTCTTCCTGCTCTCCCTCGGCGCCGTCCCCGGCTCGCTCATCCCGCAGAACGGCGTGGACGCGACCAAGGTGGAGGCCTTCAAGAAGGCCCACACCACGCTGGCGCCGATCTACGAGAAGCTCCAGCTCTTCGACGTCTACAGCTCGGTGTGGTTCTCGGCCGTCTACATCCTGCTGTTCGTCTCGCTCATCGGCTGCATCCTGCCGCGCACCTGGCAGTTCACCGGCCAGCTGCGCAGCCGCCCGCCGGGCGCGCCCAAGCGGCTCACACGCCTCCCCGCGTACACGACCTGGCGCACCACCGCGTCGCCCGACGAGGCGCGCGAGGCCGCCCTGCGGCTGCTGCGCAAGCACCGCTTCCGCACGCACACGGCGGGCGACGCCGTGGCCGCCGAGAAGGGCTATCTGCGCGAGGCAGGCAACCTCCTCTTCCACGTCGCGCTGATCGTGATGCTCGTGGCGTTCGCCTGGGGCCAGCTCTACAGGTCCGAGGGCGGCAAGCTGGTCGTCGAGGGCGACGGGTTCTCCAACACCCTCATCCAGTACGACGACTTCCGCTCCGGCACGATGTTCAGCACGCACGACCTGGAGCCGTTCAGTTTCGAGCTGAAGCAGTTCACCGGTACGTACGAGACGAGCGGCCCGCAGCGCGGTACACCCCGCACCTTCGAAGCCGACGTGACGTACGCCGAGGCCGGCGGCCCCGACAAGAAGGCCGTCATCCGCGTCAACGAGCCGCTGAAGGTCGGGGACGCCAAGGTCTACCTGATCCAGCACGGGTACGCCCCCGTCGTCACCGTTCGCGACGCCCGCGGCAAGGTCGTCTTCAAAGAGGCCGTACCGCTGCTGCCCACCGACGCCAACGTCAGCTCGCAGGGCGTCATCAAGGTGATGGACGGCTACCGCAACGCGAAGGGCGAGAAGGAGCAGCTCGGCTTCCCCGCGTTCTTCGTCCCGACGTTCGCGGGCAAGGGCCAGGGCGAGATGTTCTCGCAGTTCCCGGGGCTCGTCTTCCCGGCGCTGAACCTGTCCGCCTACCACGGCGACCTGCGCGTCGACAGCGGTGTGCCGCAGAACGTCTACCAGCTCGACACCAGCAAGATGAAGCCGTACGAGGACGCGAACGGCGAGATCTTCAAGAAGACGCTGCTGCCCGGCGAGACCATGACGCTGCCGGACGGCGCCGGGTCGATCACCTTCGAGAAGGAGATCAAGGAGTGGGCGAGCTTCCAGATCTCCCAGCAGCCCGGCAACGGCTGGGCCCTGGGCGGTGCCGTGGCCGCGCTGCTCGGCCTGGTCGGGTCGCTGTTCGTGCAGCGGCGCCGGATCTGGGTCCGGGCCGTGGAGGGTGCGGACGGCGTGACCGTCGTCGAGATGGCGGGGCTGGGGCGGAGCGAGTCCCCGAAGCTCCCCGAGGAGCTGGCCGGGCTCGCGGCCGCGCTCCATTCCGTGGCGCCGAGCGCGCCGCCGAGGAACGATCCGGAGCCGGATCCCGATACTGAACAGGCTGTTCCCGCTGTTCCTGCCGAAGGGGCTGAGAAGTGCTGTGCTTCTCCGGGGGACGACCCCCGGACCCCCAGCAGTAGGTCCGACGGAGAGACGTCGCACGAAGCAAGCCAAGGGGCAACACAGTGACCATCGCCGCCGCGACGAACGAGAATCTGGCGCAGATCAGCAACGTCCTCGTCTACTCGGCGATGGCCGTGTACACGCTGGCGTTCCTGGCGCACATCGCCGAGTGGGTGCTCGGCAGCCGCAGCAAGGTCGGCCGCACCGCCGCCGCCCTCACCGCGGCGCGGAAGGCCGCGGCGCCCGCGCCCGCCGTGCAGGTCCGCACCGCGGGCGGCGGTACCGCCGTGCTCGACAAGCCGGAGGTCGCCGACAGGCCGGAGGTCGTCACCCGCTCCGCCACCGCAGCCCGGGACGTCCCGGACGGGCCCGGCGCGGCCGGCGGCGACGAGCAGGGCGACCTGTACGGGCGGATCGCCGTATCGCTCACGACACTGGCGTTCCTGCTGGAGGCCGCCGGTGTCGTGGCCCGCGCCCTGTCGGTGCAGCGGGCGCCGTGGGGCAACATGTACGAGTTCTCGCTGACGTTCTCGACCGTCGCGACCGGCGCGTACCTCGGCTTCCTCCTCGCCAAGAAGAGCATCCGCTGGCTCGGCCTGCCCCTCGTCACGACCGTCCTGCTGGACCTGGGCATCGCCACGAAGTGGCTGTACACCGAGAGCGACCAGCTCGTCCCCGCCCTGGACTCGTACTGGCTGTGGATCCATGTCTCCACGGCGATCTTCTGCGGCGCCGTCTTCTACATCGGCGCCGTGGCCACGCTGCTGTACCTGTTCCGCGACGCGTACGAGGTGAAGGTCGAGCGCGGCGAGAAGCCGGGCGCCTTCGCGCGGTCCGTGATGGAGCGGCTGCCGTCCGCGGCGTCCTTCGACAAGCTCGCGTACCGCGTCAACGCGGCCGTGTTCCCGCTGTGGACGTTCACGATCATCGCGGGCGCCATCTGGGCGGGCGACGCCTGGGGCCGCTACTGGGGCTGGGACCCCAAGGAGGTCTGGTCCTTCATCACCTGGGTCGCGTACGCGTGCTACCTGCACGCCAGGGCCACGGTCGGCTGGAAGGGCCGCAAGGCCGCCTACCTGGCGCTGGTCGCGTTCGCGTGCTGGCTGTTCAACTACTACGGCGTGAACATCTGGGTCGACGGGCTCCACTCGTACGCGGGCGTCGACTGACCCACGGCCCGGGCCGCCGCCCGCCGGGGTAGCGGGTCCGGCGCGGCGGCGTGACGCTGGAGGTATGGACACGGACGCCGACGCCGTCATGGACACCGGGGCCGCGCACAGCGAGACGCACAGCGAGACCCACGGCGACACGCACGTCCTGCGGTTCGTGGTGCCGCTCGGGCGCCCCGAGGAGGAGGTGTGGCCGGCCGTCTCGACCCGCGAGGGCCTCGGGACCTGGCTGGCCGCCGCCGATGTGCTGGAGCGCCACCTCGGCGGGGCCGTCACGCTGCGCTGGCTGGACGAGCCGGGGGCCGCGGCGGTCGCCGGGACGGTCACCGCGTGGGACGTGGAGCGGGTCGTCGAGTACTCGCTCGCGGGCGACGCGGGCCGGCTGCGGTTCCACCTGGAGCCGGGCGAGCACGGCGACCGCGGGGCGACCGTGCTGCGCTTCACGCACACCTTCGAGGGGCCCGACCACCTGCGCCGCGCCCGCCTCGCCGTGTGGCCCGCCCGTTTCCACCACCTGGCCAGGGCGCTGTAGCCGCGCCCGTACGCCGCCTGCTGACGTCGCGCGCGTCACCGGCGTCGCCGGCGTCGCTGACGTCGCCGGCCGCTACGGCCGCCGCGGCGGCAGGCAGTCGTCCGCCGGCGGCTTGCCCTCCGGCCACGCCATCTCGACGAACCGCGGCGCGTCCGCGGTGAGCTGCACCACCGGCACCGCCTTGTTGTACGGGTTGCCGAAGTTGTCGAGGCAGATCCAGCCGCTCGCGCCCTCGACCTTCAAGGAGCCCTTCACCTGCGGCCACTGCCGCGCCACGTCCGCGAGCGGCGGCAGGCGCTCGCCCCTCGGTGTCGCCTCCCGTACGGCCCGTACGGCCGCGGCCATCGCGTCGTACGCGACGATCGTCTGCCCGTCCGCGAGCGCGGTCGGCCCGACCGGACCCGCCGGCGCCTTCGCCACCTCGCCCAGGGCCCGTACGAACTCCCCGTACGCGGCCGTTGATCCGCCCGTGGCGGGCGGCGTGTACGTCGCCGTCTTCTGCCACGCGTCGGGGTGGGCGAGGGCCGCGTACAGGACCGTGAGGCCCGCCGACAGGGCGTCCCGGTCGAGCTGCGGGTCCGCGCCCAGGTACGAGCCCTCGTCGCCGGTCAGCACCCTGAACGAGCGGTCCTTGCAGCCGCGCGCCCCCAGCGCGTTGATGAACTGCCGCAGTTGCGTGTGGCGTCCGGCGAAGAACACGGTCTCCGCGCGCGTGTCGCACACCAGGTGCGTGATCTGCCGGAACGTGTTGGCCGTCGTCCCCTCGGCGTTCGGGTCGTCGGCCGACGTGAAGAGCTGCGGCTCGTACGGCGACTTGGCGAGCAGGTCCGAGAACGCGTCCTTCAGCGTGTCCGTGTAGTGGTCGCCGGTCCGCGTGTCGTGGACGAGGAGCGCCTTGGCCGCGTCGACCTCGCCGAAGTGGGCGAGGGCGCGCGCCTCGTCGCCGTTCGTGGGGGAGACGCGGGCGAGGCCGGGAAACCGGTTGCGGTTGGGCGCGTTGGCGATGTCGTCGGCGGTGATGGTGGTGCCGACGACGGCGATGCCCGCGCCCGTCAGCTCCGCGACGGCCTCGCGGACGGCGGTGCTGCTGGTGGCGATGCCGGAGACCGCGCGCAGATGGTGCGGGGCGCCGGTCAGGGTCTTCAACTGGTCGACGGCGGCCTTCCAGTGGACGTTGTCCTTGCCGGAGTTGGCGAGGACGAGCCGGATCTTCGGCGACTCGTTGTTCTGCCGGTTCGCGCGGTACTGCTGGGCGAAGGCGCCCTGCAGCTCGTGCAGGACCTTCTCGCGCAGGCCCGCGCTGGTGGAGGTGAGCGGCAGCAGCACGGCGACCGTCGCGTACTGGCCGTCCTTCAGGCCCGCGTTCTCGCGGCCGATGGCCGCCGCCACCTGCGCGAGGTGCTCCTGCCCGAACGCGTAGCCCCGGCCCTCGACGGCGACGCCCACGCATTCGTCGCTGTCCTCGGGGCGTGCCACGCCCGGCGCGCAGGAACGGTCCTCCGGTGTGGTGACGCGCTGCACGACGGTGACGGTGCCCCAGGCCAGCAGGGCGAGCACCACCGTACTGGTGATGATGCGCTGGCGCGGTGTGAAGAAGACGCGGTAGCGCAGGAAGCGCAGCAGGTTTCCGATGAACTGCCCCATGTTCGTCAGGCTCCGTCCTCGTGCCCGGGCGGCGACGACAGGCTCCGCCAGGCTCGGATGTCCCTCGGCCAGTGGGTGGCCGCGTCCCAGAGCGGGCTGCTGCCGGTCAGGTGCCGGCCGGAAAGCTGGCGCAGCTCGTGCGCCATCCGGTCGATGACGTCGTCGTCCGGCAGGGTGAGCGGGTCGGTGAGCAGCCACACGGCGTGCAGCAGGCGCCGTACGGACAGGTGGAGGGCGGCGCCCTCCGCGTCCAGGCCGTCGGGCGGCGGGCCGCCCGGGTCCTGCCCCAGGGCCAGCGCCCGCCGCGGATCGGGCCCGGGGCGGTGCCGGTCGCGCGGGTACGGCGCGGAGGCGACGAACCGCAGCCGGTCCAGCCAGCCGTGCACGTCCGGGTCGGGGAACGTCGCGCGGAGCAGGTCCACGGTCGGCTCGGTGCGGCCCAGGGCCAGTTCCTGGCGCAGCCGGTACGGGGTGGGGTCCGGGCCGTAGTGGCGGTGCAGCGTCTCGTGGACGGCCCGCCACGCGGCGTACGCGGGCGCGTCGTCGTCGTGGAAGCGCAGCCGGTGCAGCAGCAGGGCGCGCAGCAGCGGGTCGGCCACGAAGTGCGCGGGCTCGCCGGGGCGGGCGGGCCCCGCGGGCCAGCCGTCCGCGCGCAGCGCGTCGCGGATGCGCAGCGCCACGTCGCCCTCCGCGGACGCGGCGCGCAGCCGGGTGCGGGCCAGGACCCGCGCCGAGTCCTCGTCGTGCGCGGCGGCCAGCACCGCGAGGACGGCGGGCTCGTCGGGCCTGAGGTCCGGTATCAGCTCGTCCAGCAGCGTCTCGGCGACCGGCACGGCGGCCGCGTCCTCCCGCAGCTCGACCGTCAGGTCCAGCAGCGCCCCGGGCGTGAGCGCGCCGCGCACTCCGGCGGGTGCCTCGCCCGCGGCGCGGCCCAGGAACGCGACGCCCAGCGGGCGGCCGCCGGTCAGCCGCTGCACGGCGCCGGGGAGGTCGGCGGGGGTGCGGCCCGCCGGGTCGTACCGGTCGAACAGGCTGCGGGTCTGCGCGGCGCTCAGCGGCGTGAGCTCCACGGCGAGGACGCCCGACGTGATGTCGGGCCCGCGCGGGCAGGGCGCCCGGTGGGCGACCTCCGGCAGCCGCACGCGTGTGGCGTGCCGCAGGCCCTGGTGGCCCAGGTCGCGGGACGCGGCGATGACGACGAGCTGGTCGCGGCGGCCGTCGCTGCGGTCGCGCAGGATCGGCTCGACGAGCCGGCGGCCCAGCGGCAGGTGCGCGTTGTCGAGCAGCACGACCGGGCGGCCGCGCCGGGTGCCGCGGCGCAGCCCCACGTAGGCGCGGCGCAGGTCCTCGACGAGGGCGGCGACGAGGAACCCCTCGGCGTCGGTGCGGCGCGTGCCGCCCTGCGAGAAGTCCACGGCGAGTTGGTGCAGGCCCAGCTTGCCGTTGCCGCCCGCGTTGCGGTAACTGCCGTACCAGCCCTGGGTGCGGCGCAGGTAGCGGCCGAACACCTCCTCCAGGACGGTCTCCACGGTCGCCTCGGCCAGCACCCCGGCCAGCGGGGCGGCGCCGTCGGCTGCGGTCGCGGCGAGCTTGGCGAGGACCTTGGTGACCCAGGTGGTGGCGGTGCCCTTCGCCTCGTCGACCGTCGACAGGACCGGGCCGAGCCGCTGGAGGTCGCGGCGGGCCCGCTCGTCGTCCTCCTGCGACCAGCTGATGCTCGCCACCGCAGCCAGGCCCAGCGAGAGGCGCGGGAACGACACCGGCTTCGCCGACAGGACGCGCGGCGAGAGCTGTACGGCGAGTTCGGCGAGCGCGCCGGTGAGCGGGGTCCAGCCGGGGCCGTGCGCGGCGGGCTCCTCGACGCGGGCGCAGTCGAGCAGGGCCAGCGGGGTGCCGCCGCGGTAGGCGTTGCGGATCTGCTTGAGCAGCGCCGTCTTGCCCATGCCGCGGCCGCCGGCGAAGACCGTGACCGGCGGGTCGTCGCCGTGCTCGAAGCCGACGCCGCCGAAACCGTACGGGGCGAGGCCGGTCAGCCGGGCGGCGAGGCCCGTCGGGTCCAGGACCGCCTCACGGCCGTACAGCTCTCTGTCCACCCGCCACCCCCCGCGCAGCGCCAGCGCCACAAGACACGTCCTGTCACACTTTCAGGTGCAGGATAGCCAAGAGTGGTTGACGTGTCGCGGAGAGTTTCTGATGCGTTATGACTGCTTGGGTTCGTCGTCGCCCTTGTTGTTGCTGTCGTCCTGCTCGCGGCGCTTCAGCTCCTCCTCGCGGCGGCGCAGGTCCGCCTCCCAGTCCTTGAGGACGGACTCGTCCTTCTTGTTCTCCTCGCGGAGGGACTTGAGGAACTCGGGGTTGTCGTCGGGGGCGACCCACTCGGTGCGGTGGTTGCGGTGCCACTCGCTGGGCGTGCGGCCCTTCGCGGGGGCGTGCCGCGTCTTGCCGGCGGCGAGCCACACGATCGGGCCGACGATCCAGAACAGCAGGATGATGAAGACCCACGCCACCTTGGGCAGGTGCTTGGCCTCGTCCTCGGGGGTGTTCAGGCAGTCGATGAACGCGTAGATCGTCAGTGCGATCGGCAGGATGTACATCAATGCCCTGAGCATGCGGGACAGCCCCCTGGATGCGACGGCGGGCCGTGCTTGGAGGCCCTGTGACACGCCCAGGGTAGCCGGTGGCCTCCGTACGCCTCACGGCCTGTGGACAGCTGTGCGCACCGGTGCGCACGCCGCGCGGGCGCGGCACGGGACGGGCCCCGCGCGGGCCCGCGCGGGGCATCGCGGATACTGGGGCGCATGGCTTACGACGATCTCCGCTCGCTGCTCCGGGCCCTGGAGCGGGAGGGCGACCTCAAGCGCATCAAGGCCGAAGTGGACCCGTACCTCGAAGTCGGGGAGATCGTCGACAGAGTCAACAAGGCGGGCGGCCCCGCCCTGCTGTTCGAGAACGTCAAGGGCTCGGCCATGCCGCTGGCCATGAACGTCTTCGGCACCGACCGCCGGCTGCTCAAGGCCCTGGGTCTGACGTCGTACGGCGAGATCGGCGAGAAGATCGGCGGCCTGCTCAAGCCGGAGCTGCCGCACGGCTTCGTCGGCGTCCGCGAGGCCTTTGGCAAGCTCGGCTCGATGGTCCACGTCCCGCCGAGGAAGGTGAACTCCGCGCCCGTCCAGGAGACCGTCCTGACCGGCGACGACGTGGACCTGGACCGGCTGCCTGCCCTGTTCACCTGGCCCAAGGACGGCGGGTCCTTCTTCAACCTGGGCCTCACGCACACCAAGCACCCCGAGACCGGCGTACGGAACCTCGGCCTCTACCGCCTCCAGCGCCACGACAAGCGCACCATCGGCATGCACTGGCAGATCCACAAGGACAGCCGCAACCACTACGCGGTCGCCGCCGCGCGCGGCGAGCGGCTGCCCGTGGCGATCGCCTTCGGCTGCCCGCCCGCCGTCACGTACGCCTCGACGGCGCCGCTGCCGGGGGACATCGACGAGTACCTCTTCGCCGGCTTCGTGGCGGGCAAGCGGATCGAGATGGTCGACTGCAAGACCGTCCCGCTCCAGGTCCCGGCGAACGCGGAGGTCGTGCTCGAAGGGTGGCTGGAGCCGGGCGAGATGCTCCCGGAGGGCCCCTTCGGCGACCACACCGGCTTCTACACCCCGCAGGAGCCGTTCCCCGCGCTCAGGATCGACTGCGTCACGATGCGGCGGCGGCCGCTGCTCCAGTCGATCGTGGTCGGCCGCCCGCCGACCGAGGACGGCCCGCTGGGCCGCGCGACGGAACGCTTCTTCCTGCCGCTGCTCAAGATCATCGTCCCGGACATCGTGGACTACCACCTGCCGGAGTCCGGCGGCTTCCACAACTGCGCGATCGTCTCGATCGACAAGAAGTACCCCAAGCACGCGCAGAAGGTCATGCACGCCATCTGGGGCGCGCACATGATGTCGCTGACCAAGCTGATCGTCGTGGTGGACAAGGACTGCGACGTCCACGACCTGCACGAGGTCTCCTGGCGGGCGCTGGGCAACACCGACTACTCCCGTGACCTCACGGTCGTCGAGGGGCCCGTGGACCATCTGGACCACGCGTCGTACCAGCAGTTCTGGGGCGGCAAGGCCGGTATCGACGCCACCAGGAAGCTGCCCGAGGAGGGCTACACCCGCGACGGCGGCTGGCCCGACATGGTCGAGTCCGACCCGGCGGTCGCCGAACGGGTGACGCGGCGCTGGAAGGAGTACGGCCTGTGACCGCCGCCGACGAGGCCGTCGCACCCGCCGCGGCCCCGCGCCGCCCCGGCAGGGTGCGGGCGTTCCTCCGGCTGGTGATGATCGAGCACTCGGTCTTCGCGCTGCCCTTCGCCTACATCGCGGCGCTCACCGCGATGTTCCAGGTGTCGGGCCGCGTCGACTGGTGGACGCTCCTCCTCGTCACCGTGGCCATGGTGGGGCTGCGCACCTTCGCGATGGCCGCGAACCGGATCATCGACCGGGAGATCGACGCCCGCAACCCGCGTACGGCGGGCCGTGAACTGGTCACCGGCGCCGTGTCCGTACGGTCCGCGTGGACCGGCGCGCTGATCGCCCTGGTGGTCTTCCTGGGCGCGGCGGCCCTGCTGAACCCGCTGTGCCTGGCCCTCGCCCCGGTCGCCGTCGTACCGATGGTGGTGTACCCGTACGGGAAGCGGTTCACGAACTTCCCGCACGCCATCCTCGGGCTGGCCCAGGCCATCGGGCCGGTCGGGGCGTGGCTCGCGGTCACCGGGGCGTGGTCGTGGGACGCCGTGATCCTCGGCCTCGCCGTCGGCGTGTGGATCGGCGGCTTCGACCTGATCTTCGCCTGCCAGGACGTCGACGCCGACCGCGCGCACGGCGTCCTGTCCGTACCGGCACGCTTCGGCATCCCGGCCGCCCTGTACGGGGCGCGGGGAAGCCACGCGGTGACGGCGGCGCTCCTCGTCTGGTACGCCCTGGCGACCGGTGCCGGCCTCTGGTTCTGGACCGGCCTCGTCATCGTCGCCGTGGCGTTCCTCTACGAGCACACCATCGTGAAGCCCGGCGACCTGTCCCGCCTGAACCGGGCGTTCTTCACCGTCAACGGTTTCATCGGGATCGCGCTCTTCGTGTGCGCGCTGCTCGACCTGGTGGTGCGCGGCCTCACCGTATGAGTGCCGCCGCGTCGCCGCGCCTGGGGCGGCGCCGGAAGACGAACGCCGCCAGCACGCCCGCCGCCAGGCCGAACAGGTGGCCTTGCCAGCTCACGTCGGACCGGGTGGGGGATATGCCGAGCAGGATCGTCGAGCCCCAGATCACGCCGATGGCCACGCCGACGCCGATGTCCAGCGGTACGCGGTCCACGAAGCCGCGCACCAGCAGGTAGCCGAACAGGCCGAAGATCAGGCCGGACGCGCCGGCCGTGTTGCTGTACGCGGGCGCGACGAGCCAGACGCCGAGCCCGTCCACGACCACGATCAGCGCCGCCACCGCCAGGAACCGGCGTATGCCGCCCAGCGCGGCGAGGAAGCCGAAGACCAGCAGCGGGACCGTGTTGGCCGCGACATGGCCGAAGCCGAAGTGCAGGAACGCGGCCGGGACGAGGTCGCGCAGCTCGGCGGCCTCGCGCGGCGAGATCCCGTACGGGTCGAGGGCGTGCCCCGTCGCCAGGTCGACGGCCTCCAGGATCCACAGCAGGGCGATCCAGCCCGCCATGAGGCCCGCGGCGGCCTTCACCCGGTCGGCCCCGCTCCACTCTCTTCCCGTACCGCTGGTACGTCCCGTGCCGCCGTACGCCATCGCGCCCCCCGTGCTGTCGCGCGTCTCCTGCCTGTGTCTGGAAACGTACGGCGCACCCCGTGGAGTTCCGGCCCGCGGACCGGGCCGAGCCCCTCGCGCCGGTGGCCGGATAGGCTCAGCGGCGTGGAGCCGGTAGAACAGCAGCGTCGTCGTCCGTGGGTCGTCGGGGTATCGGGGGCGTCCGGGACGCCCTACGCGGCAGCCGTGCTGCGGGGGCTGCTCGCAGCGGGCGAGAGCGTCGACCTGGTGGTGTCGCGGGCCGCGCGGCTGACGCTGCTCGACGAGACGGGCATCGCCTTCCGGGACGCGCACTGGCGCGAGGACCTCGCGGAGTGGCTGGCGCGCGGCGCGGACGGCAAGCCGCGGACGTTCGACGTGGACGTGGCGGGCGCGGGCGCGGACATACGGCACTGGGCGGCGGGCGACCTGGCCGCGGGACCGTCGTCGGGCTCGTACCCGGCGAAGGGGATGCTGATCGTGCCCGCGTCCACGGCCTGTGTGGCCGGAGTGGCGCTGGGCCTGTCGAAGGACCTGCTGCAGCGGGCGGCGAGCGTGGTGCTCAAGGAGCGGCGTCCGCTGGTGGTCGCGGTGCGCGAGACGCCCCTGAACGGGCAGACGCTGAAGGCTCTGGTGGCGCTGGACGAGGCGGGCGCCGTGGTGCTGCCCGCCTCTCCGGCGTTCTACGCGGGGGCGACGCACATCCAGGACCTGGTGGACTTCGTCGCCGGGCGGGTGCTGGACGCGGCAGGGGTGCCGCACCGGCTGTACCGCCGCTGGGAGGGAGAGCTCGGTGGCTCCCGTAAGGACTGACGGCCCGCCGGTCAGCGCTTCTTGCCGCGGAACGGCAGACGGAGGACTCCGCCGCCCTCCCCGGCCTGGTGCCGCGCTGCGACGGCGGCCTTGCGAACACGCGAGCGGCTGGCCTCCTGCTGCATCGCACGCATATGGGCGAGGGCCATCTCGATCGTGTACACGGTGAGTGTCATCTCCTGAGGGATCGTCGTTGATCAACTGAATGAATCGCAGGGATTTCGCCCCTGCATACCTTAGATTCTACACCCGAACCTGCTAGATCGCTGAACAATGGAAGGCTCAGGTATATGGACGCCGTGGATAGGCAGCTCATCCAGGCCCTGCGGGAGAACGGCAGGGCCTCGTACGCCGAGCTCGGCCGGCTCGTCGGGCTCTCCGGGCCCTCCGTCACCGACCGCATCAACCGCCTGGAGGCGGCCGGCGTCATCACCGGCTACCGCGCGACGGTCGACGCCGCGTCCCTCGGCCTGGGCGTGACCGCGCTCATCGGCATCTCGCTCTCCGACGCCGCCGACCACGAGGACGTGGCGCGCCGCCTCAAGGACCTGCGGGAGATCGAGGACTGCTGGTTCATCGCGGGCGACGACTCGTACATGCTCAAGGTCCGGGCCAGCGACGTGGACGGCCTGGAGAAGATCATCCGCCGCCTCTCCGGCACGAAGGGCGTCTCGCGGACCCGTACGACCATCGTTCTCTCCACGAAGTGGGAGAACCGGGTCGGGGAACTGCCCGACGAGTCATAGGCGTACGGTGGTGGGGCCCGATTGGTAGACGTATGGGAGGCGGCCACGTGGACGCTGGGCTCAAGCGCGAGCTGGAGGAGAAGGTCCGGTCCGGGGAGCGGCTGACCCGCGAGGACGGCATCGCCCTGTACGCGTCGGACGACCTCGCGTGGCTCGGCGGCCTCGCCCACGAGGTGCGCACCCGCAAGAACGGTGACGTGGTCCACTTCAACGTGAACCGGCACCTCAACATGACGAACGTGTGCACGGCGTCGTGCGCGTACTGCTCGTTCCAGCGGAAGCCGGGCGAGAAGGACGCGTACACCATGCGCATCGAGGAGGCCGTCCGCCTCGCCAAGACGATGGAGCGCGAGAACCTCACCGAGCTGCACATCGTCAACGGGCTCCACCCCAACCTGCCGTGGCGCTACTACCCGCGGTCCCTGCGCGAGCTGAAGAAGGCGCTGCCGGACGTCTCGCTGAAGGCGTTCACGGCGACGGAGATCCACCACTTCGAGACGATCTCCGGCCTGACGGCGTCGGAGATCCTCGACGAGCTGATCGACGCCGGTCTGGAGTCGCTGACCGGCGGCGGCGCGGAGATCTTCGACTGGGAGGTGCGGCAGCACATCGTCGACCACCGCACCCACTGGGAGGACTGGTCGCGCATCCACAGGCTGGCGCACGAGAAGGGTCTGAAGACCCCGTGCACCATGCTGTACGGCCACATCGAGGAGCCCCGCCACCGCGTGGACCACGTGCTGCGGCTGCGTGAGCTCCAGGACGAGACCGGCGGCTTCCAGGTCTTCATCCCGCTGCGCTACCAGCACGACTTCGTGGACATGCAGGACGGCAAGGTCCGCAACCGCCTCCAGGCCCGTACGACGATGGCGACGGGCGCCGAGGCCCTGAAGACCTTCGCGGTGTCGCGGCTGCTGTTCGACAACGTCCCGCACGTCAAGGTCTTCTGGGTGATGCACGGCGTCCAGACCGCCCAGCTCGCCCTCCAGCACGGCGCGGACGACATGGACGGCTCGGTCGTCGAGTACAAGATCACGCACGACGCGGACAACTACGGCACGCCGAACAAGCTGACCCGCGACGACCTGCTGGAACTCATCCGCGACGCGGGCTTCCGGCCGGTGGAGCGCAACACCCGCTACGAGATCATCCGCGAGTACCCGGGCCCGGACGCCGACCGCCGCGAGTCGCCGCAGCCGATGCGCGTGTGACGCCGTGGGTTCGTCGTGCCCCGGCGTGACGCCCGCCCCCGGCGGGGTACCCGGGGCGCATGGCCACCAAGAGCGCGGCAGCCTCGCCGGAGGAGGCGTACTCGGCGACGCCGTTCGTCCCGGAGCGCGGCGGCCTGAGCGCCGTACGGAAGGCCGCGGCCGGCTGCCGCGGCTGCCCGCTGCACGAAGCCGCCACGCAGACCGTCTTCGGCGAGGGAAACCCGCACGCCGGCGTTCTCCTCATCGGTGAACAGCCCGGCGACCAGGAGGACCGGCAGGGCAAGCCCTTCGTCGGCCCGGCCGGCCGCGTCCTGAACCGGGCGCTGGAGGAGGCCGGGATCGACCCGGACGACACGTACATCACCAACGCCGTCAAGCACTTCAAGTTCACCTACGTCCCCGAGCGCGGCAAGCGCCGCATCCACAAGGCGCCGAGCCTGCGCGAGATGACCGCCTGCAAGCCCTGGCTCGACGCCGAGGTGCGGCTCGTCGACCCGGACATCCTCGTCACGCTCGGCGCCACCGCCGGCAAGGCGCTGCTCGGCTCGTCGTTCCGGGTCACGAAGCAGCGCGGGATCCTCCTCCCGTACGAGGAGCGCGGCGAGTGCCTCGTGGCCACCATCCACCCCTCGGCCGTCCTGCGCGCCGACGGCGACGCCGACCGCGAGGAGGTTTACGCGGGCCTGGTGTCCGACCTGCGGATCGCCGCGCGGGCGCTCGGCTGAGCCGCACTATCGTCGGGGGCATGCCGCTCAGCTTCGTACTCGACCCGCCCGTCGACCGGCACCTCCGGGACGGTGTCCTCAGCCTGTGGACGGACGTCACCAACGCCGGCGGCGCCGTCGGCTTCGTCCCGCCCGTGACCCCCGACGACATCCGCCCCCAGTGGGTGCAGCACCTCGCCGCGCTGAACGACGGCCGGATGCGGCTGCTGGCCGGGTACGACGAGGACGGCGCCGTCGCCGCGACCTCCTTCATCGCCTTCAACAGCCACCGCCTGATGACCCACTGGGTGTGGCTGTACACCGTCATGGTGCACCCGCGGCACCAGGGCAAGGGGTACGGCCGCGAGCTGCTCGCCGCCACCGAGAAGGCCGTCACGGGCCTGCCCGGCATCGAGGCGATACGCCTGACCTGCCGCGGCGGCGCGGGCCTGGAGCGGTTCTACGCGTCATGCGGCTACCAGGAAGTCGGCCGCGTCCCCGGCGGCATCCGGATCGCGGAGGGCGACGACCGGGACGACGTTTTCATGCTGCTGCCGCTCTGCTCGGCCGCCTGAAGTGATCCATTCGCCGCGTGCTTCACTAGTCGGACAGGAACGACCGCAGTACGGAGAAGGAAGAAGGCCCGCAGTGTCCGCCACCACCAGGTCGAGCGCCGCTCTCAAGTACACGCTCATGCGCTTCGGCGTCTTCGCCGGCTGTTTCGTCGTCCTGTACGCGCTGGTGTACTTCGGTGTGATCCCGCGCGGCCTCGGCGACTCCAACGTGCTGTGGGTGCTGCTGCTGTCCATCGTCGTGTCGGCGCCGCTCAGCTTCGTGCTGCTGCGCAGGCAGCGCGACGCGATGTCGGAGCAGATCGTGGCGAAGGTCGGCAGCGCCAAGGCGCGCCTTGAGGCCAACCGCTCCCAGGAGGACGCCGTATAAGGTTCGTCACACCGTACGGACGCCTCACGCACCCCAGGCCTGGAACGCTCGTTCCGACCTGGGGTGTTGTGTTTCCCAGGCGATACGGCATGCCCACCCCCTCAAAGAATGGCTTTGAGGTCCTCAAAGTTCAGGTGTTAACGTTCCCGGCATGAAGACCGCAGTGCGCCCCCGTCACGGAGCCGCGAGCACCCCGCTCGCGCTCGTCGCGCGCCTGCACGTCGACCTCTGCCGATGCATGTCCGCGGTCTGTTGCCGCGCGGTCTGAGGGCCTGAGGCCCGTACCCCCGACCCGACCCGGCATCCTGCCGCGGCGCCGCCCCTCGCGCGGGCGCCGCACCCCGTCCCCGTACCGCCCCCTCGCGCACTTCTGGAGTGTGTCCGTGTCCGCGCGCCCCCTGGCCGCCCTGGCCAAGATCCCCTTCTGGGTCCAGATAGCCGCCGGTCTCGCCCTCGGTGTGATCCTCGGCTGGATCACCCGCAGCAACGACGTCCAGTGGCTCCACACCACGCTCGACCAGGTCGGCCACATCTTCGTCCAGCTCCTGAAGCTGGCCGTGGCCCCGCTCGTCTTCTTCGCGATCCTGGTGTCCATCACCAACCTGCGGAAGGTCAACAACGCCGCACGGCTGGCCACCCGCACCCTGCTCTGGTTCATGATCACGTCGCTGATCGCGGTGAGCATCGGCCTGGTCATCGGCCTCCTCACCAACCCGGGCGCCGGTACCGGCCTCACCCCGAAGGACGGCAAGAAGCCCGAGAACGCCGGCTCCTGGCTGGACTTCCTGACCGGCATCATCCCGACGGACGTCATCACGCCGTTCACCGAGCTGAACGTCCTGCAGATCGTGTTCATGGCCGCCGTCGCCGGTGTCGCCGCGCTGAAGCTGGGCGACAAGGCCCAGCCGATCCTGACCCTGAGCCAGGCCGTGCTCGACCTGCTCCAGAAGGCCCTGTGGTGGGTCATCCGCCTCGCCCCGATCGGCACCGTCGGCCTCATCGGCTACGCCATCGCCGAGTACGGCTGGGACCTCATCGGCAAGTACGCCACGTTCACGGCCGACGTCTACATCGGCTGCGCGCTCGTGATCTTCGGTGTGTACCCGCTGCTCCTGGCGACGGTCGCCAAGGTGAACCCGCTGCAGTTCTTCAAGGGCGCGTGGCCGGCGATCCAGCTCGCCTTCGTCTCCCGCTCCTCCGTCGGCACCATGCCGGTGACGGTCCGGGTCACCGAGCGCCTCGGCGTGCCGAAGGAGTACACGAGCTTCGCGGTGCCGTTCGGCGCGACGACGAAGATGGACGGATGCGCCGCGATCTACCCGGCGCTCGCCGCGATCTTCATCGCGCAGATCTTCGATGTGCAGCTTGGCATCAAGGAGTACGTCCTGATCGCCTTCGTCTCGGTGATCGGCTCGGCGGCGACGGCGGGTCTGACGGGCGCCACGGTCATGCTGACCCTGACCCTGTCCACGCTGGGCCTGCCCCTGGAGGGCGTCGGACTCCTCATGGCCATCGACCCGGTCCTCGACATGATGCGCACCGCCACCAACGTGGCCGGGCAGGCGCTGGTCCCCGTGATCGTCGCCGCGCGCGAGAAGATCCTCGACCTCGACGCGTACAACACGGCGTCGGCCTCGCCGGTCGACGGACCGGACGCCCTGGACGCCCTGGAGGCGGCGGAGGCGGCGGAGGCCGAGCAGAAGGTCTCGCCACCGCCGGTGGCCGTCTGACGCTCAGCCGGTACCAGCAGCACTCTCTGTGCCCCCTGTCGCCCGTCCGGCGGCAGGGGGCACAGGCGTTCGTGTGCCGTGGCGTCAGCCGATGGCGGTGTGGCCGGCCCAGGTGGTGCCGAGGGTTTCCTTGATCACCCAGAAGGAGCCGGCGTGCACGAGGCCCGTGGCGTTGCCGGGGTGGACGTAGACGTCGCCGTTGGCGTACATCGTCCAGACCTCCGGCAGACCGTCGCCCGTGACGTCCGGGGTGCCCGTGACGACGGGCGCCGCGGCGCGGGTCCGGACCGTCGAGCCGCCGTACGTGTCGAGCTGGCCGGCGGACGCGGTCTTCGTGGCGAGCGAGCCGAAGTCGAGACCGCCCGACGCCGCGTTCCTGCCGTAGCGGAGGTGGAGCTGTCCGCTCGCGTTGACGCGGTAGACGAGGTCGGGCGCCGTGTCGCCGGCGATGTGGCCGACCTGGACCAGGTCGCGGTCCGTCCAGTCCTCGCCGCTGAGCTTGGTCGCCTTGGCGAAGCTGACCCCGGTGTAGCCGGTGAACGCCCACAGGTCGCCGCCCGCGAGGGCGAGCAGGTCCGGGCGGCCGTCGCCCGTCACGTCGCCGACCGCCAGGATCTGCCGCAGCGAGCCCGGCGCGGGCGCCCCGGAGGGCAGCAGCACCTCGACGCGCCTGCTGACGTCGAAGCCGCTGTAGCCGTCACCGGGATACACGTACAGCTTCCCGTCGGGCATCCGCGCCACCAGGTCCTGGATGCCGTCTCCGGGCAGCCAGTCGCCGTTGTGGGTGATCAGCGCGCCGGACCAGTAGCCGGACGCGACCACCGCGGGCTCGCCCTGCTCGGTCGTGTAGGCGGCCGGGATCCAGTGGTGGAGACGGTCGATGCCCGGCGGCTTGGCGTAGAAGCGCAGTTCCCCGTCCGGCGTGATCGTGTACACGTCCGGGACGGCGTCGCCGGTGACGTCCATGGGGCTGTCCATGACGGGCGCCGGCTTGACGTTGAAGAGGTACTTGCTGACCGGCGAGTAGTTGCCGGTCTTGTCGACGGCACGGACGAACAGCGCGTTCGGGCCGGCGTGCGGCGGCTTGAGCGCGTCGGTGACGGCCTGGCCGCCCGTCGTCGTCCCCGCCGCCTTGCTCATGTTGAACGCGGTGTTGAAGCTGTACTCGTACCGCGCGATGTCGGTCGCGCCGGGCACGGAGAACGAGAACGTACCGGTCGCGCCGAACGCCTCCGCGGACCAGACCGCCCCGTCGAGATCGGCGGGCGGGAACGCCGTGGACTCGACGGTGGGGCTGCTGGGCGCGGAGTGGTCGACGGTGAAGCGGCACTGGGCGGTGGTGCCGGCCGGGCCCCAGGCGGACATCTCGCCGTCGTGGTCGATGGTGCGGGCGGTCCAGATGTAGGTCTTGCCGCTGGTGAACATCGACCAGGGGTAGAGCTGCGAGGTGGCCTTGCCGCTGGTGTCGGGCGTGAGGTTCTGGTTGATGACCGGGGCGGCGGGGTTGTCGGCGGGGTAGGCGTACACGTTGATGTACTTCAGGTTCGCGACACCGTCCGGGTCCGACCCGGTGACGGTGATGGTGATGTCCTGCTTCCCGATGCCCGGGTACGGCGACGTGGTGTCGCAGGTGGTGCCCGGCGACGTCTTCATGTTGAGGGCGACGGGCTCGTTCGGCGGGGCGTTGTAGACGACCTCGATGTACGGCGCGTTCTCACCGTTCGCGAGGAACTTCTTCCAGGCGTTGGTGTCGCTCTCGTTGGCGGCGCGTAGCCCGAGGGTCATCGTCGACCACTTGTTGGTGGACGCCTCCTGGGCCGCGGACCTGATGTCCATGGCGACCCACTTGTCGGGACAGTCGGTGGTGTTGTAGCCGTGCCCGTTCGTCTGGCTGCCCAGCGATTTGATCCAGGCGGGCTGGTTGTTCCACGTGCTGGAGCTGGAGATCGGCCCGGTCAGGTAGAGGTTGTACTGCCGGGACTCGCACCCCCAGGAGTACGTCTGCAGGCCGCGGAACACCGCGGACTTGACCTTCTTGCCGTGCAGCGCGCTGCCGTACTCGAACGTGAACACCGAGCGGGAGAGACCGCCCGAGTCCGACTCGTAGCCCACGCGGGCCTCGTCCGCGCCGTCGTTGAAGTTCTGACCGTTCCAGAAGCTGGCCGTCGAGTGCTTCTTGTAGAGGACGGTCCAGTTCAGCTTGCGCCCCTTGAAGGACGGGTCGATGAAGACCGGGTAGACGGTGTCGGCGTCGGTCAGCAGCTTCTGGTCGACGGCGACGTCGAGCGTCCCGCTGTCCTGGGAGAGCGACGCGTCGAGCACCGCGTCGTGCGTACCCGGCTGCGGGCCGGCGAGCCCGGGGAGCGCGAGGGACGTGTCGCGCACCGCGGGCGCCGGGCTCGCGGCCGGCTCGCCGACGGTGGCCCGCACGGTCCCGGCGGAGTCCCACATGTACGGCGTGGGTGCGGCGGCGATCTCCTCGCCGGCGCTGTCGCGGGCGCTCAGGGCCTTCGACTTCGGGTCGAGGACGAACGTGAGGCTGGGGGAGGTCATGCGGTACGGGAGCCGCGCGAGGACCGGGTCATGCGCGGCGTCGCGGTTCTTGACGATCAGAACGTGCGAGTAGCCGCCGTCGCGAGCGGTCATGAGCAGGTCGATGCCGGGGCGCACCTCCTCGTACAGCGCGCGCGGCCCGTCGACGACGGGGGCCGGGAGCGGCCCGGGCCAGCTCACGTCGATGTCGTGACCGGCGATGGTGAGCCGTACCAGCCGGCTCCAGGTGCCGGCGTCGTCGGATGGGCCGGTGGTGAGGGCGGCGCGTACGACGGCGCGCGAGGCACGCGAGGCGCGGGTGGGCGACGTGGGCTGCGTACCGGCGCTGAACAGCAGCGTGCCGTTGACCGCCTTGGGGGCGTAGCCGCCGTCCACTCGCTGGAGGGTGGTGTCGACGGGCTTCCACTCGCCGCCGGCCATGGCGCGGATGGTGTCGCTGTACGTGCGCGTGCGCAGGAGCCCGTCCGGCTGCGCCCAGGTCGTGGAGTTGGCGGTGTGCCGCGCGGTGACCTCGACGTCCTTACCGGTACGGCGCGCCTCGCGCATCGCCTTGTCGGCGGTTAGGGGCCCGTCGTCCGGGGCCTTCGCCTCCGTATGCGGGGCGGGCGCGGGCGCGGGGTCCGACGTGAGGTGCACACCGACGGGGACGGCGAGGGCGACCGCCAGGAGGGCGGCGACGGCGGTGTACCGACGGCGCTTGCGCGATCGCTTCAATTCCCTTGCGGGTACGGACTGTTCAGTGCCGAGCAATCCGGAACCCGTCTTGTCCGCAGCGTTCCCCGCAGCCTTCGAGGCGTCCATGACTTCCTTTCCCCCCGCGGGCGCCTGGATGCTGAGCGGCCCTCGGAATTTCTGCTGCACGCAGATGTGTGCCAGCAGAGCATGAACCACTTTCACGGTTTCGTCACCCGCCACCGCAGTCTCGGGCGTGAGGGAACCGCCGGCGGTGACGAACGCGTCCCACGGGTGGCGAGCTTGCGACTCATGCGCTTCCAGGCCCTGCCTCTTAGTGGCAAAGGTGTCATCCCCAGGCGAAACGGAAGAGCCTGTCGAGCGCTTTGGGTGAATCACGCAGTAATTGCCGATGTCCTGCCTCTTGGCGGTCATGCGGAAGCCGCTGCCCCCTGATCAGCCGTCAATTCCCCTTCCCACCGGAATCGCATAGCTCATCCCGTGATTGATGTCACACATTCGTGAGCCTTGTGGATATTGGGTTCACGCCACCTGCACAATCGGCGCGCTATTTATCGTTTTCCCTGCCGCCCTGTACTTCCGGTGCGCAGTGGAAGTGGGGGGTCTCATGTCCTCGTCCGTTTCTGGGCGCCCTTTCCGCCTGCCCGGAAAGCTCAACTGGCTTATGGAGGCGCGGAGTCCGGGGTCGGCGCGACGCTCCGGAGCGGCGTCCCGGCGCCGCGCCCGCAGCCGTGCCCGCAGCCTCGGCGTGACGCTCTCCGCCGTGCTCGCGGCGACGCTGCTCCCGGCCGAGGCATGGGCCATCGCGCCCCCGGCGCCCCGGACAGGACCGACGCTCCTGGACCTCCAGCAGGAGGACCCGGCCGACCCGGACCAGCTGAAGATCGACGAGCTGAGCAGCTGGTCAAGCGGCCCCGTCGAGCCCCCCATCGACTACAACCCCACCGACACCACGCCCCCGGCCGGCGGCACCGCCCCCGTCACCCTCGACGGCGCGGGCGAGGAACTCGTCCCCGTCACCGGTCTTCCCATCGCCATCGGCCAGGCGTCCCCCACCGAGGCCGAACCCAACCCGCCCGCCCCCAGCGGCACCTGGGACATCACGGTCGAACCCCGCACCAGCACCGAGGCCGTCGACGTCGACGGCGCGGTCATCAAGGTCACCCCGCCCGAGACCGGTTCCACGCCCGTCGACATCGAGCTCGACTACGGCCAGTTCGAGGACCTCTTCGGCAACGAGTGGTCGACCCGTCTCAAGCTGACCCAGCTCCCCGAGTGCTTCCTCACCACCCCCGAGCTGGAGGAGTGCGCCACCCCGGTCGACGTGCCCAGCACCAACGACCCGTCCACGGACAAGGTCCGCGCCACCATCGACCCGGCCGCGAGCCAGACCCAGGGCCTCACCACGCAGGCGGGCGGCGGCCCCGTCGTCCTGGCCGCCACGGACTCGGCGTCCGGCGCGGGCGGCACGTACAAGGCGACCCCGCTCTCCGCGACGGGCACCTGGACAGCGGGCGGCAGTGGCGGCGGCTTCTCCTGGTCGTACCCCCTCACCGTGCCGGAGCCGGCAGCAGGCCCGGCGCCGAAGATCTCCCTCTCCTACTCCTCCCAGTCGGTCGACGGCCGCACGGCCGTCTCCAACGGCCAGGCCTCCTGGATCGGCGACGGCTGGGACTACCACCCCGGCTTCGTCGAACGCCGCTACCGCTCCTGCAACGACGACCGCGACGGCACGCCCAACAACGACAACAGCACGGACAAGAAGAAGTCCGACCTGTGCTGGGCCACCGACAGCATCGTCATGTCGCTGGGAGGCTCCTCCACCGAACTCGTCCACGACGACACGACCGGCAAGTGGGTCGCCCAGAACGACACCGGCGCCCGGATCGAGTACAAGGCGGCGGACGGCAGCACGAAGGCCGCCCAGACCGGCGCGTACGACGGCGAGCACTGGGTCGTCACGACCCGCGACGGCACGAAGTACTGGTTCGGCCGCAACGCCCTCCCCGGCCGCACCGCCACCACGAACTCGGCCCTGACCGTCCCGGTCGTCGGCAACCACACCGGCGAGCCCTGCCACGCCGCCACCTACGCGGCGTCGTTCTGCACGCAGGCCTGGCGCTGGAACCTCGACTACGTCGAGGACGTCCACGGCAACGCGATGATCGTCGACTGGAAGAAGGAGACGAACCGCTACGCCAAGAACGAGAAGTTCAAGCAGGCCGTCACCTACGACCGTGCGGGCTACCCCACGCAGATCCTCTACGGCCTGCGCTCCGACAACCTGACGGGCGTCCCGGCCGGCAAGGTCCTCTTCAGGGTCGCGCAGCGCTGCATCGTCGACAGCACCACCACATGCTCGGACACCGAGTTCGAGTCCAAGAACTACGCGGACAAGCAGCCCTGGTGGGACACCCCCTCCACGCTCCACTGCACGGTGGGCGCGGAGAACTGCTACATCACGTCTCCGACGTTCTGGAGCCGGATCCGTCTGACGGCGATCGAGACGCTCGGCCAGCGCACCCCCGGCACCACCAGCATGTCGTGGGTCGACCGCTGGACGCTGAAGCAGTCGTTCCCGAAGCAGCGCACCGACACGCACCCGCCGCTGTGGCTGGAGTCCATCACCCGCACCGGCTTCGGCCAGGCCGGTGCCTCGGGCGGCCAGCCCAGCAAGGCCGTCCCGCCGGTCACGTTCCTGGCGAACGCCGTCGACATGCCGAACCGCGTGGCGACGAGCAGCACGGACCAGACTCCGGACTTCGACCGCCTCCGCGTGGAGAAGATCCGCACGGAGACGGGCGGCGAGATCCACGTCGACTACTCCGCCCCGTGCCCTGTGGGCGGCACGCACCCCGCCCCGGCGTCGAACACGACCCGCTGCTTCCCGGTGCACTGGTCGGCGGACCCGGAGGCGTTCACGGACGAGAACCTCGCCAAGACCGGCTACACGCCGCCGGTGGAGTGGTTCAACAAGTACGTCGTCGAGCGCGTGACGGAGAAGGACACGGCCGCCCGCCAGCCCGACGTCATCACCACGTACACGTACGAGGACGGCGCCGCCTGGGCCAAAAACACGGACGAGTTCACGAAGCCGGCCCTGCGCACGTACGACCAGTGGCGCGGCTACGCGAGCGTGCTCACCAAGAAGGGCACCACGAGCGCCGACCCCACCGCCACGGACGCCACCGAACAGTCCCAGACCCGCACCCGCTACTTCCGCGGCATGTCGGGTGACGCCGGCCGCGCCACGATCACGGTCAAGGACTCGACGGGCACGGAGACGCTGGGCGAGGACGTTCTTCCCTTCCAGGGGTTGGTCGCCGAGAGCATCACGTACAGCAAGGCAGGCGGCAGCGTCGTCTCGCGTGAGCTGGCATGGCCCTACAGCAAGGTCATCGCCTCGCGGTCCCGTACGGGCCTTCCGGCTTTGGAGGCTTACCGCACCGGCACCGTGCGCACGGACAGCATCCAGACCATCAGCGGCGGCAGAACTCGGACAGCCCGGGGTCTTACGACCTACGAGGAAAACCACGGTCTCCCGGTTCAGACGCACACGCTCAGCCTCACTCCGAACGACGCGGGCGGTGTCACGACCGGCGATCAGCAGTGCACCACTACCTCGTACGTTCACAACACCGCTACGCATGTGATCGGCCTGCCCGCGCGCGTTCGCACGACCGTTGGGACGTGCGCGCAAGCGGGAACCGCGACTGGCACTCAGGTCATCTCCGACACCCGCACGTCGTACGACGCACTCGCCGCTTTCGGCACGGCTCCGGTCAAGGGACTGCCGTTCCAAGTGGACACCGTCGACGGCGAGGGGACCGGGTGGGTCACGTCGCAGCGCACGACGTACGACGCGCTCGGCCGGGCCACGAAGATCACCGATGCGCGGAACAACTCCACCACCACGGTCTACAGCCCGACCACGGGGCCGGCTTTCCAGGTCACTGCAACGAACGCGGCAGGCCACGCCTCCACCTCCGTGATGGATCCGGCACGCAGCGCGGTCCTGTCGGTAACAGATGCGAACCTCCGGAAGACGACCACCGACTACGACGAGCTGGGACGCATCATCGCGGTCTGGACCCCATCCCGTACGCAGGGCACCGACACACCATCGGTGCGCTTCGAGTACCAGATCGAGGACCAGAAGGTGCCCGCGGTGCGGACCCGCACTTTGAGGGACAACGGCACCTACGAGGACTCCGTCGCCATCTACGACGGGCTGCTCCGTCTGCGCCAGATGCAGGCTGAGGCCCTGGGCGGTGGCCGCATCGTGACGGACTCCCTCTACAACTCCAGCGGCACCGTGCGGCAGTCCAACAACGGCTACCTCGCCGAGGGTGAGCCTGAGGCGGAGCTGTTCTTTCCGGAGTCCGTTTTCCAGGTGCCCAATTCGACGGAAGTCGCCTACGACGGCCTCGGCCGCCCGGTCAAGACGACGACACTGTATGAGGACGTGCCTCAGGACTCGGCGACGAGGCGCTATGAAGGCGACTGGACGCTGACCCGCATGGGCATGTCGACCGACGGTCTGACTCCGCTGTCGGGCAGCCAAGCCACGAAGATCTGGACGGACACACTGGGGCGTACGTCCCGTATCCAGCGCTTCACGGCAACTGACTTGACGACGAGCATTGACACTACGTACGTCTACGACCCTCGTGGAAACCTGGCCCAGGTCGCCGACGCCAAGGACAACAGGTGGACGTACACCTATGACGTACGCGGGCGTCTGACAGCTTCCACCGACCCCGACATGGGAGCGGCCTACTTCGGCTACAACGAGCTCGACCAGCAGGTCTGGTCCCGTGACGCCCAGGACCGCGCCCAGTACACGACCTACGACGTGCTGGGACGATCGACGGAACTGCGCGAGGACTCGTCGACCGGTCCGTTGGTCGCGAAGTGGACCTATGACACGCTGCCCGGTGCCAAGGGCCAGCCGGTGGCGTCGACGCGCTACAACGATGGTGCCGCCTACACGAACGAGGTCACGGGCTACGACGTCGAGTACCGCCCGACTGGCGCCAAGGTCACGATTCCAAGCACGCCGGCTACAACGGGCCTCGCCGGCACGTACGCGTACACCTACGCGTACACGCAGACGGGCAGGCTCCAGTCGACCGGCCTCCCGGCCACACCTGGTGGCTTGGCGGCGGAGAAGGTCATCACGCGCTACGACGGCGAGGGCTCCCCGACCACGACGTCCGGCCTGCTCTGGTACACGGCCGAAGTGGTTCTCAGCCCGTTCGGGGAGGTCCTGCGCACCGCGTCGGGCGAGGCGCCGCGACGGGTGTGGACGACGAACATCTACGACGAGAACACGGGTCGCATCAACCTGTCCGTCACTGACCGCCAGACGGCCAACCCGACACGGATCTCGGCGCTGACGTACGCCTACGACACGGTCGGCAACATCACGTCCATCACGGACACGCAGTCATCTTCCAAGATCGATCACCAGTGCTTCTCCTACGACCCGATGGGCCGCCTGGCGCACGCCTGGACGGCGAACAGCGCCACGTGCCCGAAGTCCTCGGCCGCACAGGGAGCGGGCCCGCTCCGCAGCGACCTGTCTACGGGCATCACCGGAGCCGGCTACGGCTACTGGCAGTCGTACGAGTTCGACGAGATCGGCAACCGGACGCGGATGACGGTCCACGACCTGACCGACCCGGCGCTGGACGACGTCCACACCTACACGTACGGCAAGGCCCCGGGGGTCCAGCCGCACACCCTTACCCAGGTGGACTCCGTGGTGAAGGAAGGGACCACAACGGTCACTCCTCAGTCCAAGTACACCTACGACGGGTCCGGCAACACGACGCAGCGCGTCCTGAACGGCGACACCCAGGCGCTGAACTGGGACCGCCGCAACAAGCTGACGTCGGTCGACGCGAACAACGACGGCACGCCGGACGTGAAGTACCTGTACGACGCGGGCGGCAACCGCCTGTTGGAGGACGACGGCACGACGCGCACGCTGTACCTGGGCGAGGCGGAGATCGTCGTCAACACGTCGGGCCAGGCCCTGGACGCCCGCCGCTACTACACCCACCCGGGCGCACCGACGACGGTGCGCTCGACGGGCGGCAAGACGACGGACCACAAGATCACGGTCCTTCAGGCGGACCACCACAACACGGCGACGAACGCGATCGAGCAGACGGCCGGCCAGGCCATCATCCGCCGCAAGTTCGACCCGTACGGCACCCCGCGCGGCACGGAGCCGGCCAACTGGGCCGACCGCCGCACGTTCCTCGGCACCGGCATCGACGACCCGGCCACCGGCCTCACCCACATCGGCGCCCGCGAATACGACGCATCGACCGGCCGCTTCATCTCAGCCGACCCGATCATCGAC
>NZ_JABWDV010000444.1 GCF_013362995.1 Streptomyces sp. TRM64462 | reverse complement strand
TGAGGTTGAAAGGGTGGGGTGACAGTCGGCGTTGGCGGTGCTACATCCTCGTCATGAGGTACGCGGATGGCGGCGGGCTGACCGCCGCGGGGCGGGCGAAGCGTGAAATGGTGCGCTTCGAGGCCGCGGAGATGTTCGGGCAGGGGGTACGGCCGCCTGAGGTGGCACGCAGGTTACGGGTGTCGCGGAAGTCGGCTTACGGCTGGCACGCCGCCTGGCGTGAGGGCGGCAGCGCGGCCCTGGCTTCCAAGGGACCTGGTGGCTTTCCGTGCCGGCTGGACGATGGTCAGGTCGAGCGGTTGCAGACTGAGCTGGGAGCGGCCCGGCCGCGCACGGCTGGACGGAGGACCAGCGCTGGACTCTGGCGAGGGTCGCGGCGCTGATTCACCGCCTGTTCGGCTACCGGTACACCCCGCGCGGGGTGTCGTATCTGCCGCACCGGCTGGCTGGTCACCGCAGGTCCCCGCGCATCGGGCCGTCGAGCGGGACGAGCAGGCCGTAGAGCAGTGGCGGTCGGAGCAGTGGTCACGGGTAAGAGGACGGCCCAGCTCCTGGGCGCGTGGATAGTCTTCGCGCCCAAGCATTGCGACGACGGCACGGTGTCGTCGCAAGGCTTGGGTTAGCGTGCGTCTGGCCCTGATTCCGGACCAATGTAGATCTCTATGCCATCCCCATCCCACGCCCGGTTGTACCCACCCGTCGGAGCAGATACGACGAAGCTATCGGCTTCCACGGACACCATTCCGTCATTTCCGCCTTCGGGCCATTCCACAGTGATAGACCTACCCGGCTCCATCACATACTCAGCCGCAGTCGGCTCGAAGGCCACCGTAATGCACCGGTCTGCACGAATGGAGAATCGCATTTCAGCCCCCGAGACTATCCATGTAGTACTGGAACAAATCTGCCCTCGACCTAGCGCTCGGATTCACCTTCTCCGGATTATTCGGAAACTTTGCCGCCGACTTCTTATGGATGTCTTGGTAGAAGTTTCTCCAGAACTTGGCATCCTCTACGGTCATACCGATCCCTCGCATTCTCGCCACTTGCTCTGGAGTCTTAAGCTTGCTCGCGTCCGCGAGGCTTCGCCCGCCCCAAGCCACCTCGCCAAACTCCGATCGTGACGCAAACCCCATCCGCGCCCACGTCGCATCAAGATCCCTGACGCTCGGAACGGTCCAGTCGCAGTTGTGTACGAGGACCGGCGTCTCCCCCGCCAGCACATAGTACGTGTGCAGGTCCGCGACCGTGAGGTTGTAAGTGATCCGCTCTGCGCCGTACGTTCGGGTCGCCGTCACAGAGACGGGGGAGCCGTCCTCCGCGCGGAGGGCCATGCCGGGCTTGATGTCACCGGCGTCGAGCCATGCCTGTTCCGACTCCGACCAGAACGGGTGGTGGTCCGTCGTGACGATGATCTTTGCACCGTCTTCCGTGGTAACCGCCACGTCCACGTAGGTCTTGTCGTCTTCGGTGACGATCGTGGCCGTGACAGTCTTGGCCTCGGTTTCACCCGTTTCCGGGTCCGTCGCCAGCACCTGGTCGCCAGTTTTGAGTTCCTCGATCGGCTTTGCGGTACCGTCGGCCAGCAGAACCTTCGTCCCTGCCACGAAGCTGTGGCCGACGGGGCAGTCTGGAGCCTTCTTACTGGAGATCCAATCGAGGACCTTTCCGCCCTTACGCTTGACGGCGGTGATCTCGCCAATCCACGGAACTATGGCCACCAAGCTCCAACCGGCCTCGGACCAATTTCCCTCCGTGGTGTAGAGGAATGCGTTCAAAAAGTCGGCGGGGGATCCCAGCACGGGTACAAAGCCGGCAAGGTCCAGGGTGAGGTGGACCTGTTCGAGATTGACCTCCTTCGTCGGAACGTGTTTCCACCCGCCGCAGATGCCCTCCTTCTGGCTGCAATTCCTCCGCTCCTGCGTGACACTGACACGCGCCGTCTCGCTGCCGGCGCCGTACCTCCTGTTGACGACAACCGTCGTCTTGCTGTTCCCGCTGTTGTTGGTCGTGACGGTCGTCTCGGTGGAGTTGTAGATCCATTGGCCGTTGGGGCCCATGGTCATGTGGTCCTTGACGTACGTATTGCCGATCTGGCAACCGCGTTCGCAGTCCGTGATCGGACGGAGGCCCGTCGGGTCCGAGTACGTGAGGGGGTTGCCGTTCGCGTACGTGTACCCGTTCATCTGGAGCGGGTCCGTGAGGTCGATGATCGGGTCGGCTGAGATGAAGCGGCCGGTCGATGCGTCGTATTCGCGGGCGCCGATGTGGGTGAGGCCGGTGGCCGGGTCGTCGATGCCGGTGCCGAGGAACGTGCGGCGGTCGGCCCAGTTGGCCGGCTCCGTGCCGCGCGGGGTGCCGTACGGGTCGAACTTGCGGCGGATGATGGCCTGGCCGGCCGTCTGCTCGATCGCGTTCGTCGCCGTGTTGTGGTGGTCCGCCTGAAGGACCGTGATCTTGTGGTCCGTCGTCTTGCCGCCCGTCGAGCGCACCGTCGTCGGTGCGCCCGGGTGGGTGTAGTAGCGGCGGGCGTCCAGGGCCTGGCCCGACGTGTTGACGACGATCTCCGCCTCGCCCAGGTACAGCGTGCGCGTCGTGCCGTCGTCCTCCAACAGGCGGTTGCCGCCCGCGTCGTACAGGTACTTCACGTCCGGCGTGCCGTCGTTGTTCGCGTCGACCGACGTCAGCTTGTTGCGGCGGTCCCAGTTCAGCGCCTGGGTGTCGCCGTTCAGGACGCGCTGCGTCGTGTTGCCGGAC
>NZ_JABWDV010000443.1 GCF_013362995.1 Streptomyces sp. TRM64462 | reverse complement strand
GCTCGTGGTGCCCTTCTTGGTGAGCACGCTCGCGTAGCCGCGCCACTGGTCGTACGTGCGCAGCGCCGGCTTCGTGAACTCGTCCGTGTTCTTGGCCCAGGCGGCGCCGTCCTCGTACGTGTACGTGCGCGTAGGCCCACCCTTTGGGGCAGGGACCTCTACGCAGGTCAGCGGCCTAGTGACTCCCGTTCGGTCACGAGGTGGCCGTGTTCGCTCAGCAGTGCACGGACCTCGGGCACGTCATCGTGGTCGAGTAGGCGGCGGAGTACGACGCGGCAGCGTTCGGCGGTGCGGTCGCTGGTCATGTCGGCGGATGCGGTGATCACCTGGTGTGCCACGTCGGCGGCCTGCTCGGGTTCGTTGGCTTCGGCCAGGGCAACCGCGAGCCATGACCGGTACAGGGCGAGTTCGCGGGCGTGGGTGGCGTCGTACCGGGCGAGCACGTTCGTGAGCAACGGCACGGCGCGCAACGGGCGGCACAGTTCGGGGTAGACGCGGGCGTCCATCATGTCGAGTTCTTCGCGGCACACCCGGCAGGCCCACTGGGCCCTGAGCACGATGGTTGGCGGTGAGCGCGTCGTGTGCCCATGCGACGCGGTCGAGGAACAGGGCGCGGGTCTTCGCGGGTGCGTCGGGTCCGGCTTCCTCCAGGGCGGCTCGGGCCAGGGCGAGCGCTTCGTGTTCGCGGCCGGTGTTGGACCACTGGTAGGCGAGCGATCCGGCAAGGTTCGCGGCCAAGGGTCCGTCGGCAGCCTGGCGGGCAGCAGAGATGCCGAGTCGGTAGGCGTGTTCGGCGTCGTCGTGGCGTCCGGCATCGCTGGCTATCCACCCGACGATTTGGGCGAGTTCCCCGATCTGTACGAGCAGCGTGCACCCCACGTCGTCGGCGTGGGTGTGCTCGCGGTAGAGGCGGACGGCGGCGCGCAGTTCGCGAAACGCTGGCCCGATCAGGTCCCCGCCGGCCAGTACGTCGTCAGCGAGCCGTGACCCGTGAACACGTCCAGCCAGAGCGGTCACGTCGCTGGCACCGAGACGGCGCCCGGTCTGGCCCGGGGCGAGGGTGAGCGGGTCGCCGTCGGGAAGGAGCGCTGCGAGGGTGGCGGTCGGCCCGGGGGCGGGGTGTCGGTCTCGCCCCGGGCGTACGCGGCGGCGCGTTCCAGTTCGACAAGGTCAGCGTCCAGGGCGCGAGCAAGGAACGGCAGCCACGAATCAGGGACCCGTCCGCCGCGCTCCCAACGAGACACCTCGTTACGGGCGACCGACTGGACGGCGGGGAGTGCGCACAGGTCGGCGGCCAACTGCCGCTGGCTCCTGTTCGCGGCGCGGCGTAGGCGTGCGAGGTGGGCCCGAAGGATCGTCTGCGCTCACTGACCACTGCTGGCCCCCTCTGGCTGCCCTGGCCCCTTGCTGGCCCCCTGCCCGGCTCCTCCGATCACGCAACGCGGAGTGCGTTGGATGGGTGACGATGAGCCAACAGAGAGCTACTGGGGCAGCGCGGGCCGAACGCTGCGCGTTAGTCGGCGGACTCGCCGCCCTCGGGCGGTTACACCACGTAGAAGCCGCGCGGGATCTCCTTGCGCAACCGTCCCTCCGACACCAACACAGCCACGGCGCGTACGGCTGTGGACTGGCTGATGTCGTACTCGGCGCTCAGCGCCACAGTGCCTGGGAACTTGTCCCCGCTGCGCCATTCCCCAGCATCCAGCCTGCGCCGGAGATCATCGGCAACCTGCGGGGCGAATGGCACTGAACGATCGAGCTGCATATACCCAGCGTGCGAGCTAGTTCACTGGTCGGCTATCGAAGTAGTCCACTAGTCAGCTAGTCTCGGCAATGCAAGCAAAAACGCCCCAGCGCGGGAGCTCTGACCCTTCCGCACCGGGGCTGACCGAAGAACGGAGCTTCGGCTGTGCGAAACCTTATCGCTGCGCTGCTCGCGTGGCTGCTGGACCTATTCGCCCCTGGTGCCGGCAGGCGTCGGGCCGCCTCCCGCTCGACCACGGCGGCCCCTACCGCGCAGCCCCAGACTGCGCCCTGCCCCGCCGCGCGGCGGCTCCCCGTGCACCGGTCGCCGTACGGACTGCCGGAGCAGTTCGACGGCGCCACGATCCCCCTCGTTCGCCCGTACCTGATCGCTCACGAGCGGCGGCAGGAGCGTCTGCATCAGCAGCAGCGGCGCCTCACGCTCGTGCTCGCAGCGGACTTCGGCAACGACCGTGACATGCCGAACCTTCACGGGGTGGGGGTGACCCGGTGAGCGCGCACCTGAAGCGGTTCGAGCCACTGAGCACGGAACTGTGCGGGGCGCGGCGCTCGGGGTGGGAGCGTTCGGCGCCCGGTCGTCACCGGCTGCCCTGCGTCCTGCCCGCTGGGCACGAGGGTGAGCATCGGGACGCGTTCGCGCAGACGTGGGCGGACTCGGTCGAGACCCAGCGGGAGGAGACTGGGCCCAGCGTCCGGGCGGGACGGAAGCCGGTCCGTATGTGCGTGAGGTGCCAGCACATCACGGACACGCCCATGGTCGTCTGTGAGATCCACTCTGCGACTGGTCCGGGATTCAACGTCTACTGCTGCCCGCAGTGCGCCCAGTACTACTTCGCGCATCCCGAGCGCCAGCCCGGGTGGCCCGGCAACGAGGACGGGACCCTGTGAGCGCCAGGCGCACGGTCACCGGCCGGCGCCTGACGGGCGCGGAGGCGTGGGCGGAGATGGACCGGACCGGGAAGTCCGGGGCATGCGTGCTCGGTGAGTGCGGTTACTGCACTCCTCCGCTGGACCTGTACGTGAAAGTGCGCGGGCGGCCGCTGGTCGGCCCGCCGGTGGTGTCGATCCGGTGCGCGTGCGCGTGCCACAAGGGTTGTCCCGTCCGGCGGGAGGTCATCACCGTGTAGACCGGCCGCCCGTCCCGCTTCCCGTCCTCCAGGTGGAGGGGCGGGCGGGTGACCACGGCTCCGTCCGCCACAACCCGACGGCCTGTTCGTCCCGCTCGACGGCCCGGTACACGGGCACCTGCGGCGACCAGCCCAGCCGGTGCAGCAGATACGACACCCCGCGCGGGGTGTACCGGTGCCCGAACAGCCGGTGGATCAGCTCCGCGACCCTCGCCAGGGTCCACCGCTGGTCCTCGCTCCAGCCATGCGCCACAGGGCCGGCCTCCAGCTCAGCCTGCTGCCGTTCTGCCTGGGCATCGTTGAGCTGACACGGAAGGCCGCCGGGCCCCTTGGAGACGAGGGCCGGCTTGCCGCCGTCGCGCCATGCGTACGCCGACTTCCGCGACACCCGTAACCTGCGGGCCACTTCCGGCGGCCGCACCCCCTGCTCGAACATCTCCGCGGCCTCGAAACGCACGGCCTCACGCTTCGCCCGCCCCGCAGCGGTCAGACCGCCGCCATCCGCATACCTCATGACGAGGATGTAGCACCGCCAACGCCGACTGTCACCCCACCCCTTCAACCTCAGGGGCAACTGGCGAGATCCCCGGATAGAGCCTCGCCCGTTCCTACGAGCGTCAAGAAGCTACTCACCCCTCTTCCCTCAGCAAGATCTGCACCTTTGACGGAAATTGCGGATCATCCACCATTACCGAGCAGAGCACGGAGTCACGAAACCCCGCAAATTGCATTCGGGCGTACTCGTTCGGGTCATGCAAAACGAGCCAACCAGACGGACATGGAAGCGACACCTCGAAGAGGTTTGCCGGAAGCATCACAGGAGGATCCGACTTCCACACCTCGCATTTGACAGGACCGTCAACACTGGCCTGAACGCCGAAGATGAGTGCACTGCCCTCTCGATACCAGTTGCTCGACGCCGGATCCCAGTCGCTGACGTCATCGTCACTTCCCACATCTCGCAAGATCAGGCATCCGTGCTCGATTTTCGCCAGGAATGAAACCACAGGGCCATTAGCTACCATTCCTTATTGCTCTTTCCTTGTGAGAGTTGCGAGACGACCCCGCCCTGTCTCCTGGCGCAGGTCAGACAGTGAGGATACGCCGTCTGAGGGGATCCGGGAGCGACGAGACTAGACGGCGGCTGGTGATCTGGTATCCAGTCCCCTTCCTTGGTGCCAGGCGCCGTGGCATCGCAAGTGTGGCAGCCGTGTGCATTTCCTGATTCATTGATCAGATCTCGAACGCCATCTGCTTCAATGTCACCGTTCTCCAGGGCTACCCCCTCTCGGGCGTTCGGCCCAGCACCCAGCGTCAGATCGCACTTCTGACCTGGCGTTGCATTGTGAACGAGTACCGGGGTCTCACCCGCCAGCACATAGTACGTGTGGATGTCGGTGACGGTGAGGTTGAAGGTGTCCTGGTTCCGTTCGTAGACACGAACGGACGTCACCGTAACGCTGGATCCGTCATCGGTTCGCAGGTTGGTGCCAGGGCGTAGGTCTCCTGCGTTCACCCAGGACTTCGAGGTGGTGGACCAGAAGGGGTGGTGGTCCGTCGTAGTGAGTGTCTCGCTGCCGTCTTCCGTGGAGACTGTGACGTCGACGTACGTCTTGTCGTGCGTGGTGAAGATGGCGGCCGTCACCGCCCTCGGCGTGGTTTCACCGGTCTCCGGGTCCGTGGCCAGCACTTCGTCGCCCGGCTGCACCTCTTCAATGGGCTTCGCGGTGCCGTCTGCCAGCTTGACCTCAGTACCTGCAGGGAAGCTGTGCTCACCACCCGCCATCAGACCGGTAAGGCACCCAATAGGTACCTCGTCGCCCTTCTTTATCGCCTGCTTCAGGAAGTTGAAGGCAATCTTTCCTGCCTTCCCAAGACCAGCTGTAGCAACACCTACTGCGGCGTCAACAGCGACTGCCTTGCACCCTTCCGCGGAACCGCCAGCACAAGCGATCACATCCCTGACCCCGAGCACCTCCAGAAGGTCGATCTCTGCCGTCTGGGGCCCCATCCATCCCATGTCACGCGCAGCGAAGCAGAAAGACGCAGCGTCATCGGAAAATCCGGAACACGTAGCGCGAACCCACTTCTTGAGGTCACTTCCGTACGAGTGCTTCGAACTCGCCCAGCTGTATCGGTGGATCAAGTCTTCGTGCGTAGGGACATACGTGCCATTGATCTTGATTGAACTACCGAAGGTCTCTACGGTCGCCGTTGCCCCACTGCCTGGGAGCGTGACCTTGAGCGGCTCGCCACTGCCCGGCCCCGGGTCCTTCGGGCCCAAGCCCGTGACCTTGGTCCCTCCATTCGTGCACGTCAGCGCACCCGTGCCGCACTCCGCAATGATCAGACCGGTGGGATCCGCGAATGTGACAGGATTTCCGTTGGCGTAGGTGTACCCGTTCATCTGGAGCGGGTCCGTGATGTCGATGATCGGGTCGGCTGAGATGAAGCGGCCGGTCGATGCGTCGTATTCGCGGGCGCCGATGTGGGTGAGGCCGGTGGCCGGGTCGTCGATGCCGGTGCCGAGGAACGTGCGGCGGTCGGCCCAGTTGGCCGGCTCCGTGCCGCGCGGGGTGCCGTACGGGTCGAACTTGCGGCGGATGATGGCCTGGCCGGCCGTCTGCTCGATCGCGTTCGTCGCCGTGTTGTGGTGGTCCGCCTGAAGGACCGTGATCTTGTGGTCCGTCGTCTTGCCGCCCGTCGAGCGCACCGTCGTCGGTGCGCCCGGGTGGGTGTAGTAGCGGCGGGCGTCCAGGGCCTGGCCCGACGTGTTGACGACGATCTCCGCCTCGCCCAGGTACAGCGTGCGCGTCGTGCCGTCGTCCTCCAACAGGCGGTTGCCGCCCGCGTCGTACAGGTACTTCACGTCCGGCGTGCCGTCGTTGTTCGCGTCGACCGACGTCAGCTTGTTGCGGCGGTCCCAGTTCAGCGCCTGGGTGTCGCCGTTCAGGACGCGCTGCGTCGTGTTGCCGGAC
>NZ_JABWDV010000442.1 GCF_013362995.1 Streptomyces sp. TRM64462 | reverse complement strand
GCCCCCGCCGGCCGCCCACACGGGCTCCAGGGCGTCCCGCACGGCGACGGCCAGCCGGCCGGGGTCGAGGCCCTCGCCCGCGTACCCCTCCCGGCACGCCCCGCAGAAGCACAGCGACATCAGGTACTGCGCCGCGTCCCCGAGCGGCACGCCGCCCGTCTTGTCGTGGGCGTGCAGATGGGCCAGGCCGTACCAGCCGCACGACTCCAGTTCGGTGCCCCGCGCCCCGGGCCGTACGGCGGCCTCGGCGGCCAGGTCGACCAGATGGGCCCGCACCTCGGGGCGGGCGATGCAGGGCGCCCACGGGTAGCGGTCGCCGTAGGCGTTGACCACCGACGTGCCCGGGTGCTCCGCGCCCAGCCGGGAGTTGTGGGCGAGGATCACCCAGCTGTGCACGTCGAGCCCGGCGGCCTCCAGCACCTCGGCGGCCTGCCCGTACGCGTCGCCCGGCGCCCAGTCCCCCGCCGCGTACGGGCGCAGGGAGCGCCCGGCCCAGCGCGCGGGATCGGGCGGGTAGAGCACGGCGGCGTACTCGGCGGTGACCACCCGGTGGCGGGGGTGGAGCGGGGTGAGGGCCCGGGTGGAGTGGTACGCGGAGGCCAGCGTGACCTGCCGGACGCCGAGCCCGGCGATCCGGGCGGCGGCGTCGGGGTCGCCCACGACGTCCCAGGGGTAGACGAAGGCGGACGCCCTCACCGCGTCTCCTCCCCCGCGACCGGCGCGGGCTCGCTGAGCGGCGGCAGTACGAGCAGGCCGTCCAGGCGGCCGGCGAGCGGGGGTGAGGTCACGGACACTCCCTAGGCGAAACCATCAGCCAGATATGCACATCTGACCACCATCCACATGTCTGAACCCGCCTCACGCTAGGACAGCCGGAACGGGCGGTCAACCGCGAAACGACGCCCACCAGCGACCCCTTGACGGTCCGACGGCCACCTCAATAGCGTGTCCACGCATGTGAATGATGTCCACGTATCCGCAAGGAGTGCCCGCTGATGCCCGCTGCCCGCACCGTCCTGCTGACCGGCGCCGCCGGCGGCCTCGGCACCCTGATGCGGGGGCTGCTGCCGGCCTACGGATACGAGCTGAGGCTCCTCGACATCGCCCCCGTCGAGGGCGCGCCCGACGCGATCGTCGCCGACCTCGCGGACCGGGACGCGCTGCGCGACGCGGTACGCGGCGTCGACGCGATCATCCACCTCGCGGGCATCTCCCTGGAAGCCCCCTTCGAGAAGATCCTGCGCGCCAACATCGAAGGGACCTACCACCTGTACGAGGCGGCCCGCGAGGAGGGCGTCCGCCGGATCGTCTTCGCGTCCAGCAACCACGCGGTCGGCTTCACACCGCGCCCGCGCGCGGGCGACCCGCTGATCCCGGTGGACACGCCGCGCCGCCCGGACACCTTCTACGGCCTGTCCAAGTCGTTCGGTGAGGACCTGGCGCAGCTCTACTGGGACCGGCACGGCCTGGAGACGGTGTCCGTACGGATCGGCTCCTGCTACCCCGAGCCCACGACCGTACGGATGCTGTCCGTGTGGATGAGCCCGGAGGACTGCGCCCGCCTCTTCCACGCGGCGCTCACCGCCGAGGGCGTCGGCCACACCGTGGTCCACGGCTCCTCGGCCAACACCCGCCTGTGGTGGGACCTCTCGTCGGCGCGGGCGCTCGGTTACGAGCCGCAGGACGACTCGGAGGAGTACGCGGCGAAGTTGACGGCGGACCAGGGGGAGCTGGACGACGCCAACCCGGACCACGCCCACCTGGGCGGCCACTTCTGCACCAACCCGCCACGCTGGCCGCACTGAAGGGGCGGGTCCAGCCGGATGTCACGGGGGGCGACCCGGCCGGACCCGTGACGCGGACGCGACGTACCCACGGGGGACAGACACGACCGCGTCCGCGTCTCACCACGTGACCCTAGACCCCGCTGAAACGATCAACGATCCACTGAGCGCGCCCCGCTGTCCGCAATACGCGACGCACAGCAGCACGCTGAAGCACACGGAGGCACAGCTCAGCGCCGCGCCCGCAGGGTCTGCGACGGCGTCTCGCCGAACCGCTCCCGGTAGCGCGCGGCGAACCGCCCCAGGTGCGTGAACCCCCAGCGCCACGCCACCTCACCGACCGTCAGCCCGCTGTCCGGATCGGCCGCCCGCAGCTCGTCGCGGACCCGCTCCAGGCGCACATCCCGTACGTACCCCATCGGCGTCGTCCCGAGGTACGCGCGGAACGCCTCCTGGAGCCGCCGGGCGCTCACCCGGGCGAGCCCGGCCAGCTCGGTCGCCGTGAACGGGTGCTCGGGGCGCTCCCGTACCGCGTCCATGACCCGCTTGACCGGCGCGGGGCGCAGCGAGCGCTCCGGCGCTGCGAGCTCGTCGCGGTACGGGTGGCCGGCCGCGAGGAGCAGGCCCGTGAGCAGCGCGTCCTCCAGGGACCGCACGACCAGCGGGTGCCGGGCCAGCCCGTCCGGGTCGGCCGCCTCCACGGCCAGCCGCCGCACCAGCACCGCCCAGTCGCGCCCGGGCCCGGCGGTGAGGTCCAGGGTGGGCGCGAGGGTGAGCCGGCGGCGCGGGGCGCGGCCCAGCAGGTCCTCCAGGCGGCGGCGCAGCGCGGCCGTCTCGACCTTCACGGCGATCACCCGGCAGTCGCCCGTCCACCGGTCCACGACGACCCGCCCCGCCGGATCCAGCACGTTCCCGCGCGCGGGCGTCGCCGTCGCCGGCGGCCCGCCGCCCTGCCGCAGCTCCAGGCGCCCGCTGAGCGGTACGTTCACGTGGTACGCGCCCAGCTCCCCGAAGCGCATCCGCACATCGGCGCCGCACCGCATGTCCCCGACGACCATCGCTCCCAGGCCGACGGTCTCGAAGCGCGCGGCGAACGGCCGCCCCTCCGCCTCGATGACATCCATGAAGTTGGCGTAGAACCGCGCCCCGATCTCCCGGCGCGCCTCGTCCACGTCCCCCGTGCGAAATATGGTCCTTACGGTCACGGACCGGAAGGATAGGACCCTGAGCGGAACCGGGCCGGCCGAGGGTAAGGGAACGGTAAAGCGGAGTCGCTCGTTACGTCAGTCATGACAGCTATGACCCCCGGCTCGAACATCCCCCTGTCCGCCGCGCGCGTGGCGGTGGACGTCACCGCTCCGGTGCGGCTCGACGTATCGGGCCTGCTGCTCGGCGCGGACGGCAAGGTGCGCTCGGACGACGATTTCATCTTCTACAACCAGCCGTCGGGCCCCGGCGTCGGCCACCGCTCCGGCGGCGGTGCCGCGCCCGACGCGATCACGGTGGACACGGGCGCGGTGCCCGCCGGCATCGAGAGGATCGTCGTCACGGCGAGCCCGGACGCCGCGGGCCAGACGTTCCAGGGCATCGAGCCGACCGCCACGCTCCGCGACGCCGACACCGGCGCCGTACTCGCCACGTTCACACCGCCGCAGCTCGGCGCCGAGACGGCGCTCGTGGTGATGGAGGTCTACCGGCGGGGCGGCGCGTGGAAGGCCCGCGCGGTGGGCCAGGGGTACGCGAACGGTCTCGCGGGCATCGCGACGGACTTCGGCGTCACGGTGGAAGAGGAACCCGCCCCTGCGGCGGCACCCCCGATGCCCGCGTCCCCGCCGCCGGCGCCCGCGCCGGCCGCCACCGGCAAGATCAACCTGGACAAGGGCCGCGTCAGCCTCCAGAAGAACCAGACCGTGTCCCTGGTCAAGGGCGGCCGCCCGCTGCTGTCCCAGGTCAAGATGGGCCTCGGCTGGGAGCCCGCCTACCGGGCGAAGGACATCGACCTGGACGCCTCCGTCATCGCGTACGGCCCCCAGCGCAACCACCTGGACAGCTGCTACTTCGGCAAGCTGAACATCCTGGGCGGCGCGGTCCGCCACTCCGGCGACAACCTGACGGGCGAGGGCGCCGGCGACGACGAGGTCATCACGGTCGACCTGGGCCGCCTGCCCGCGGAGGCGACGGGCCTGGTCTTCACCGTGAACTCCTTCTCGGGCCAGAAGTTCACGGAGGTCGCCAAGGCGTACTGCCGCCTCCTGGACGCCGCGACGGGCGAGGAACTGGTCCGCTTCGACCTGACGAACGCGGAGCCGCAGACGGGCGTGATGATGTGCAAGCTCATCCGCCAGTTCTCCGGGGAGTGGGAGATGACGGCGATGGGCGAATTCGTCAAGTCCCGCACGGTACGGGGCATGGTGAATCCGGCAGCAGCGTCCCTGTAGCCCACCCCCACCGGCCCCCACCGGCGGTGAGTCGCCGTACGGCGGGAGGGGACGCGTAGGGGTCGCCCCCGCAGCGATTGGCGGGTACGGCCGGGCAATCCAGGCCCGGACCCGAGCCCGCCAATCCGAGGAGGTGAGCCCCGGAGCGGCCCCGACCCACGACGCACGGGATCGCGCACCGCCCACGGGGTGACCGGGAACAGGGTGTGCGGGCGGCCGGTCCCGCTGTGCCCACCCTCCCCCAAGCTCTCGACTTCGCTCGTGCAGGGGGGACCCCCATCGCCCTGGGGGTCCCCCCTGCACGAAGTGCTTGGGGGTGGGGGTAC